>CALKFF010000033.1 GCA_938084585.1 uncultured Flavobacteriales bacterium
TACACCTTGGACAGCGTGTTCGTGAACCTCGGATCTCACACGTGCGACTGCGGAACCACCCAAGTGCTTGAAGCAGCACGCACTGCCGCGTTCGACGTGTTTCCCAACCCCGCCACCGGCGATGTGGTGTGGGTGAAGGGCGAGCAGGCCATCCGTGAGGTGGTGTTGCACAACTTGGCAGGCCAGCAAATCGGCCGCCAGGCTGTGAACGGCCGTCGCATGGTGGAGCTCTCTTTGTCGACAGCCCCCTCGGGCATGTACCTCATGGAGGTGCACTTTGAGAACGGCGCCCGCGCGACACGTCGCGTGGTTCGCAAGTGAGCCGCATCCGAATGAACTTGATGAAGCATTGGGGCTTGGCCCTGGTGGCCCTGTTTTTGAGCCTCACCGCGCACGCCCAATTGTGCACGGTGAACGGCGTGGTGGAAGACGCGTTGACCGGAGATCCGTTGATCGGGGCATACGTGAAGTCAGGCAACGCGGTGGTCGCCACGGATTTCGACGGGGTGTTCTCGATGGCCGTGCCCAAAGGGGAGGCCACGATCGAGGTGTCTTACATCGGCTACGAAAGCCAATCCCGTCAGGTCAAGTGCGGGGGCGCGGACACTTCAGTCCGCTTCCGCATGGAGACCCTCATCATGAAAGAGGCCGTGGTCTCGGCAGATGTGGTCATCTCGCGCAAGACGCCTGTCGCCTTCACGAATGTCCTTCCCGCACAAATCCAAGAGGAACTCGCAGGCCGTGACCTTCCCTTGGTGTTGAACACGACCCCTGGGGTGTACGCCACCCAGCAAGGGGGCGGAGATGGCGACGCACGTGTGACCATTCGCGGCTTCGACCAAACCAACCTCGCCGTCATGGTGGACGGCGTGCCCATGAACGACATGGAGAACGGCTGGGTGTACTGGAGCAACTGGGCTGGGTTGGACTTGGTGGTTCGCACCACGCAGGTGCAGCGCGGTTTGGGCGCCAGCAAGCTGGCCATCCCTTCTGTGGGGGGCACCATCAACATCTTGACTGGGGGAGACGAGTCGGCCAACGGCTCCATCAACTACCAATCTGAAATCGGATCCTACGGCTACTTTCGGAACAGTTTGAGCGGGGTCTTTGGCAACCAAGACAAAGGCTTTTTGCACTTCGTGGGGTCGTACAAGACCAACCAAGGCTTCGCAGACGGCTTGGAATCGGAGGCCTACGCTTACTACCTGAAGGGGCGCAAGACGGTGGGAAACCACAACTTGAGTTTCACCACGTTTGGCGCGCCCCAACGCCACGGCCAGCGTTCGTACCAGATGCAGGTCTACGAGTACGACCAGGCCCTTGCCCAAGAGCTCACAGACGAGGATGGTCAAGCGGAGTTGCAAGGCGTCGTGGATGGGTTGAGCGAAACCGCCATCTTGAACAGCGGACGGGGCTTCAACGAGTTCATGGTGAACTACGAGGAGGTCTACTACAACTACAACGAGGAGACGGGACAGGTGGACACCACCTACGGCGCCGTTCGTCGGTACAACCCACGCCAAAACCAATACTTCAAGCCCATCGTCACCGTCCGTGACGTGTGGAGCTTGTCGGACAAGTCCACGCTGACAACCACGGCCTACGCCAGCTTCGGCAGCGGGGGTGGAGAAGCATTGGCGAGCACGCCAGGCACGCGTCTTGAGGACGGCACAATTGACATGCAGGGCACGTGGAATTCGCACCAGCTCTTTGAGTTCGGGCCCAACGGATTGAACGTGGACGAGAACGGCGAGCGGAAGGGGTCCAACTTCATCCGCATCGCGCACAACGACCACCGCTGGTTTGGGGCGTTGTCCAACTTCAACAGCGCATTGAACGACAAATGGACGTTGAGTGCGGGGGTGGACGCGCGTCACTACACCGGGAGCCACTACCGGACGATTGGCGACATGTTTGGGGCCGACTACTACGACGCCCCAGATGACCGCCGCGACCAAAACTCCGACTTCGACGCGCCCCTCCGGACGGGCGACAAGTACTACTACCACGACGACGGCCAAGTCGCTTGGGGTGGGTCGTACTTCCAGCTCGAGTTGGACAAGTACAACTACTCGGCGTTTGTGAACGTGTCGGGCGCCCAAAGCTGGTACCGCGCGATCGACTACTTCCGACCCAATGTGGTGACGTTGAACGACACGACCTACGAGGTGCGCTCCACTGACGAGTACCGCGTGCTCGGCGAGACAGAGTGGCAAACCGACACGACGTTCCTCACGGCAGACCACGAAGGCTTGGCCAACTACACCACGGATTGGGAGCGGTTGAACAGCGCCACCATCAAGGCGGGCGGCAACTACAACTTCAACGAGTGGGTGAACGCCTACACCAACGTGGGGTATTTGAATCGGGCGCCTTTGTTCAACTCGGTGTTCGACATCAACAACAACGTGATTGAGGGATACGAGAACCAGTATGTCAAGGCCGTCGAGGCCGGTGTGAAGTTCTCCAAGGGCAAGTTTGCCTCGAACGTGAACGCCTACCGCACGGGTTGGGAAAACAAGCCCGTGAACCGGTTCTACGGCGTGTCTGGGTTGTGGAACGACCCCACCTTGTCGGTCTACGCGGACACGAGCACTGTGGCGGGGCGCGAAGCCATGATTGCCTTGGCCGAGAGCAACGCCAGCGCCGAGGAGTGGAACGCGGTGGCCTTGTCGGTGATTGACGACGTGGACCGCAACTTGGGCTACAACCTCTTGAATGCGGACGCGGTGCACTCGGGCATCGAGTGGGATTTTGCGTACGACCCTACGGCCAAATTCAACGTGCAAGGGGTGGTTTCCGCGGGCAACTGGCGGTGGACGAGCAACGAGCGCGTGGACTTGGTCAACCGCACGACCAACGCCTTCGTGACGCGTGTGGCGGACCAAAGCATCGCCGACACCTTGGTCAACCTTGACGGGGTGAAGGTGGGGGACGCCGCCCAACGTCAGATCTCCCTTGCGGCAAGTTTCCGCCCCAAGCGCGGCACGTATTTCTCAATTCGCAACACCTGGTTTTGGCAGCACTACGCCCGCTTCTCGCCGGGCGACGTCATCACCGAAGGAGAACCCAAGGATGTGTGGGTCACCCCTGGATACGCCTTGTTGAACTTCAACGCCGGGACGTCGTTTGACGTGTCGGACAATGCGTTGTTGCGGTTGCGCTTGAGCGTGACCAACGCGTTGGACGTCCTGTACGTGTCGGACGCGACCAACAACTCCCAATACGCCCCCAACCCATATGGATTGGAAGGTGGAAGTGGACGGGCAGAGGTCTTCGTGGGCCCACCCCGCATGGTGCGGTTGAGTGCCGTGCTCGAATTGAAAGGACTTCAGAACAGAACACCCAAGCCATGAATTTGAAACTGACCTTGGCCCTTGCGGCCTCCTTCGCCGCCTTCACTTCGATGGCGCAAGAGAACATTCTCGACATGCGCGAGAATTACAACATCGGACAAACCGTGACGGTCACCGGTGTGGTGACAAGCGACGACAATCTTGGGTCGGTGCGCTACTTGCAAGACGCCACCGCGGGCATCGCACTTTACCCAGGCCAGGACTGGTCTGCATGGGACGCGACCCCGCAGATTGGCGACAGCTTGAGCGTGACCGGGGAAATCACCGAATACAACGGGTTGTTGGAAGTGGGCCCCAACCTCACTGCTGTGGAGTTCTTTGGCGCGGGCACCGTGCCTGAGCCGCTTGAGACCACGCCTGCGCAGATGGGCGAGAACTTGGAAGGACAGCTCGTGCGTGTGAATGGCGTGACGTTTCCCTTGGCGGGCACGTTCATCACAGGCAACAATACCTACGATTTCACCGCGTCTGGGGAGACTGGCGTCATTTACGTGCGCACCAGCAACAGCTTGGTGGGTGAAGAATTGACCGGCTGCGAAGTGGACATGTTGGGCATCGTCTCCCAGTTTTCGTTCGACGGATTTGGCGGCTATCAGTTGCTCCCACGCGGCCCGTTGGACTTGATTCCCGCGTCGGCGTTGTGCTTCACCTCTCCGGTGATGCAGTCGAACATGGCCACCACCAGTTTCACCTTGTCGTGGACCACAGACTTGGCGTGCGACGGGGTCATTGAATATGGATTGACCGAATCCCTGGGCGAAGTGGCCATGGGCGGCACCAACACCCCAAGCCACGAAGCCAACCTCACTGGTCTGGAGCCAGGTTCGATTGTCTACGCGCGTGCCGTGTGCACCTTGGCGGACGGTTCCGAAGCGGCCTCCAGCATTCGTCCTTACGCGACGGTGTCGGAGAGCTCCGGAGACATTCACGTGTACTTCAACGGCCCAGTCGACCACAGTGTGGCCACCGATGAGCTTGCGCTGTCGTTGGGCACAGACATGAACGACACCGTGGCCGCGTGGATCACAAGCGCCCAGCACACGTTGGATGTGGCGGCGTACAACTTCAACGACCAAACCCTCCAGGAAGCGTTCAACACGGCCGCGGCGAACGGCGTGCAGATCCGCTGGATTTACGAGGGCCAAAACGCCAACATCGGCCTGTCCAGCTTGGACGACGCCATTGTCACCCACCCCCGGACCGACGGGGAGGGGAGTGGCATGCACAACAAGTTCATTGTTGGCGACGCCGACCATGCCGACAAGGCGTTCGTCTTGACCGGTTCCACCAACCTCACCACGGGCCAGCTCGTGAGCGACCTCAACAACGTGATTGTGTTGGAGGACCAAAGCTTGGCCCGGGCGTACGAGCTCGAGTTCGAGGAGATGTGGGGTGCCGAGGGCATGGAGCCCAACGCGGCCAACGCCAAGTTTGGCCCGGACAAGACCTGGAACACCCCGGTCGACTTTGTCGTGGGGGGCAGCCCTGTGGAGCTCTACTTCTCTCCGTCGGACGGCACCACCGCCGCCATTCAAGCCCAGATTGAAGGCGCCAACTCGGACTTCGAGTTTGCCTTGTTGACCATGACGCGCGACGATTTGGGAGACGCCATCGTCGAGTTGAACCAAAGCTTCTTCGTCAGTCCCATCGGGGTCATCGAGCAGGTCAACGTGACCGGCAGCGAGTTCGACAACATGATCGGCAACGGGGTGCAGGTGTACGCGCACGAGCCCAGCGGAGACTGCCACCACAAATACGCCATCGTGGACCACGGCGACGTGGACTCTGACCCGACGGTGATCACCGGTTCGCACAACTGGTCGTCGAGTGCGGAAAACGTCAACGACGAGAACACTTTGTTCGTCCACGACGCCCGTGTGGCCAACCTGTACCATCAAGAGTTCCGCGCCATCGTGAATGCAGTGACCGGCAACGTGGACGGCCTGTCGGATGTGGGCGAACCCACTTGGAGCCTTATGCCCAACCCGGCCCGTGAGCAGGCGTGGTTGCAGGGCGTGCAGGCCACAGACGTGGTTCGTGTCTTGGACGCGGGTGGCCGTGTCGTGGACGTCGAGCAGGTCCGTCAAGGCGGTGCTGTGCAGCTGGAGCTCGGACGTTTGACAGCCGGCATGTACCACGTGACCGTGACGTCGACCAACGGCGTGACGACGTCGGGCCGCTTGGCCGTGCAGTAAAGCACACCTGGCCTTGACGAGGGAATCCCTGGTCGTGTGATGTACCTTCATCGCATGCCCAGGGATTTTTTCATGACACTGCTTGCGTCGACGTGGCTCGTCCTGGGGGTGTTTGGGCTTTGGTCGGAAGCGTGGTCCCAATGCGACGGCCAGCGTTATCGCTACCGCATGTTTGAAGAGGTGGAGGTGACCAGCGACGTGCTTTACGGCAGCAACATCGGGGCGTCGGGGGTGAATGAAGAACTCTTCATGGACGTGTATCGTCCTGCAGGAGACACGCACACGAGCCGCCCCGTGGTTGTGCTTGCGCACGGCGGCTTCTTTTTGGCGGGCAGCAAGGAAGGCACCGACGTGGTGCCCCTGTGCGAAGACCTGGCTCGCATGGGGTACGTCGCGGTGTCCATCTCATACCGCCTCGGCATCGATGATTTGTTCAGCCTGGAGGTGTCTTTGCTGGAGGCGGTGATGCGTGGCGTGCAAGACGCCAAAGGCGCCATTCGGCATTTGCGAAAGTCCCATGCCGAGGAGGGCAATCCCTGGGGCATCGACCCGAGCCGCGTGGTGTTGGGCGGCTCTTCGGCCGGGGCCTTCATCGCCCTGCATTCGGCGTACATCGACGACTTGGACGAGGTGCCTGACGCCATTGATTTGACCCAACCTGGGCTTCAAGGAGGCTTGGAAGGGCTTTCCGGAAGCCCAGGGTATTCTTCCGAGGTGTTGTCCATTGTCAACCTCTGCGGGGCCATGGGAGATGCAGGATGGATGGAGGTGGGAGACGCCCCGGTGGTGAGTGTCCACGGCACGGCCGACGAGACGGTGCCGTTTGGGACGGGCTTTGTCCAGCTGCTGGGGCTGCCAGTGAGCCAAGTGGACGGATCGTGGCCCGTGCACTTGCAAGCTGAAGCGCTCGGTTTGGACCATGCCATCACGTTGTTGGAAGGGGAGGGGCACGTGCCTCACATGTCCGACGCCGGCGCCTACGACCTCACACGCGCCGCAGTCACCTCCTTCACAAGCCGCCAAGTGTGTCCGTCTTACCCAGACATCCCGGCCTACTACGACGTGGATGCGCCGCCGGCCGTGGGGTGCTTGGGAGACATCGTGGCCAATGGCTCAGTGGGGGTGGAGGACTTGTTGCTTCTGTTGTCAGAATTTGGATGCACCGCAGGTTGCGAAGGCGACGTGGATGGGGACGGTGCGGTGAGCGTGGCGGACGTACTTGCCCTGCTCGGGGTGTTTGGAACTCCTTGTCTCTGAGCGCGGCGAGGGCTGTCCCTTGGGTTATCCTTGTTTCATGTTGAGCACCTTGGACTGGGGCATTGTTGCCGCCTATTTCGCCTTGGCGCTGGGGGTTGGTCTGTGGGCCAGCAAACAGGCCAAATCCGACGCCGCTGGTTATTTCCTCGCCGGCCGAAACATGCCCTGGTGGCTCCTCGGGGTCAGCATGGTGGCCACGACCTTCAGCACGGACACCCCCAACTTGGTCACCGATTTGGTTCGCCAACAAGGGGTGTCGGGCAATTGGGCGTGGTGGGCCTTCTTGTTGACTGGCATGGTGACGGTGTTCGTGTACGCCCGCCTGTGGAGGCGGTCCGGGGTCTTGACGGACATCAGTTTTTACGAATTGCGGTACGGTGGACGTCCCGCCGCGTTTTTGCGGGGCTTCAGGGCTCTGTACCTCGGGTTGGTGTTCAACGTGTTGGTCATGGCGACCGTCAGTTTGGCCGCCATCAAACTCGGCGGCATTTTGCTGGGATGGCCCGGCTGGCTCACCTTGTTGGTGACGTGCAGCATCACCTTGGCGTACAGCGTACTCGGAGGGTTGCGCGCGGTGATCCTCACCGATTTCGTGCAATTCATCCTGGCGATGGTCGGGTCGGTCTGGGCCGCCTCCTGGATCCTGGGCTTGCCCGAGGTGGGCGGCCTGGAAGGTCTGTTGAGCCATCCCGACGTGCAGCCCAAACTGGCCATGCTCCCCGACTTGTCCGACCCGGATGCTTGGATTCCCATGCTGCTCATTCCCTTGGCGGTCCAATGGTGGTCCAGCTACTACCCGGGCGCGGAACCTGGAGGGGGAGGCTACATCGCGCAGCGCATGTTTTCCGCGAAGGACGAAGGCCACGCCGTGGGCGCCACGTTGCTGTTCAATGTGGCCCATTACGCCCTTCGCCCCTGGCCATGGATCGTGGTGGCTTTGGCGTCCATTGTCGTCTTCCCCGATTTGGATGCCTTGCGGCAGGCGTTTCCGGCCATCGCCGAGGACAAGGTCGGACACGACCTGGCGTACCCCGCGATGCTGTCGTTGCTCCCATCGGGCTTGTTGGGCCTGGTGGCGGCCTCCTTGTTGGCGGCCTTCATGAGCACCATGAGCACCCAATTGAATTTGGGGGCCAGTTATCTGGTGCACGATTTCTACGGCAGGTTCATCCGCCCGGACGCTTCGGAGCGCCAGCGGGTGGTGGCGGGGCACGTGGCCACTGGGGTTTCGCTGGTGATTGGCGCCGGCTTGGGCCTCACCCTCACCGACGCAGGACAGGCGTTCAATTTGTTGCTGTTGCTGGGGGCGGGGACAGGCGGGCTGTTTTTGCTCCGCTGGTTCTGGTGGCGCATTTCCGCCTGGACGGAGGTGGCGGCCATGCTCATCTCGCTGGTGGTGGCGGCGTATTTCACTTGGGGCCACGACGCCTGGACAGACGTGGCCCTTGCGCCATGGGAGAAGTTGATGTGGGGCACGGGCATCACCACAGCAGGTTGGCTTCTCAGTGCGTTTTGTCTTCCCCACGAATCCCCAGAAGTGTTGCGGGCGTTTGTCCAGCGCACGGGGGTCGGTGGCCCAGGTTGGTCCCGCTTTGCCGACGGATCCTCGGCCCCTGAAGCGACCTCGCCTCCCGTGTCCCGCGGCTTGCTCCAGGCCTTCTTGGGGTCCGTCGCCGTGTATGCCGCATTGCTGGCCACCGGTTCCGGCTTGTATGGCGATTCCACCGTGGCCGTCGCCCTGGCGGTGTTGGCAGGAATCGCGGGCTGGGGCGTGTTGAAACTCCAAACCCTGACCCATGCAAGTTGAAATCTGCGCCAGCACCCTCCGCGACGTCGCCGTTGCCATGGAAGTGGGGGCCGACCGTGTGGAGTTGTGCAGCGTCTGGACCGCTGGTGGACTCACCCCGAGCGCCGTGCTGGTGCAATCTGCCGTGGCGATGGGCATGCCTGTCCGGGCCTTGGTTCGGCCGCGTGAAGGCCACTTCGTGTGGTCCAACTCCGAGCGAACGTGGAGTGTGGAGGAGGCCAAGCTCATGCTCGATTGTGGCGCCGAAGCCGTGGTGGTGGGCGGGCTCAACGAGGAGGGGACCTTGGACGAGGCCTACCTCGAGGCGTTGTGCCGGGCCGTGGGGCCGGAGCGTGTGGTTTGGCACCGCGCGATTGACGTCAGCCAAGAACCTGAAGCCGACGTGGACAAGTTGTTGGACGCCGGGGTGACGTCTGTGCTCTCCAGTGGGGGATGCGCCCGCGCCGTGGAAGGCCTGCCTCGATTGGCCCAATGGGCCCGGCAGGGCTTGCAGGTCGTCGCAGGCGGAGGCGTCCAACCCGAGGACGTCGAGGCCATGGCGGCCGCCCAACTCAGTGCCGTGCACGCCTCGTGCAGGGTCACCTTGCGGGAAGGCCATTCGCCGTTGTTCGACTCGGCCACCCACCCCGTCGACGTGGACAAGGCGGTGGCGTTGATGGAGGCGGCTGAACCCTTTTTGTCATGAGGTTGGGGCTTGGACTGGCGCTGGCGTTCGTCTTGGGCCTTTGGACCGGATGCGCCTCCCCGCAAGTGCACGGGTTGCCCCAGGGCTCAACCTCTGGGCTCGTGCCCTTGCCAGCCTCGCTGGAACTTCGTGACGAAGACAGTCAGGGACGGGGCTTTCGAACCGACGGGGTATTGAAGGTGTCTTGGCCGGAGCCATGGGGCATGAAGCCGATGGAGGCGTGGTTGACCCACGCCGGCTTGGCGTGGTCGAGAACCGATCCCGACGACGCGGATGTGCTGTGGTCCCGCACGGACCAACCCCTCGGCCCCGAAGGCTACACACTGACGGTGGAACACGACCGAATCGTGGCCGAAGCGCAAGATGCGGAGGGGGCGTTTCGCGCCTGGACGACGCTTCGGCAGTTGATGCCGGCAGTGTGCGAACAAGGCTGTCCACAAGGGTTTGAGCTTCCTTCGGTGGCCATCCAAGACAGCGCGTTCCTCGCGCACCGGGGGCTGTTGCTGGACTGTTGTCGGCATTTCATGGCGCCGTCCTTTGTCAAGGACATGATCGACGCTTTGGCGCTTCAGAAAATGAACGTGCTGCATTGGCACTTGACCGAGGACCAGGGATGGAGGTTGCCCATCGAAGCGTACCCCAAACTCACGGAGGTGGGCGGATTCCGAACCGAGGCCGACGGCACGGTTCATGGCGGCGCTTACACCAAACAAGACATCGCCGACATCGTCGCCTACGCGGCGGAGCGACACGTGACGGTCGTGCCGGAGGTGGAACTGCCCGGCCACAGCCGGGCGGCCTTGGCCGCCTACCCCTGGCTGGGCTGCACGGGCGACATCTTGCCCGTGCCCCACAATTGGGGGGTGTTCAAGGACGTGTATTGCGCCGGCAACGACAGCACGATGGCGTTCCTGAAAGCGGTGCTGGACGAGACCTGCGAGATGTTTCCGTCGGAGGTCATCCACATTGGTGGAGATGAAGTGCCCAAGGTGCGTTGGGCGGAATGCCCCAAGTGCCAGGCCAAAATGGCGGAGCTGGGCCTCCAAACCGAAGCGGAACTCCAAACCTATTTCATCAATGAAGTCGGCGCCCACCTTGCCCGCAAAGGCCGTCGCATCATGGGATGGGATGAAATCCTGGAGGGTGGCCTGCCGGAGGGGGCCATGGTGCAGTCTTGGCGTGGCATGGAAGGCGCGGTGGAAGCGACGCACTTGGGCACGGACGCGGTGGTGTCCCCCACCAGCCATTGCTACCTCGATTACCCGTTGCGGTCCACGGACCTGGAGGAAGCGTACAGCTTTGTCCCTGTGCCTGAGGAGGCCCTGGGCCACAAAGGCCAAATCGTCGGCGGCGAATGCAACATGTGGTCGGAGCACGCACCACAGGACCTGGTCATGTCCAAGGTCTTTCCAAGGGCCACCGGGCTGGCCGAAGTGTTTTGGTCCGGTCCTGCCGTCACCCAGCAACCTGGGGCGTACGATGCGTTTTTGGTCCGGCTTGACGCGTTGTCGCAACGCTGGGATTTCTTGGGTGTCACGCCAGGGCTGGAGGGGGTGCCGGTGGCGGTTGACGTGCAGCCAGACACCCAGGGCCAAGTCGCGGTCACGGTGCGCCCCGCCATCCGCAACGCAGGCGGCATGGTGACCTTTAAGCGAGAGGGCGGAGGCCTCGTGAACGAACTGCTTCAAGGCCGTGTGGGAGAGACCCTTCGGGTGTCGGGCGTTGGAACCCTCGACGTGGATGTGGCGATGCGGGGAAGGAAGACCGGGGTGGTGGAGCGCTTTCCCGTGGCGGGCCACCTCGGTGCCCACCGTCCCTTGGACCTCAGTTACGAGCCAAGCGTGCATTACACCGGCGGCGGCCCCCAAGCCATGGCCGACGGCCGTCGGGGCAGTGTGGATTTCAGGGACGGCGCCTGGCAAGCGGTGCAAGGCCAAGACATGATGGTGACGGTGGATTTGGGTGAGCCCACGGTGCTGGAATCGGTGCAGGTGCAGTGTTACCTCTACCAGGACGCCTGGATTTTCCTGCCCCAAGAGGTGCGCTGGGAGGTGTCCCAGGATGGCGTCAACTTCGACGTGTTGGGTCAGTCCCAACAGGACGACGCCCTGGCGCCCGACGGCCGCCAAACCGTGGTGCCAATTGCGTTGGACGTCGCAGGGGTTGAAGCTCGGTTCGTCCGGTTGACTTTGGTGAACGCCGGGGTGTGTCCCCCTTGGCACGACGCCGCAACGGAGCCCTCGT
Source organism: uncultured Flavobacteriales bacterium (assembly GCA_938084585.1). Classification (GTDB taxonomy): domain Bacteria; phylum Bacteroidota; class Bacteroidia; order Flavobacteriales_D; family Sanyastnellaceae; genus UBA11663. The sequence goes on from CALKFF010000033.1 coordinate 11,545, forward strand.
GGTTGTTCGCGGACGAACTGGTTGTGTTGGGTCGCTGAGGATTGTCGTATTTTTATGTGCGTGAGAATGCACCTTGATCCAATGAAGTCCCTTTCGCTTGCCCTTCGCCGCGTGGTTTCCCTGTGTGGGGCCTTGGCGCTGCTGTCCCACGTTTGTGCCCAAACCCCCATCGTCTTGGACCCGCCTCCTGGCACCTTGGATGGGGTGAACATTTTGGACGACAACACGGCCATCGTGCAATTGCGCGCGCCGGGCAAATCGTACGTTCACCTTCGTGGCGACTTCAACAACTTCGTGATCAACAACAGTTCCCTGATGCGGAAGAGCACCGACGGGAACCTGCACTGGATGCAGTTGAGCAACTTGAATCCGGACGTCCAGTACCGCTATCACTTCTTGTGCGACGGAAACTTGGAAATCGGAGACCCCTATGGCACGCTGGTGCTCGACCCGTGGGAGGACCAGTACATCTCCACCTCCACCTATCCTGACATGCCACCGTACCCCACGGGGCAGGCCAATTGGCAGCAGACCGTGTTCCAAACGGTGGAGCCTGAGTTTGGTTGGACAGACCAAAATTTCCAACGCCCGCCGTCCGACCGCCTCATCATTTATGAAACGTTGGTGCGCGATTTCGACGAGACCCAGACGTTTCAGGACGTCATCGACCGGTTGGATTACTTGCAATACATGGGGTTCAACGCCATCGAGCTCATGCCGGTGAGCGAGTTTGAGGGCAACCTGAGCTGGGGCTACAACCCGACTTACCGTTTTGCGGTCGACAAGTTTTACGGCACGAAAGAGAAGCTGAAAGAACTGGTGAACGAGTGCCACAACCGGGGCATTGCGGTCATCCTCGACATCGTCCCCAACCACGGCTACGGCACCGATCCGTTGGCCCGGCTCTACTTGGACGGTGATGGAAGCATCGCGGCGAACAACCCGTGGTTCAACGAAACGGCACGCCACCCCTTCAGCCCGGGGTACGACTACGACCACGGGGATCCGTGGACGAAGGAATTCTGGAAGCGCGTCTTCGACTTTTGGATCGACGAATTCCACGTGGACGGCTACCGGGTCGACCTCAGCAAGGGCTTGACCCAAACCAACTCAGGCAGCAACGTGGGGTATTGGTCCCAGTACGACCAAAGCCGGGTGGACATCCTCTTCGATTACGGCACCCACATCTGGAACAACCACCCAGGGTCCTACGTGATTTTGGAACACCTCGGCAACAACGATGAAGAAACGGTGCTCGCCGACGGTGGGTTCATGCTTTGGGGCAAGATGACCCAGCAGTACACCGAATCGGCCATGGGCTACGACGGCGACATCAACTACGGCTCTTGGCAAAACCGAGGTTGGAATTGGCCCAACCTGGTCACGTACGCCGAAAGCCACGACGAGGAGCGTGCGGCGTTCAGCCTGACTTCGTACGGCAACGCGTCCGGCGATTACGACACCAAGCAAGAGGCCACGGCCATGGACCGTTTGGAGATGATGCACGCCTTTTTGCTGGCCATCCCCGGGCCCAAGATGATGTGGAACTGGGGTGAAATCGGGTACCAAATCAGCATCTTCGATTGCCTGAATGGCACATTTGAAGAGGGCTGCAAGCTCAACGAGAAGCCCGCACCATGGGAAGATTTGGAGAATGAACACCGGGTGGGCTTGGCCAAGACCATCGCGGCGCTCAACCACTTGAAGAAGACCCAGCCGGTGTTTGGGACGTACGACTTCAATGTGGACGGCAGCGGCAAAGGCAAGCGCATCCACTTGTACTCGGCAGACCAAAACGCAGTCCTCGTGGGCAACTTCGACATCATTCCCATGGACATCGTGCCTGGGTTCCCTTACACCGGCACGTGGTACGACCACTTCACAGGCGAAGAAATCGCGGTGAACGAATTGGGCAACGCCTGGTACCTCCAACCCGGAGAATGGCGTCTGCTGATGGACACCCCGCTTCCCACGCCCGACACCGACGGATCGACTCCCATTGTGACCAACGTGGGGTGCATGGACGAGGCCGCGCAGAACTACGACCCGTCGGCGGAGGCCGACAACGGTTCGTGCATGTACGTCACCACATTTGAGCTCGGCCTTGGCGACGTGGAGGCGTCGCCGCTCGGCGTGCACGTGGCGGGCTCGTTCCAAGGGTGGAACCCTGGCGGCACCGCCATGGAACTGGGTGAGGACAGCTTGTACAGGGCATCTTTCGTGGCCGTGCAAGGCGACGTGGTGCAGTACAAATTCATCAACGGCAACGATTGGGGCGAGGATGAAGGCGTTCCTGCCGAATGCGGTGCCCCCAACGGTTTTGGCGGGTACAACCGTGAACTCACGGTCGGCAGCGCAGACGCCGTCGTTCCTGCCGTGTGCTTTGGCACCTGCGAGAGTTGCGGAGGCTCGGTCACGCCAAGTGGATGTTCGGACGGAGATTGTTGCGGCGAAGGCACCGTATGGGACGCCGCCTCAGGCACGTGCGTGGGGGACGGCACTGCAGCTTCCAATTGCCCCGAGGACCTCAACGGCGACGGCGCAGTGTCCGTGGCAGATGTCCTTCAAATGCTGGGCGCCTTCGGCGAAGTATGCGAATGAGGTGAGGCAGACTTCGGATTCAATCGCAGCCCGTGCCAAACACCGACAAGAAGAGCAACAAGTCTGAGCTGGCGCATACGCCGTCTCCGTCCAAATCACCAACGACCCCTTCTTCGCCATATCCGCTCAGCATTTCGAGCAGGTCGGCGGAGGTCCGCGCGGCGTCGTAGTCGAAATCGGCCAGGCAATTTGTGGGCTGCCACAATTCGTGAAGGGCGTCGACTTCCAAGTCGTGGTAAGTGTTCATGTCGCCGTTGGGCCAGCGCACGACAAGCGAGTCCACCGACGTCAATTCACCAAGTCCCCAGTGCAGGTTGAGGGTGCTCGCCCCAGAGTAGCCCTGGCCAATGTTGACTTCGTCCATGTGGGCGGTGCCGCTGTGATGAAGGGTGGCCCTGGCGCCCACGGCGTCGCGGTTGTCTAGCGTGCCCACCAGTTTGACTTGCATCCAGTGGCCTTCGGACGCGTCGTTTCGCAACAAGGCCAACCCCGGCTGGGTCGACGATTTGGTGGTGGCCACGATGAGGTCCAAATCCCCATCTTGGTCGAAGTCCGCCATCGCCAGGCCGTAGTCTGAATAGGGGTGCTCCAAGGCGAAGTTGCCCTCACTCACGGGGGTGAAGGTGCCGTCGCCGTTGCCGTGGTACATGATGTTGGGCAAGGGAGCGAAGAGGTAGTCGTTCACGATGTACAGGTCCCAATGCCCGTCGTGGTCGTAGTCGAAAAAGACGCACCCCCAGGTCATCCCTGAATCGTTGGTCCCCGAGGACACGCTGATGTCGTCGAACGTTCCGTCCCCGTTGTTCATGAACATGGCGCTGGGGTAGAGGTCCGTGATGTACAGGTCCAAGTGGCCGTCGTGGTTGATGTCTGCGACGTCCACACCCATGCAATTGCCTTGGTAGTTCAGCCCCGCCATGAAGGCCAAATTCAAGAACGTGCCGTTCCCTTGGTTGCGGTAAAGCTTGTTGGTTTGGTTGGCGTCGTGGGTCAAGTAGAGGTCTTGGTCTCCGTCGTTGTCGTAGTCGAAGAAGATGCTCCCCATGCCGACGCCCGTGTCGAAGGTGCCCGTGGCGCCATACACGTTGGTGAAGCCGTTCCCTCCGTCGTTGCGGTAGAAATGGTTCACCGCGTTGATGTTGACCACGTACAGGTCGGTGAAGCCGTCGTTGTTGTAGTCCGCCGCGTGCAGGCTTCGGCACATCAACGCGCTGTTGAGGCCGTACGCCTCGGCCATGTCGACGAAGGTGCCGTCTCCTTGGTTGACGTAGAATCGGTTCGGCGCAGGGTCGCTTCCTCCAAAGCCGTTGCCCGTGGCCAAATCGAGGTCTCCGTCGTTGTCGAAATCGAACCAGATCGCCGCATTGGTGAATCCTTCGTCCGCCACCCCGGCTTCTTCTGCAACATTGGTAAACGTCATGTCGCCGTTGTTGCGGTACAAGCTGTTGGGCTGGAATTTCGTGCCGACGTAGATGTCCTCGTCTCCATCGCCGTCGTAGTCGCCCACGGCCACACAGTGGTGTTGGCCTTCCGCGTCAAGTCCCGCTGCGGCGCCCACGTCCACAAACGTGGGGGGAGTTTGGCCCCAGGCAGAGTCCGCTGCCAAGACGGCCAGCCCGAACGACATCAAAAGAACTGAAAAGTGTGCCTTGCGCCTCATGACTTCGAAAGGTACAACCGTTGGAAATGTGGGCAACTTGGGGTTTGCTGTGGATGACTCCAGCAAGCGCATGAGGCCCGACGTCAAGCCGACCTGGTATGTTTGCTCAGCATCCTCCGGCAGACGCTCGCATGCGGCTGTCGGGGTGCATGTAGATTGTTAGGACGGAAGGGCGCTTTGGCGCCCTTCTTTTTTTGGCCCAAAGTTGCAGGACCCGCGTTCCTCACTATATTTGCACCCCTGTTTTAGCTAGGTACACATCATGGCACATCACAAATCAGCCCTCAAGCGCATCCGGTCCGACGAGAAAAAGCGTGACCGCAACCGTTACCAGCACAAGACGGCCCGCAACGCCGTCCGCAAGCTCCGCGCATCCACCGATGCGAAAGAAGCTTCTGCGTTGTTGCCTTTGGTGAGCGCCATGTTGGACAAACTTGCCAAGCGCAACATCATCCACAAGAACAAAGCTTCCAACTTGAAGTCGAGCTTGACCAAGCACGTGTCCAGCCTCTGAACATCGACTCCGAGCTGACGCTCAAGAATTTCAAACCCGTTGTCCTGGACAGCGGGTTTTTTTTGTGCCATGTTGGAGCAAGAAAGGCCACGCGCACGGGCGGCCCAGGAAGGATTGGGGGCGTTGAACGACCGCGAACTGATCGCCCTGCTGTTGGGGACTGGGCACAACGGACGGTCGGCTGAGTCGTTGGCCAAGGAAGTGCTTGAGTTGGCGCAGGGCTGCTTGAACAATTTGGCGTCCTGGCCTGTGGAAAGCCTCACGGTGGTCAACGGCATCGGGCCTGCAAAAGCGACCTTGGTCGCGGCCGCCATGGAATTGGGACGCAGAAGGGAAGGCCATCAGAAGCGTGCTGGGTCCTGGGTCAAAACGAGCGAAGACGTGCGAAACCGCTTCGTGTCACGCTTGGGAGACTTGCAACACGAGGAGTTCTGGGTGTTGCTCTTGAGGCGGTCCAACCATGTGTTGGCGGAAATCTGCATTTCTCGGGGAGGCTTGACCGGCACGGTGGTCGACCCCAAGCTGGTGTTTGGGCGTGCCTTGGCCATGCGCGCGGCGGCCCTGGTGTTGGTGCACAACCACCCGTCTGGAAATCCACAGCCCAGTGACGCAGACCGTCGGTTGACTTCCACGTTGTGTGAGGCCGGCAAACACTTGGACCTTCCCGTGTTGGACCATGTCATCGTGGCCGGAAAAGCGTTCGTTAGCTTTGCGGACCAAGGTTGGCTTCCATGAATGCATCCAAACACATGTTGATTGTGGTGGGGGCAAGGCCCCAGTTCATCAAGGCTGCGGCGTTGCACCGCGCTTTGGTGGATGTGGGGGGGTGGCGCAGCACATGGTTGCACACCGGCCAGCATCATGACGAGGCGTTGAGTGGGCAGTTCTTTCAGGAATTGGGCTTGCCCGATCCTGATGTGCGTTTGACGCCCAACCCCGCAAGCCGGGAACTTCGGTTGGGCGACATGATGGAAGGCATTCGGTTGGCCATCGACGTCCACAGCCCCTTTTGGGTGGTGGTCTTTGGCGACACGGATTCCACGCTCGCTGGGGCGTGGGCTGCGACGGCAAGGCAAATCCCATTGATTCACATTGAGGCCGGCCTTCGTTCCCACGATTGGGGCATGCCTGAAGAAGTCAATCGGGTCCTGACTGACCGCATGTCGTCCATCTTGGTCTGTCCGACCCATGCCGCGGTGGATCACTTGACCCGGGAAGCCATCCTGGACCACTCGACCGACAAGGCCATGCCTTCTGTGCGGAAACCTTGGGTGTTGAAGACGGGGGACATCATGCACGACAACGCCATCCATTTCAACGCACAATTCGAGGCAGACAAGGCGCGTTCAGGAAGGGTGTTGATGACCATGCATCGCCCGAGCAACGTGGACGACCCCACCACACTGTGGTCTTGGGTTGAGGCCATTGGCGCTTGGCTGAAGAAATGCGGTTTGCGGGCGGTTTGGCCCATTCACCCCCGCACCTTGAAGGGGCTTGAAGCATCTTCACGGCCATGGCAGGAGAGGTTGGAATCGTGGGGGGTGGATGCTGTGGACCCGTTGGGCTACGTGGAGTTGCTCAAAGCCGCGCATGAAGCGCCGTTGGTCTTGACTGACAGCGGAGGCGTTCAGAAGGAAGCCTATTCATTGGGAAGGCGGTGTGTGGTCTTGCGAGACTCCACAGAATGGACGGAGCAGGTGGCGGAAGGACAATCGGTGCTTTGCCCAGCCCCTGCGGCCTTGGAGCGCCTCGCTGATGGGTTGCTTGAAGAGGGGGCGTTCACTCCTGGGGCGCTTTACGGAGATGGACAAGCCGCCCAAGAGCTCATGGGCAAGCTGAACCTCATGCTGGAAGGGCTGGATGGTTGATTCAGCGTCACATGTCCCGTGGGTGCTGCGAAGTGCGCGCGAACCGTCGCCTAGACAGGAATACGTGATGGACCAAGTCTTTCGTCGGTGGTTCAAGACGTCCTGGAGGTGGCAGCGACGAGATGACGGGGTAGAAACCCGCTTGGAATGTGAAGGCGTTGAGGTGGGACGATGGCACGACCATCCTTTGGTGACAACCGATGTGCAGCCTCAAGACGACCACCTCGTGGAATGGACCCCCTGGCAACATGGTGAGGTGGCTTTGCGTGTGCCTTGCGCCGTGGAGACGGATGCCCACAGTTGGCCCTTCGATCCTTTGGCCGCGACGTTCCACGCGCTCACATGTTGGGAAGAGCAAGCTGGCAGGGTGGCTTTGGATGAACATGGTCGCCCTCGGAGCTTTCCCGCCGCTTGGCGGTCTCTGCAAGGACACGTTCAAGGATTTGGGCAGGTCGTTTCGGCGGCGCAACAGCCCCGATGGCCTTGGGTGGACATCATGTGGCACACCATCGTTGGACCCCGGGTTGCGGAGCAACCCTTGGTGTGCGATTGGACTTTCGACGTGGACGTGGCGTACAAGCACAAGGGAAGGGCTCGGTGGAAATCGTTGCTGTTGCAGGTGCGTGACCTTGGTCTGGGACGCTGGGCAGTGGTTCAGGAGCGGTTCAGGGTCAACCGCGGGTGGATGAAAGACGCCTACGACACTTACGATTGGCTGTTGGAACATCACCGTGGCGAACCCGTGACGTTTCACGTGCTTGCCGCGAACCGAAACCGTCCCTACGACGTGGGCTTGGATCCAGCAGGAACCGCGTTGCCTGATTTGGTGGGGAACCTTTCGAATCGTCCACAGGTTGTGGTGCGGTGGCATCCTGGATACGGTGCGCTGGAAGACCCCAACGTGGCGCTGGCAGAACAAGCGCGGTTGAAGTCGTGGCCTGGCGTGCGTTGCGATGAAGTGAGAACCCATTTTTTGCGGGGATGTCCAGGAAGGCTTTGGCGACAATGGGTAGGCATGGGCATTGCAGTGGACAGTTCGTTGGGATGGGCCCACGACGTGGGCTTCCGCGCCGGCACGAGTCGAGATTTCACGGCGTTTGACGCGAGGGACAACAAGGCCCTGCCGTTGAAGCTGCAGCCCATGGTGGCCATGGACGAAGCCATGCGGGGCAAGCTGGGCTGGTCTGCTGCCCAGGCTGAACAACACTTGACCGACCTTTTGGAGATGGTGGCCGCTGTCGGAGGAGGTTGGCGGATGTGCTGGCACAACACCTCCATCAGCGACACAGAAGCATGGGTGGGGTGGAAGTCAACATACGTTGGCATCACCCGAAAGGCCCAGAGCAAGACTGTGGGGTAACTTCAGACCATGGAGTGGCAAGCGTTGGACGCGACATTGGTTTTGGAGTATGCCGCTTGGGCGGCCGTGGCTGTGGTCAAGTTCGTGGTCACCCCCTCTTTGATGATGGCGACAGGCCATCCTTGGTGGGTCGCTTGGGCGGTCACAGCGGTGGGTGCCGCCGGAGGGGTGTGGATGGTTTGGCATTCAGGCAAGCGCTTGTTTTCGTGGTTTGAGGAAAGGCTAGGGTCGCGGGAAGAGCGTGGAAAGCGAACGTTCACGCAAGGGCGTCGACGCATTGTGTGGCTGAAAAACCATTTTGGGTTGCGCGGGCTCTTGGCGGTCTCAGGTTTGATTTCAGTGCCGATTGCCACCACGCTTGCGGCCAAATATTTCCGACACCATCCTTGGGTCATGCAGCGCTTGATGCTTGCCTTCGCCCTGTGGGCGCTGGCCTTGGCTGCCGCATCATGGTGGGTCAAAAATGCACATCTCTCATGACCCTTGCTCCTTTGTTCTTTGACCTGGACCACACGCTGTGGGACTTCGAAACCAACTCCAGGCTGGCCCTGGAGCAAGGGTTCAAGGACCTCGGCCTGGCGTCCTTGGGGGTGGCCGATCTGCCCACGTGGATTCGACATTACGAGGCGGCCAACGACCATTGTTGGGCCGAATTCAGGGCCGGCAGGATGGACAAAGCCACCTTGCGCGGCCGTCGGTTTGAATTGGCGTTGGAGGCTTGTGGGGCGGCGTGCCCTGTGGGCTTTCCAGGTCAAATGGGGGAGCATTACTTGGCCCACAGCCCCTGCCAAAAGACCCTCATCCCAGGCACGTTGGAGGTTCTTGAGACCCTGCGCGCCCGAGGCCACCGAATGTGGGTGCTGACCAACGGGTTCGACGAGGTGCAGCATTTGAAGATGGACAACTGCAACCTGACGCCGTTTTTCGAAGGGGTCTACACCAGCGACGCGTTGGAGGTCAAAAAGCCCAACCCGCAAGCGTACCGGCTCGCGGCTGAACGTGCAGGGCTGACTGCGGCAGAATTCAAGTATGTGGTGATGGTGGGGGACAGTTTGGAAAGCGACGTCTTGGGGGCCCAGCAAGTGGGGTGGAGGGGGGTGCATTTCGCGCCTGCTGGAGAGCGACATCCTGAGGCTTGGCGCACGATCCAATCGCTTCCGGAGTTGCTGGATTTGGAGCTCAAGGCCTGACGTACCTTCGGGTCATGGCAGATCAAGACAAAAAGGGAAAACTCAACATTGAGCTCCCCGAGGAGGTGGCCACGGGGGTGTACGCCAACCTGGCCGTCATCACCCACAGCCCCGCAGAGTTTGTGATGGATTTCATCCAGGTGATGCCGGGGATGCCCAAAGCCAAGGTTCGCAACCGCGTGGTGATGTCACCGCATCACGTCAAGCGTCTTTTGGGCGCGCTGGCTGAAAACGTGCAGCGTTTCGAGAAGCAGCACGGCCCGATTCAAGACCACGGTCAAGAAGACCCTGGCATGCCTTTGCCCTACATGGGGCCGCAGGGTCAGGCCTGAGCCACCCAGTGGTTGGTGCCGTGGACGACGCCACGGACCGCGCATGTCAACCCTTCGGGCAACGGAGGTGTGTTGGCCGCCTTGGTCGAAACTTCGGCGTGGTGCGCAGCCTCTGGTGCGTGCCAGGTCAAGTTCGCCACACTTCCAGCTGCGATGGGGGCGTGGTCGAGTCCCAGGACGTTCCTCGGCCCTGAAGACCATGCGCGAACGGCCGCAGCATGGGCGTTGTCTTTGGAAGTCTCTTGCGCAAGGCCATGGACGGTCAGCGCAAATGCCGACGACAAGCTGGCCATGCCGTTGGGGCTCAAGACAAATTCCACGTCGTGGTGCTCCAAATCTTCAGGCCTGTGGTCGCTGACCACCATGTCAATGGTGCCGTCCAACACGCCGTTCCTCAAGGCTGTCCGGTCGAACGCCGCGCGGAACGGAGCTCGGACCTTCAGTGTGCCTTGGAATCCTCTCAAGTCTTCGTCGATGTAAACCAAATGACCTGCGGTGGTGCCGCATGTCACGGAGAGTCCTTCGGCTTTGGCTTCTCGAATCAAGTCGAGCGATTGGGCGGCGGTCACGATGGAAAAGTGCAACTGTCCGCCCGCGTGCCTCAGCACCTCCAAATCACGCGACACCCGAAGCACTTCGGCTTCCACCGGGACGCCGAGCAACCCCATTTCAGTGCTCACCAACCCTTCGTGCATCACCCCACCTTGGTTCAAGTCGGTTTCCAGGGGCAAATCCATCACGGTCTTGCCATGGGCCCTGGAGTAAGTCAAGGCGCGTTGCAAGGCCCCCACCCGGTCCATTGGCGCATCGTCTGTGAAGGCCACCGCACCGTGGTGCGCCATGTCGCTCATTTCAGCCAGTTGCTGGCCTTGACCCTGCTCTGTGACGCATCCCATGGGCAGCACGGTGGTCGGGCAGCCTGAAGCTTGGGCCTTGTTCCCTTTGGCCAGCAGGCTTTCCACGGCCATGGCGTGGTCCACAGGGGGATGGGTCGAGGGCAGCAAGGCCACTTGGGTCATCCCGGCTGCCGCGGCGACTTGGAGTCCGTGGGCAAGTCCCTCTTTGGTTTCTTCTCCGGGTTCGCGGAAGTGGACTTGGCCGTCCACCCACCCTTGGCTCACCACGGCACCACGCCCTTCGAGGACTTTGGCAGAGGACGCTTCGAGGTTGGGGGCGACCTCGGCGATTTGGCCTTGGTTCACCAAAATGTCGACCACCTGGCCATGCCATGGGCTGGAAGGATCCAGCACCTGGAGTTGTTTCAGGAGAAGAGCTTGTTCCATCTGCGAAGGAGTAAAGTTTCAAAAGCCAACGCCATCAAGGCCGCGGCGAAAAAGTACCACGCCAGCCGTTTGCCAGAGATATGTTGTTCCACCAAGTTTCGGAGTTGGCTTTCAGGTTGGGTCCAAATCTGAATGTCAGGCCAGCCCAACGAGGCGGTTCGTTCGCGCCAGGCCTCGATGTCCCACACCGCCAAGTTGGATTCATCGGGGGAGTGGTTGAGTCCAAAAGTGGCCACGGCCGTGTCGTTGCGAAGCACGGTGTACCCACCAGGCTCGTTCAGGCCCTCTCCCCAGCGGAGCGACGTGCCTTGCGGGGTGCTTCTCCGTTCGGGAACCACCTGCACGTCCGAGGCACCCACAATGCGCCAGGTGTTGTCGCGTCGTTGTCCGGGCAACCTTGGAACCGTCAAGGCTTCGGTGTCGTCCAGCCGTTGGGCAAGGGCCGCTCCGTGACGTGCTGATTCGGCCACCCTCAGGAGCGTGGGAACGAAGAGGCCATGCCGTGTGAAGTTCCCAGTTTCCAGACACGTGCCGAGCAAGTACAGGTCTCCTCCCTCGTCGGACGGCATGCGGGTCAGGTACGGCAGTCCGTTGGCCGCGGTGGCCAGCACTTGCTCTTGGGCCCTTGGACGCCGGTTGAGGATGCGGTCGTACACCGGCCAATCGACCCGCGACGGCACGCTTCGAAACACGGGCTGAAACAGGGGGTGTGACCATTGAACGTCGGTCACCCGTCCTGCTCCGCGAACATAGGAGGCGTCTCCAGCAATCCAAGAGGTTCCGCGCGCCAAGCTGTCCGGCAACACCATGACGGTTCCTCCGAGCGCCATGAATTCACGCACCAAAGAGACGGCCCCCAGAGAGGGTTCGTCGATGGCATGAACGACCAAAAGGTCGTACCCCATCAGGACAGGAGACGTTGGCAAGGACTGCACCCAATCTACCTCGACAAGGCCGTCCGAAGACTGAAACGCTTGTTGGACGGCTTGCGTGGTTTTGTCCCTCAACGCCCCGCCTGACCAATGCAAAGCCTTCACCCCGGAGGACACGTTGTACCCGATGTGGTGCACGTCATCGAAGGACACTGGGGCGTCGTCGATGCGCACTTCGACGAGGTGCGGTCCCGGCGCTCCGTGGGTGAAACGAAGCACGGTGTCGGTGGGCATGCCTGGCACGACATTGAACGACCCCAAGGCCTCGGGCACCCCGTCCACGCGCAGTTGCAAAGGGAGGCCGTCCACCCCGTCGAGGGCATCATGGCCAATCCGAACGTGCAACTCAGCATCGCGGTCGGGCAGGGCCAGCGGCGTTTCGAACCACACCGAGTCCACCCACAAGTTGGGCGAGGGGTTGGCTTGGACAGGGAGCAGGTGCCACGAGACCGTGGTGTCTGGCGGCGTCATGGCGTCCACCTCGTGGCTGCTTTCTTGCACGTCGCTGATCCAAAAGGCCCGCTTTGAAGCCGATTCGGCCCGCCCCAACTGGTCCATGGACCGCTCCATCACAGCTTCCAGTCCGGGGCTGTGGGATGAAAGTTGGATGGAGGCGATGCGTTCAAGGGCCTCCGGCTGGGTCAAGAACCGCTGGTCTTGGCCCTGAAATCCGCTTGTGAACACGTGGAACAAGTCGGTTTCTGCAAAGGACTCCACCAACGCGTTGGCTTTCCCTTTGGCTTCTTGGAGCAAGGGAGCCGATTCGCCGGACGCCATCATGGATGGGCTGGTGTCGACGTAGATGGACACGGCGTTGCGGCCTGCTTCTCCAGCCTTGGATTCTGGCGTCAGCATGGGGTCCGCGAAGGCCAAAATCAAGCATCCGAAGGCCAGAAGCCGCGCCAGCAAAATCAGCAGATTCCTGAGCCTGTGGCGGGAGCGGGCCTCTTTTTGCACGTCCCGGAGGAAGGCCACGTTGGAAAACGCCACGCGCTTGAAGCGCCGAAGCTGGAGCAAGTGCAAGGCCACAGGGATGGCGAGCGCCAGCAAACCCCAGAGTATGTCAGGACGACCCCACACAGACGCGAATTTAGCCCGATTTTTGCGGCATGACCCAGGGGGAACTCAAGGACTTTTTGTGGGAGAAAGCTTCGCAGTACGAGGTGCCGGATTTCATCCCGAACGACCCCCTTTCTGTGCCCCACCGTTTCACGCGCCGTGAAGACGTCGAAGTGTCTGCATTCTTGGCGGCGACGTTGGCTTGGGGCAACCGGGTGTCCATCCTCAAAAGCTTGGACAAATTGATGGAATGCATGGACCATGCGCCCGGGCAATTCGTCTTGGAGCATGAGGAGACGGACCTCAAAGTGTTCGATGGGTTTGTGCACCGAACGTTCCAAGCCGAGGACGCACGCGGGTTCATGCGGGCCTTGCGTGGGTTGATGCGGGCGCACGGAAGCCTGGAGGCGGCCTTTCAGGTGCACGCGCCTGAAGGTGAAGGCCCCGCCAGCATCAAGCCAACGCTTGCGGGATTCCACCGCACATTCATGGCCCAAACTGGCGTGTCGCCACGCACCAAAAAACACGTGGCCAACCCCGAGGCGGGTTCCGCGGCCAAGCGCCTCAACATGTTCCTTCGGTGGATGGTTCGCCCGTCGACCCGAGGGGTGGACTTGGGGCTTTGGTCGTCGTTCAGGCCGCAGGATTTGCACATCCCGCTGGACGTGCACACCGGCAACGTGGGGCGCAAACTCGGCCTGTTGACGCGCAAGGCCAACGACTGGCGGGCGGTGGACGAGTTGACGGCCTCTTTGCGGGAGATGGATCCCCAGGACCCGGTCCGGCTGGATTTTGCGCTGTTTGGGTTGGGAGCGATGGAAGGATTTTGACCTTTGCGCGGTGAAGTTGCGTGAGACCAAAGACGGCAGCCACACCCTCCACAACCCGGAGATGGATGTGTTCTACCACAGCGTTCATGGCGCGTGGGCGGAGACGCAACACGTGTTTGGTGCGATGGGGTTGGACGAGGCTTTTGCGCGGCAACCGGAGGGGGCCATCCACATTTTGGAGGTGGGACTCGGCACGGGACTCAACGTCTTGGACGCCTGGGTGCGGGCCAAATCCTCAAACCGACAGGTGGTCGTCCGAAGCCTCGAACCCAAGCCCTTGAGCTGGGCCGACGTCGCGCCGCTAGGCCATGCCGCGCTCGCCGAAGCACCCGAAGAGGTGCTCCAGAACATCGTGGCAGGACGCCATGTCGACGTTCATATGGATTTCACCAGAATCGACGCCGGCGTCATGGACGCGCTCCTGGAGGAGGGCTGGGCCGACGTCGTGTACTTCGACGCCTTCGCCCCGGCGGCACAGCCGGAATTGTGGACCGCCCCTGTGATGGACCGGATGCGGTGGGCGCTCAAGCCAGGCGGTCAGTTGGTGACGTATTGCGCCAAGGGCGACGTCCGTCGGACCATGGAAGAGGCAGGATTCCAGATGGACCGAATCCCTGGCCCCCCAGGCAAGCGCGAAATGCTGCGCGCCACCAAAGTGGCACGTCCACAAGGACGATTCAACGTCCGCGCCTACATGGTGGTGGTCCAAGAATGGAAGGTCTTGGTGTCCTACGAGCGGCTGCCGATGGGTGGGGTCATGAAATTTCCAGGCGGAGGCGTGGAGTGGGGTGAAGGACCAGCCGCAGCCATTCGTCGTGAGGCCTTGGAAGAGTTGGGCCAGTCGGTGACTGTGGACGCGTTGTTGCACGTCAGCCGCAAGGCCCACATCAGTTCCTTCGACGAGAACCAGCAGGTGTTGGCCATCCACCATCTGGCCCGATTGGATGGCCCTGTGCGCTTTGAGGACGACGGCATGTTGGAAGATGTGTTCGGGAAGGGCGTTCCCATGATGGACCAAAAGCTCGGCTGGCGCGACGTCCACACGCTCAAGCCACAAGACTTTCACTTCGCCTCAGACCGAGAGGCTTGGGAGGCGTGGCAGAAGAGCCAAGTCGCGGGGTGACGCTTGCCACTGGGGCCGGGTTCAGCCCAGCAGTCCCCAACGCTGCTCCACGCAATCGTCGATGCGCCTGCAAAGCTGTTCTGGGGTGAACGTCCGCCACCCGAGTTCGTTCAATTCCCCACCGAGGACGAAGTACGAATCGAGGTCGATGGCTTGCATGTCCGCCAAGACGTGTTCGCGGAAATTCAGCAATGCAATCCATCCGTCGTCCTCCACAAGTTCGTCGAACCACTCCTCGTAGTACGCGTCGTCGCTGTGGTGAAAGTTGAGCACGTTCTCGCCAATCAGCACAAACTTGGTCACCCCGCCTGCCATCAACGGGTCGATGACCTCGCGTTTCAAGAGCATGATGTCGTTGAACAAACAATCGTTCCACTCCCCGATGAATTCCAGGATGGCGTACCCTTCGTCGTAATCGGCGTAGAGGATCTTGGTGTAGAGCGTTTGGCTCCCAAACTCATCCCATTGGGGGTGGATGAAGTGGTTGTAGACCTTGAGGTGGTAGGCAAACTCGTTGTACACCCGGTCGTAGAACGGGCTTTGGGGATCTTGGCTCGCCACGTAGTGGTTGCGCCAGGCGTAGTAGGGTTCAAGAGCGTGCATGGGTCAGTCCTTGTGGGCCTCCACAGCGGCGCGCACGCTGCCGTGGGACAACAAAAGCGCTTCAGCTTCCGCCATGTTCAACCCCGTGGCATCGGCCACCATTCTGGAGCCACGTTCGACCAACTTGGCGTTGGAAAGCTGCATGTCCACCATGCGGTTGCCTTGCACGTGGCCGAGTCGAATCATTGTGGCGGTCGTGAGCCTGTTGAGGAGAAGTTTGGTGGCCGTTCCTGCCTTCATGCGGGTCGACCCCGTCACGAATTCCGGCCCCGTGACTGCCACGACCGGATGGTCGCACGCCCCGACAACCAGGCCGTCCGGGTTGCATGTGACGCACCCTGTCAGCAAGCCATGTTTCCGTGCCTTGTTCAGCGCACCGACCACGTAAGGGGTTCGTCCACTTGCGGCGATGCCGACCACGGTGTCGTGTTCAGTCGGGTGATGCGATTCCAAGTCCCGCCAGCCTTGCGCTTCGTCGTCTTCGGCCCCCTCCACCGCCCGGCGGATGGCGGTGTCTCCTCCCGCCATGATGCCCACCACCACGCCATGGGGCACCCCGAAGGTGGGTGGACATTCGCTGGCGTCGACCACCCCGAGGCGGCCGCTGGTGCCGGCCCCCAAGTAAAACAACCGTCCTCCTTGAGCCATGCGTGGGATCAAGGCTTCAACCAACCCCGCCAGCGCAGGCAGGGCCGCTTCCACGGCCGGTTGGACGTCGTGGTCCACTTGGTGCATGGCGCCCAAGAGTTCATGAACGTCCATGTTGTGGAGGTTGTCGAACGCACCAGGTTGTTCCGTGGGGGGCAGTGGGTTGGAGTCTGAAGCCATGGTCAGGGGTCTCCTTCAAAAGTACTGTGCAGCGACAAGGTCAAACCCCCGCTTCGGCCCAAAATTCCCAAGCCTTGTCGGCCTGCAACCTGAGCATGTCTTGGCCATTGAGCACCACCGCGCCTTGCGCTTGTGCCTCGCGAAGCAGCCGCGTTTTCGGGGGGGAATACACCAAGTCCACCACGAGGTGTCCCGCGCCCAAGTTGGAGGTGGGGAAGTCCACCATGTGCTCGGTGTTGGGGGACATGCCCACCGGGGTGCAATGCACCACCAACAAGTGGTGCTGGATCAGCGCAGGGTTGAGTTCGTCGTAACCGATCACAGGCGCGCCGGCATGCAGTTTGCCTTCCGAGCTTTGGCCTGACCTGGAGACCGCCACCACGTCAATGCCCAAGTCTTGCAAAGCCCAAATGACCGCGGATGCACTGCCACCGGTGCCCAACACCAACGCCCGCTCGTGGGTGTTTTTCAAGAAAGGCTGGATGGAACGTCTGAACCCCCACGCGTCGGTGTTGTGCCCCACCCATCCTTCTGGCGTGCGCACCAACGTGTTGACCGCGCCAATTTGGGCGGCCTCAGGCCCCAAGCTGTGGAGGAACGGCAGCACGGCAGACTTGTGCGGAACGGTGACGTTCAATCCCACCACGTCGGGGTTGTCCTGGGACCAGGCTGGAAATGAAGAGATGTCGGGAAGGTCGAACGCCTCGTAGCTCAGGTCGTGTCGCCCGAGTCGTTCAAAGCGCGCGGCAAACAACTTGGGGCTTTGCGAATGGCCGACAGGGTGGCCGATCAATCCAAGTCGCTTGACGCC
Source organism: uncultured Flavobacteriales bacterium (assembly GCA_938084585.1). Classification (GTDB taxonomy): domain Bacteria; phylum Bacteroidota; class Bacteroidia; order Flavobacteriales_D; family Sanyastnellaceae; genus UBA11663. The sequence continues at coordinate 28,539 of CALKFF010000033.1, forward strand.
AATCACGGTCAGGAAGCCTGCTTGTTCGCCTCGCCCCAACGGTGAATCCCCCACACCACGGCGGCCCCGAGGCACGTCCAAGCCGCAGCCGCCCAAACGTCCTCGGACGCTGGAGAGACGTTGACCAAAAGCCATTCCACGCGGCCGTCGCTGTGGGTGTACAACGGGCGGACGCCTTCTTTCCAGGGCCACAATGCTTGAAGGGACCCCACCAAAAACCCGGTGAGGGTGGCGAGGGCAGGCCGTCTGTGGGTGGCGAGCAACCATTTCAACCCTCGGCTGAAGGTGAGGAGCCCCAAGACGGCGCCCATGCCAAACGCCGCAATTTTGGCCACGTCGAAGCTTTTGATGGCCGACAGCACCGGCGCATAAGCCCCGAGGATGAGCAACAAGAAGCTCCCTGAAATGCCGGGCAGCAACATGGCGCAAATGGCGAGCATGCCAGAGCCCATGAGCCACAACGCAGAAGTGGATTGCACCAAAGGCGGGAGGGACGTGACGAACCCGGCCACGGCGCACCCCACAGCACCCCACACCCAAGCTTGCGCGTTCCAGGGGGACAAATGGCGCCCGACCAAGGGGACGGAGGCGGCCACGAGCCCTGTGAAAAAGGCGCGAAGCATGACGGGTTCGTGCTCCAGCAACCAGTGCAGGGGTGCGGCCAACGTGACCACGGCGGTGAGGATGCCCGCACCGAGGGCCAGCAGAAATGGGCCGTTGATGGCCTTCCAAGCCTGTTCGAACTCTCCACGTCGGACGCATGCGAGCCCTTCGCCGCTGAGCGCCGAGAGGCTGTTCAGGAGCGGGTCGTAAATGCCGGCGATGAACGCGATGGTGCCTCCGCTGACCCCAGGAACGAGGTCGGCCATGCCCATGGCAAATCCCTTCAATGCGATTTGCCCGTGCTGGTTCATGCCACGTCCATATCAGGGGCAAACGTCACAGCCCAGGCCTTGATGCCGCCTTCCAAGTTGTGCACGTTGTCCATCCCAAGCTGGGTGGTGAGTGCCTGCGTGACCGCGGCAGAACGCGCACCGGAGCGGCAGTGAATCACCACAGGATGATCCTTGGGCAAGTGCTCGACGTGGGCGGGGATGTCGGCCATCGGGATGTGCTTGCCGTCGATGTGGCTGACCTCCCGTTCGTACGGTTCACGAATGTCAATCAAGGTGTGCTCGACGTTGTCTTGGCGCCAAGCGTGCAATTGTTCAACCGAGATGGATTTCATGTCCGCGAAGGTAGCGGTTCAGTCGTCCTCGACTTCGGCGTCTTCTGGAATTTGGCGCACCCCTTCCGCCATCTCGGCGGGGAGGTGGTCAAAGAATGTGTCGCCACGCAATCCGAGGCGCAGGCACTCCAAGGGGATGACATCGTGGGGGCCGATGTTGCCCAAATTCACGTTGGCCCCGAATTGCTTGAGGAACCACACTTGCTGGGGCTTCTTGGGCGCTTCCCACAGGATGTCCTCGAGCTGGACTTTGGCCAAGATGCGGCGCACCAAGGCGGTGTGGGCGGTGCCGTTGGGACGGTAGATGCCCACGTTGCCGCTTTCGCGGGCCTCGGCAATGACCTTCCAGCTGCCTGCAGCCAGCTCTTGTTCCATCATCGAAGTCCACTTGTTGGGGCTGATGAGGATGCCTGCTTCCTTGGAACCCACCTCGCTCAACACGCGGTAATTCTTGGCCAAGCGGCTGATCATCTCGCACTTCACTTGCTCGTCAATGACCATGGAGCCGTCGCTCACTTCCACCGTTTCCAACCCGAGGTCGTCCACAAAGCGCAGGTAGTCGTCGAGTTGATTCCGGACAAAAAAGGCTTCGAAGAGCGTGCCGCCAGGGTAGACCATCAGTCCGGCGTCGTGGTAGAGTTTGATCTTCTCCTTGACGTTTGGGGTGGCGATGGAGGTGCCAAATCCGAGCTTCAGCAAGTCGACTTTGTCGGCGTTGACCTCGAGGAAGTCTTCGGCTTGACGCAGGCTCAGGCCTTTGTCCATGACCATGGTCAAGCCCGATTCGCGGGGCTTCGCGGGGCGCTCCGGCAGATGCGTAAGGTTGTGGTTCATTGTTCAGGGTTTCATGCGCGTGTAGCGGCTGGCCACGCGCGGGTCGTCGAGCAAACCTGGGTAGGTTTCCAACAACCGGTTCATGCCGTCAAAATCTGCAAGGAGCAAATGGTCGAGCAAGCGCAAGGCCTCTCCATCCATCCGCAACGCGAACAGGCTGACGAATTGTTTGTACCCCAGCACTGTGGAGGTGGGTGGGACGTGCTCGAAGGCATTGTCGAGCAAAATCAGTGCTTGTTCATGCGCCTCAAGTGCTTGCATGTTGTCCACGCGTTCCTCCCACGCTTCCACGTGTTTGGGGTTGCGCTCCAACAACTGCACCAGGCAGGTGTCCGCTTCTTCATGGCGCCCCATTTTCTTCAAAACGGTGGCCATCATCAGCAAGGTGTCTTCGTGGTGGGGGTTCTGCAGCAGGGCGGTGGCCATGTGTTCCAACGCGCCTTCCTGGTTCCCTTTCAAATCTTCCAGCACCCCGAGTCCCACATGGGCCTCCAAGAAGTGCGGGTCGAGTTCCAAACATTGGTGGTAGTACTCCGCCGCCTCCTCGAGGCTTCCCATGTGCTCCAAGCATTCCCCCATGTAGCAAAGCGTGCTGGGTTGGGGGGCGTCCACTTCAAGGGACTCTCGGTGCACTTCCAGGGCGTCGCCGTACTTCTCCATGGCCGTGAGCGCTTCCGCCTTTTGGTGGTACGCCGGCGCGAAGGCCCCTTCAATGGCGATGGCAAAGTCGTACGCATCCACAGCTTCCTTCAGTTTTCCGAGGCGCTGGTGGGCGTTGCCCAAGTTGTACCAAGCGGCAAAACTGTACGGGTGGTCGTCCAAGTAGCGGAGGTAGAAGTCTGCTGCTTCTTGGATGCGTCCTTCCTTGTCGTAGCAAAAGGCCAACTCGTACAGCGCGGTTTCGTTGCTCGGGTCGGCGTCCAAGGCGTCGTGCAAAATGCGGATCGCTTGCTTCCACTCGCCAAGGTTCTCGTGCTCCAACGCCACATCGATGTAGACGTCACGCTTGAGTTCCGCGTCTGCGAACGTGAGCACGGCGTTGAAGTGCTGAAGCGCGAGCTTGTGCTCGTGCATCTGGCTGTAAATGTTGGCGAGCGTGAGGTGGATCTCCTCGTTGTGCGGTTCAAACGACAACAAGTTCTTGAGCCGGGGGATCGCTTGAACGTGCTTGCCCGTGCTGGTCAGAATTTGGGCCTCACGAAGCTGGAGGGAGATGCTTTCAGGGTACAAGCCGATGGCGTGGTGGTGCACCTGTTGGGCTTTCCGAACCGAGCCTTTCTCCAAGAAATGCTCAATCAGCCACTCCAATTCATCGTGGTCGAAAAACTTGGATTCACCTGCTTTCATCATGGCTTCAAAAGCCTTGACCAGTGCGTGAAGTTGCTCTTCTTCTTGATGTCGACGTCCCTCGTCTTGCATGCCACTCAAAGTACAAGGCAAATGTCGGAAGAATCCTTCAGAACTGGTGGGCTTTTGAACATGGACCCAGGAAAAATGAACATCGGTGAGCTGGGCCCAAGAGTTACCTTGCGGCCATGTTGATTGCGTCCATTTCAGGCATCCGCGGCACAGTAGGAGGCCAGGCAGGAGAGGGGTTGAGCCCCTCAGATGTGGTTCAATTCGCCAGCGGATATGGCGCTTGGATTCTTCAAAAGCACCCAACTTCCGAGCGCAAGCCGGTCGTGGTGGTGGGGCGCGACGCCCGAATCAGTGGGCCGTGGGTCCGGGACATCGTGTGTGGGACCTTGAATGCGCAAGGCATCGACGTGATCGATTTGGGGCTGAGCACCACCCCCACAGTGGAATTGGCCGTGCCGGGGTTGGAGGCCGATGGAGGGTTGATTTTGACCGCCTCACACAACCCCAAACAATGGAACGCCTTGAAGTTGCTGAACGAGCATGGCGAATTCCTGTCCAAGGATGCGGGGGAACGCGTGTTGGACTTGGCCAAGTCGACCTTGACGTTTGCCGACGTGGACGACACGGGCACCACCACCCACGACGACACGTGGTTGCAGAAGCACGTGGACCACGTGTTGGGTTTGGCGCTCGTCGACCCCGACGCCATTCGTGCTGCTGGCTTGAAAGTGGCCGTGGATGCGGTGAACTCCTCTGGCGGGCTGGCGGTGCCCCTCCTTCTTGAGGCGCTCAATGTGGAGGTGGTGCCGGTGCATTGCGACCCCACAGGACATTTTGCCCACAACCCTGAGCCCCTGCCCAAACACCTCGTGGATTTGACGGACGCCGTCACGGCCCAGTCCTGCGACTTGGGCATCAGCGTGGATCCTGACGTGGACAGGTTGTGTTTTGTGAGCGAGGACGGGAGCTTCTTCGGGGAAGAATACACCCTTGTGGCGGTGGCCGACCATGTGTTGGCCCACACCCCAGGACCGACGGTCAGCAATTTGAGCAGCACCAGGGCGCTTCGTGAAGTGAGTGCCCGCCACGGATGCGCTTACACCGCCGCGGCCGTGGGGGAGGTCAACGTCGTGGCCCAAATGCGAGAAGTCGGCGCCATCCTCGGCGGCGAAGGCAACGGCGGGGTCATTTACCCCACGTCGCATGCCGGGCGGGACGCGTTGGTGGGCATTGGTTTGTTCTTGACGTTGCTGGTGTCAAAAGGCATGACGTGCAGCGCGCTGCGTGCCACCTACCCAGATTTCAGCATGGTCAAGGACAAGATGGACCTGCCTCCGGTGGATGTGGACAAGGCACTTGCCGCCCTCCAGATGGAAGTCAAAGACGCCGAAGTGAACGACGTCGACGGGGTGAAGTTTGACTTGGAACACGGGTGGGTGCATTTGCGCAAAAGCAACACCGAGCCGATCATTCGGATCTACGCAGAGGGCCCGACGCCGCAGGAGGCCCAGGCGCTTGTGGACAGGTTCAAAGGAGACTTGAAGCGTCACTTGGCGTCGTTGGAGGGACCTCAAGCGTAAATTTGTCGGCATGAGTGCCGCCTATTTGGACAACGCAGCCACGACCCCGGTCGCCCCTGAGGTGGCCGAGGCCATGTTGGACGTGTACCAACATGCGTTTGGCAATCCATCGTCGTCCCACGCCGTGGGCCGCAAGGCGAAGGCGCTCGTGGAAACCAGCCGCAGGGCCATTGCCGCGCGCCTCAAGTGTGCGCCGCGTTCCATTTGCTTCACTTCAGGGGGCACGGAAGCGGACAACCACGCGATCTCAGCCGCCGTGGGGTGCCTGGGCGTGACTCGCATTGTCACGTCGGCCGCAGAGCACAGCGCGGTGGTCAAGGCGTCTGCGTCCATGGAGGCCAAGGGTGTGGAGGTGGCCCATGTGCGTCACCTGCCCTGCGGGGAAGTGGACATGGCCCATTTGCGCGAGTTGCTCGAGGACGCTTCGGCCAAAACGTTGGTGTCCCTGATGCATGCCAACAACGAAGTCGGCGTGATGATCGACTTGCAAGCCGTGGGGAAGTTGTGCCGGACGCATGGGGCGTTGTTCCACAGCGACACCGTCCAAACGATGGGGCATTACCCCATGGACCTGTCCAAGGTGGATATTGATTTTCTGGCGTGCAGCGCCCACAAATTTCACGGCCCCAAAGGTTCAGGATTCCTGTACACCAACCCTGACTTGCGCATCGACGGCATGATTGTCGGTGGAGGCCAGGAGCGCGCCATGCGCGGTGGCACAGAGAACGTGGCGGGCATCGTGGGTTTGGCGAAGGCGTTTGAGCTCGCCTTCGTGCACATGGTGGAGCACGAGTCTCATGTGCGCGGGGTGAAGCAGCTCATGGTGGACGGGCTTCGTGCTCGCCTCCCAGAAGTGGTGTTCAACGGTCATTCTGACCAAGAGGACCGCTTGTACACGGTGCTCAACGTGAAATTTCCACCGCACCCCAACAGCGGGATGGCCACCTTCCTGCTCGACTTGGAAGGGGTGGCTTGCTCGGGCGGAAGCGCGTGTTCCAGCGGCGCAACCCAGGGCTCGCACGTGTTGCGTGCCCTCGGCTGCCAAGATCCTCAACGCGCCAGCGTCCGGTTCTCTTTTTCGAGGTACACGACGTCGGCAGACATTGACAAAGCCTTGGACGCCGTGGACAAAGTCTTTGCGCCCGTCCTCGTGGAGGGTTGATTGGGCCTGTACCTTCGGGGCATGCTGGGCAACCGCATTTTTCATCGGCTGATTGGGGTCCGGATGCCCCGTTTGTTGTGGGCGCAACATCGCCCAGCGGACGCGCAGCGCGGCGTGTTTTTGGGATTGATTCACGGATTGGCCTCCACCGAGTACGGCCGTGCCCATGGCGTCCATCACCTGTCCGACGTCTCCCGCCGGAAGGATTTTGTCCGTGCCTTGCCCGTGGTCAAATACGACGACCTGAAGCCTTGGATAGAACGGGCCATGGCAGGGGAGGAGAATGTCCTTTGGCCAGGAGATACCAAGTGGTTTGCCCAAAGTTCAGGCACCACCACCGACCAGTTCAAGTGGTTGCCTGTCACGCGGGATGCGCTCCAGCGTGGTCACTATCGGGGCGGCAAGGATTTGTTGGCCCAGTATTGTGCCCAAGTTCCGGAGGCCCAGTTGTACCAGGGCAAGCATTTGATCCTTGGTGGGTCCAGCGCGTTGGTGCACGACGGCCACCATGCTGTCAAAGGAGACCTGAGTGCCATCATTGTCAACCATCTCCCGCCTTGGTGCGAGGCCCGAAGAACCCCAGACAAATCCATCGCGTTGATGGACGACTGGACGTCCAAGGTGGATGCCATCGCGGATGCCACGATGACGGAGGACGTGCGGATTTTGGCGGGGGTTCCCAGTTGGATGGCCTTGGTCTGCCAGCGGGTTTTGGAGAAAAGCGGAAAGTCGAACCTGTGGGAAGTGTGGCCCAATTTGTGGTTGTACATGCACGGTGGGGTGGGCTTTGCGCCTTACCGGAGGACCTTCGAGTCACTGCTGCCTCCGCTCAAGGGAGGTCGGGGCATTCACTACCTGGAGACTTACAACGCTTCCGAAGGATTTTTTGCCTTCCAGGACGATCTTGAGCGGGACGACATGGCCTTGCTGATGGACCACGGGATTTACTACGAGTTTGTCCCCATGTCGGAATTGGACAAGGATGAGCCGGCGGCTTTGGAATTTCGAGAAGTGGGGGAGGGCCAAACCTACGCGCTTGTCGTTTCCACCAACGCCGGCGTTTGGCGCTTGATGGTGGGGGATCTGGTCACAATCACCTCCAAAGTTCCCCTGCGCGTGCAAGTGGTCGGCAGGGTGACCTCGCACCTCAATGTGGTTGGGGAGGAGTTGATGGCGCAGAATGCCGACCGGGCTTGGGCGGAAGTAGCCAAGGCCCTGAACACGGAGGTGTACAACTTCACCGGGGCGCCGCGGTTCGACGACGCTGGCAAGCCCGTCGCCCACCGCTGGGTGGTGGAGTTCCAGCCTGGACGTACCGTGCCGCCTGCGGCGCAATTGTCTGCTGAATTGGATCGGTGGTTGAAAGCCGTCAATGGCGATTACCAAGCCAAGCGGACAGACAACCTCATCTTGGAGGCGCCACAAGTTGATGTGGTGCCTGAAGGTTCGTTTGACCGATGGCTGGCCGAGCGCGGTCGCCTGGGAGGGCAGCACAAGGTGCCCAGGCTCGATGCGTCTGGGGCGATGTTGGAAGGGGTGCTTGCCTGCGCCTCAGCGTCCGCGGAATAGTTATCCCCAACCTGTTGACGGGCCTTGGAAGGGCGTGTGGTCCGACCTACTTTGGTCGTTCAATTTTCGTTTCATTTCGATCCCTTCCCATGCATCTCGCCGTCGCAGGAAACATTGGCTCAGGAAAGACCACGTTGACCACGTTGTTGGCCAAGCACTACCGCTACACCCCCCACTTTGAAGAGGTGGACAACAACCCCTACCTCAACGACTTCTACAAGGACATGACCCGTTGGTCGTTCAACTTGCAGGTGTACTTCCTTCGGAGTCGCTTCTCTCAATTGATTGAGATGAAGAAGAAAGGCAAGCCCATCATCCAAGACCGAACCATTTACGAGGACGCCAACATTTTCGCGCCCAACTTGCAGGCCATGGGGTTGATGACGACCCGGGACTTTGAGAATTACCTCTCGCTGTTTGAGTTGATGGAGGAGTTTGTCACGCCTCCGGATTTGCTCGTGTACTTGCGTGCCTCGGTGCCGACCTTGGTCTCCCAGATTCAGAAGCGTGGTCGAGATTACGAAGAGGCCATTCGCCTCGATTACCTCAACCGCCTCAATGAACGGTACGAAGCTTGGATCAGCACCTACACCAAAGGCGAGCTGCTCATCGTGGACGTTGACGACAGCAATTTCCACGAGAGCAAGGAGGACTTGGGCAAGATCATCACAAGCATCGACGGCAAGCTCAACAACCTGTTCAGCTGAAGAAGTCCCCTCAAGTTGATGACACAAAAAAGGCCTGCTCATCGAGCAGGCCTTTTTCATGGAAAGTTGTTTCAATCACTGCACGGGCACGCCCATCACGGCGAAGCCCACGGTCACATCGTCTTTGATGAACCAGTCCAACTTGTCGTCGAACGTCTGAGAGTGGTACGTGATGTTGTGCTTGGTGCGGTCCATGTTGAATTTGCCTGTCACGGCAATGCCTTGCTGGTCTCCGGGCACGTCGGTTTGGGAAATGCTCACGGGAATGGAGTAGTCCACCTTCACCCCATTCATGTCCAAGCTCGCTGACAACGTGTTGTCCTCGATGCTGTTCACGGTCAGCACTGCGGTGGGGTGCGTTTCGACGTTGAAAAAGTCCCCAGAACGGAGGTGACCTTCCAAGCTGGCCTTTTCCTCGCCGGTCAGGTCGGTGACCGCGATTTGGGTCATGTCGAAGTTGACCACGCCGTCTTGGATTTGGCCTTCAACCACCTTGAACTTCCCGCCCGACACAGCCAATGTGCCCTGGTGACCGTCGCCGGTCAACTTTTCAGCAGACCAAGTGACTTTGGGCGCCACCTTGGTGATGGCGTAGAGGCCATCCGTTAAGTTGGCAGAAGCTTCTGAGCCATGGTTGTGGTCGTGGCCAGATTCGGGGGCAGACGTGCCGCATGCTGCGAGCAGCGAGGCTCCGAGAAGGAGGGAGAAAAACTTGTTCATTCAGAAAGGGTTTCAGTTGTTTGAGCAACAACCTCAGTGCGGTCCTGGTTCACAGTGTCCGCATGGCCTTCGCCGTGACCTCCACCCAAGATGGGTGCAATCACCAAGCCCACGAGGCAGGTCAATTTGATCAAGATGTTCATGGAAGGACCAGAGGTGTCTTTGAACGGGTCGCCAACCGTGTCGCCAGTGACGGCGGCTTTGTGGGCGTCGGAGCCCTTGAATGTCATCTCGCCGTTGATTTCAACGCCGGCCTCGAAGGACTTCTTGGCGTTGTCCCAAGCACCGCCAGCGTTGTTTTGGAAGATGGCCCAAAGCACACCGCTCACGGTCACACCCGCCATGTAGCCACCGAGGGTTTCTGCCGCCCAAGCCGCTTCAGCGCCCAACATCAAGGGCAAGAGTCCAATGACGAGGGGGAAGAGGATGGTCATGGCGCCAGGCAACATCATTTCTTTCAGTGCTGCTTGGGTGGAGATGTCCACACACTTGCCGTATTCTGGGGTGCCTGTGCCTTCCAAGATTCCAGGAATCTCATTGAACTGGCGACGGACCTCTTGCACCATTTCCATGGCGGCCTTGCCGACGCTGTTCATGGCCAACGCTGAGAACACCACAGGAACCATGCCTCCAATGAAGAGTGCGGCGAGCACGTTGGCTTTGAAGATGTTGATGCCTTCAATGCCGGTGAACTCGACGTAAGCTGCAAAAAGGGCGAGTGCGGTCAACGCTGCAGAAGCGATGGCGAAGCCTTTTCCGATCGCGGCTGTGGTGTTGCCCACAGAGTCCAAAATGTCGGTGCGCTCGCGCACTTCCTCTGGAAGCTCACTCATCTCAGCGATGCCACCTGCGTTGTCGGCAATGGGGCCGAAGGCGTCGATGGCCAACTGCATGGCGGTGGTCGCCATCATGGAACATGCTGCGATGGCCACGCCGTAGAATCCGGCAAACTCGTAAGCAGTGTAAATGGCCGCCGCGAACAACAAGATGGGGCCAAACGTGGAGATCATGCCCGTCGCCAATCCTGCGATGATGTTTGTGGCTGCACCCGTGGAAGACTGTTGGACGATGTCCAAGACAGGCTTCTTGCCCAATCCTGTGTAGTACTCGGTCATGTAGCTGATGGCGCCGCCCACGATGAGGCCAACCACCACAGAGTAAAACACGTTCATGGAGCTGAACGTGCGCAGGCCTTCACCAAAGAAGTCCATGCTCAGCTCGGCAGGCAACATGACGTCCACAAGGAAGTAGCACGCCACTGCAGTCAACACGATGGAACCCCAGTTTCCGCGGTTCAACGCAGATTGGACTTGGGCCTCCTTGGCGTCGTCGCCCACGCGGATGACCTGTGCGCCAAGGATGGAGAACACGATGCCCAGGGCAGAGATGACGAGGGGCAACAAAATGGTGGACATGCCTCCGAAGTTGTCGACGATGGATCCGCCCATGTCGCTGATGACGTAGTTGCCGAGCACCATGGCCGCCAACACCGTGGCCACGTAAGAGCCGAACAAATCCGCACCCATGCCAGCCACGTCACCCACGTTGTCGCCCACGTTGTCGGCGATGGTGGCGGGGTTGCGGGGGTCGTCCTCAGGAATGCCTGCTTCCACCTTTCCGACGAGGTCGGCTCCGACGTCGGCCGCCTTCGTGTAGATGCCGCCGCCCACACGTGCGAACAAGGCGATGCTTTCTGCACCGAGTGAGAACCCGGCAAGGGCCTCAAGGATGATGGTCATTTGGTCCACGGAGGTGCCTTCTGCGCCGCCACCCATCCAACCGAGGAGGAGGATGAAGAGGGCACTCAGACCGAACACGGCGAGACCCGCCACGCCGAGGCCCATCACCATTCCGCCTGTGAAGGAGACTTTCAAGCCTTCGCTCAGACTTGTGCGTGCGGCTTGGGTGGTCCGGACGTTGGCCTGTGTGGCGATGCGCATGCCGATGTTTCCGGCCAGTGCGGAGAACACAGCACCGATCACGAAGGCCACAACGATGAACCAGTGCGTGGTTTCCACCATGGAGGAGACGAGGCCGAGGAGGGCGCCAGCGATGACGACAAACACCGCCAGGATGCGGTATTCAGCGCTCAAGAAGGCCAATGCGCCTTCGTGAATGTGCTGGGCGATTTCAATCATGCGGGCTTCGCCCGTGCTTTGCTTGCGGACCCAAGCGGCTTGAATGGCCATGACGACCAGTCCGAGGACGGCCAAGCCAGGTACGAGGTAGAGCAGAGATTGCTGCATAGGTAATTGATTAAGGAGCGATGCTCCGGTTGATCTTAAGGTTGATTTCGGCCGACTTGGGTTACGCGACGTACGCGACGTCCTTGACGGCTTCGACGATGTCTTTGACTTGCGGCAGGGCTTCTTCAATCAAGCTGGTGGAGAAGGCGAAAGGCGTGTCGCTTTGGCACAACCGACGAATCGGGGCATCCAAGTGGTCGAACGCATGACGCTGCACGCGGTAGGTGATTTCGGTTGCAATCGAAGCCACAGGGAAGCTCTCTTCCACGATGACCAAACGGTTGGTCTTCTTGATGCTTTCCACAATGGTGTCGATGTCGAGCGGACGGATGGTGACCAAATCGATGACCTCGGCCTCGATGCCCTCCTTGGCCAATTCGTCGGCCGCGGCATGCACGTCCTTGAGGATTTTACCAAACGAGACAATGGTCACGTCGTCTCCTTTGCGACGCACGTTGGCTTTGCCAATGGGCACCAAGAACTCACCTTCGGGGATCATGCCCTTGTCGCCGTACATCTTTTCCGACTCCATGACGAGCACTGGGTCGTTGTCGCGGATGGCGGATTTCAAAAGTCCCTTCGCTTCATAGGGCGTGAAAGGCGTCACCACTTTCAGGCCTGGCATGGAGGCGTAGAGGCTCTCGTAGCTCTGGCTGTGCGTGGCCGCAAGTTGCCCCGCGGTGCCGTTGGGACCGCGGAACACGATGGGCACAGGGAATTGCCCGCCGCTCATCTGAAGCATTTTGGACGCGTGGTTGATGATTTGGTCAGACGCCAACACTGCAAAGTTCCAAGTCATGTACTCCACGATGGGGCGGAGTCCGTTCATGGCGGCCCCGACTGCAATGGCGCTGAATCCCAGCTCCGCAATCGGCGTGTCGATGACACGCTCGGCTCCAAACTCGTCCAACATGCCCTTGGATGCCTTGTAAGCGCCGTTGTACTCGGCCACTTCCTCTCCAAGCAAAAACACCGACTCGTCGCGGCGCATCTCTTCGCTCATGGCCTCGGCCACCGCTTCTCTGAATGTGACTTCACGCATTTTATGCTGCAATTTGGGCGGCAAAGATAGTGGATGTGGCGATGCCATGCCACTGGCGCCTGAAGGAGGCCCAGACTCGTCCTGCCTGACCTAACTTTGACCTCCCTGTGGACGCCCAACAACGCGACCTCAGCCCTTGAACACAGCGCCATGAAAATTCTCGTTTGCATCAGCAAAGCGCCGGACACCACAAGCCGGATTGCCTTCACTGAAGGCGACACCCAATTCGACAGCAATGGGGTGCAATTCATTGTCAACCCCTACGACGAGTGGTACGCGTTGGTGCGTGCGTTGGAATTGAAGGAAGCCCAAGGTGGATCGGTGACCACGATCACGGTGGGGGAAGCCGATTGCGACCCCGTGATCCGGAAGGCGCTGGCCATTGGGGCCGACGACGCGGTCCGCATCGACGCCAACCCCACAGACGCCTTGCAAGTCGCGTCACTCATCGCAAGCCACGCCAGCGAAGGCAGGTACGATTTGGTGCTCTGCGGAAAAGAGACCATCGACCACAACGGATCTGTGGTGGGCGGCATGCTGGCCGAGCTCATGAACGCCTCGTTCGTTTCCTTGGCGACGTCCTTGGAGGTGGAAGGCGGCGTGGTGAAAGCCACCCGTGAAGCGGCTGGCGGGTTGGAAAGCGTTGAAGCTTCCTTGCCTGCAGTGGTGAGTGCAGCCAAAGGCATGGCCGAGCAGCGCATTCCTAATATGCGCGGCATCATGGCGGCGCGCACCAAGCCGTTGAACGTGGTTCCTGCTGGAGACGCCCTCCAGGCCGCAAGCGTGGCGAAGTTTGAACTTCCACCTGCCAAGGGAGACTGCAAAATGATTTCTGCAGACCAGCCCGAAGAGCTCGTGCGTTTGTTGCGCGAAGAAGCCAAAGTCCTCTGACCCAACCCTTGAATTGACGACAACATGAAGTGTTTGGCATACCTCCCAACCCATGATGGACAAGCCACCAAGGCGGGTCTCGAAGCGGTTTCTTACGCCAAGAAGTGCGGAGCCGACGTGGTGGCGCTGGCCATTGGTGCCTTGAATGCAGACGGTGGCGTAGGCAGCGCCGGCGCCTCCAAGGTGTTGCACGTGGCCCAAGACCTCCAAGACGAAGCGCAAATCGCCCGTGCGGTCTCCGAGGCTGCGAGGGCGGAAGGGGCTTCCTTGGTGGTGGCTCCCCACAACCACGTGGGACGTGCAGTGGCCCCTCGCGTGGCCGTCCGGCTGGGCGCCGGAATGGTGCCCGGGGTAACTGGCTTGCTCGAGGGAAGCACCGTGAAGCGGAACGTGTTCAGCGGCAAAGCCATGGCCCACGTGTCTGTGGATTCTGAAGTGAAGGTGATCACCACCACACCCAACGCGTTTGGCGTGGAAGGTGGAGGTGCCGAGGCGGCTGTGGAGTCGTTTGCCCCCGAAGTGGGGGAGGCGTCGTTGAAGGTGACTGGATTTAAAGCCTCCAGCAGCGACGGTTCAGTGCCCCTCCCTGAGGCGGTGCGCGTGGTGTCTGCAGGCCGCGGTCTGAAGGGTCCTGAGCACTGGGGCATCGTCGAGGAATTGGCCACCACTTTGGAGGCCACCACCGCATGCAGCCGTCCAGTGAGCGACATGGGATGGCGACCTCACCACGAGCACGTGGGACAAACCGGCATCACCATCCGCCCCGATTTGTACATCGCGGCAGGCATTTCAGGCGCGATCCAGCACCTCGCCGGTGTCAACCAAAGCAAAGTCATCGTGGCCATCAACACCGACCCTGAGGCTCCGTTCTTCAAGGCGGCGGATTACGGGATTGTCGGGGATGCCTTTGAGGTGTTGCCCAAGCTCACCGAGGCCATCAAAAACCTCAGCTGAGGCAGGGGTTCCTAGCTTGAATCATGGCCCACATCGACCTTGAAATCCTCGACATTGCCCTAAGCGGCTCCTCTTCTGGGGCCTATGCTTTGGTGTTGGGCGAGGTGAAAGGCAAGCGCAAACTGCCCATCGTCATCGGGGGAGCAGAAGCGCAGTCCATCGCCATCGAGATGGAGAACATGCGTCCAAGCCGGCCTTTGACCCACGATTTGTTTCGGAACACCTTGTCGGTGTTTGGGATGGAAGTCACCGAGGTCGTCATCCACAAGATGTCGGAGGGCATTTTTTACGCCCAATTGGTGGTGACCGATGGCATTCGTGAAGAGCGTATTGACTCCAGGTCGTCGGATGCGGTGGCCATCGCGGTTCGGTTTGGATGTCCCATCCGTTGCAGCACCCAAGTGATGGAGGTGGCAGGGGTGGAATTGGACGCCACCGACCAAGACCCTCCGGAGGAAACGTTGCAGTCAGCTCCACAAGAGGAGATGGACGACGCCCCGAGCTTGGAAGACCTCAAGCGCCAACTGGACGAAGCCATCGCCACGGAGAATTACGAGCGCGCGTCGGAGCTGAAAAAGCAAATCGACGCGTTGGGAGGCTGAGTATCTTCGCATCATGACGAAATCTGTTGGCATCATCATGGGGAGCAAAAGCGACCTCCCGGTGATGGAAGGCGCACAACGCGTGCTTCAAGAATTGGGGGTTGAGTGTGAAATGACCGTGGTGTCTGCCCACCGCACCCCCGACAGGATGGTGGACTATGCGCGCGGCGCGGCCGACCGTGGTGTCGGTGTGATTGTCGCTGGGGCCGGCGGCGCAGCGCATTTGCCGGGCATGACAGCCTCCCTGACCCCGCTGCCTGTCATCGGCGTGCCCATCAAAAGCAGGAACAGCATCGATGGGTGGGACAGCGTGTTGAGCATCCTTCAAATGCCTTCCGGGGTGCCCGTGGCGACCGTGGCGTTGGACGGCGGCACCAACGCAGGCATTTTGGCCGCTCAAATCCTTGGCGCCACAGACGACGCCCTCCGCGCACGAATTGCAGCCTTCAAGGAAGGGCTCAAGGACAAGGTCATGTCGTCGATTGAAGACGTGGAAGGGCACCGTCCAGCATGACCAGTTACGCCCCCTCAGAACTCGATGCGCGGAAGTTGCATCAGTGTCTTCTCGGCGGCATCGCACCTCGTCCCATTGCCTTTGTCAGCACGCAAGACGAGCAAGGACGCGTAAACCTGGCTCCGTTCTCCTACTTCAATGTGTTCTCGGCGAACCCGCCCTTGTTGGTGTTTTCACCCGCGCGTCGCGGCCGAGACGGCAGCACCAAGCACACCTGGGACAACGTTCAGCGCGTGCCAGAGGTGGTGGTGAATTTGGTCGACCACGCCATGGTTCACGCATGTTCCCTGGCGAGCACCGACTACGCAGAGGGGGTGGATGAATTTGTCAAAACCGGGTTGACGCCCTTGTCGTCCGACGCAGTGTCGCCGCCAAGGGTGGCGGAGGCGCCGGTTCAGCTCGAGTGCAAGGTGGTGAAATTGGAATCCCTCGGAGACCAGGGTGGTGCCGGACAGTTGGTGTTCGCGGAGATTGTCAAAATGCATTTCCGCGACGACGTCGTGAACGACGCCGGGGTGCCCGACGCCACGTTGTTGGACCTTGTGGGCCGCTGTGGCGGCGACCACTACGTCAGGGCACACGGCGACGCGTTGTTCACCGTGCCCAAGCCTTTGGGCGTGATGGGCATGGGGGTGGACGCCTTGCCCGAGGACATCCGAACCAGCCGTGTGTTGACCGGAAACCAGTTGGCCATGTTGGGTGGGGCAGAGGCTTTGCCGGACGAAACGGACGTGAACGAGCACAAACTCCTGGAGCTGGCAGACCTCTTCATGGAGCATGAGGACGACGGTGCGGCGTTGGAGCAGGCCCTCCACCAACACGCGGGGTCTTTGCTGGACCAGGGCATGGTGGATGAAGCGTGGAAAACCCTTCTGTCATTCAACGCGGGATGACCTCCAAACCCGGGGGCTGAAGCGTATTTTTGAACCATGGCATTTGAAGTGAAAGGCACCCTGAAGAAGCTGTTCGATCAGCAAGACTTCCCCAGCGGATTTTACAAGCGCGACTTCGTGGTCACCACGATGGAGCAGTACCCCCAAGACATCAAGTTCTCTGCGTTGAAGGAGAAGTCCGAGCAGTTGGGCCAATACTCGGAAGGCGACGTGTTGAACGTGAAGTTTGACCTGCGTGGCCGCGAGTACAACGGCCAGTACTATGTCGATTTGAATGCATGGCGCGTGGAGCGTGCCGATGCGTCTGGGGCGGCCCCAGCGCCAGGGGCGCCTGAAGCCGTGAGTGCAGCGCCCATGCCGGCCGTGCCTCCCATGCCGTCCGCGCCCGCAGGCGACGACGACTTGCCATTCTGACATCCGAAACCGTGACCGACCACGGTCCGACCTCGCCCATCGAACGGGCTCTGAACGCTTACGCGCGGGCATTCCAGCGCTGGCTTCCGAGCCCGTTTGCCATTGCGGTGGTGTTGACGTTCGTGGCCGCGGGATTGGCCCTCTCGAGCGCCACGCCCTCCGATGTGGTGGAGGCGTGGAGCAAGGGGTTGTGGAATCCGGGGCTGTTGCGGTTTGGGTTTCAAGCGATGTTCATGCTCGTGCTCGGGCACGTGCTCGCATTGGCCCCTCCCGTCCTTCGGGGGCTGGCCAGGGCTGTTCGATGGGTGACGTTGGCGCCGCGGTTCGCGCCGGCGAAAGTGGCCTTGCTTAGCATGGTGCTGGGGTGGTTGAATTGGGGCCTTGGCCTTGTGGCCGGCGCCATTTTGGTGCGCGGCGTGTTGGACGAGATGCACAAGCCTCAGGCTTCGGCTGGATTGCGGTCGTTGTCCCAAGGCATGCTCGGCGCGGCGGGATACACAGGCCTCCTGGTGTGGCACGGGGGCCTCAGCGGTTCTGCCCCCTTGAAGGTGGCTGAAGCCGGACATCTGACTTCGTTGGTGCCTCAAGTCTCATGGGCGCCGTTGTTGCCTGAGACCATCTCCTTGACCGAAACCGTGTTTGCCCCCTGGAGCCTCATGGTCACGGGTGCGGTCGTGGCCTCAGTAGTGGCCCTGTTCGCATGGCTGGGCGGCCGGGTGAAAGGCGGATTGCAGGAGGTGGCGGTCGCGAGCTCACCCCAAGAAGGGCGTCAAGAGGAGATGAGGGTCCAACCTGCCGAGACCCTTGGAGGGGTGGCAGAAGCGATGGACAACACCCCCTGGATTGCGTCGGGCCTTGGCGTGGTCACGCTGGGTGGCGCATGCTGGTGGGCCCTTCAAAGTCCAGGTGGCATGGCGTTGTCCTTTGTCACCCCCGATTGGATCAACATGCTTTTGCTGGCGCTGGCGCTTCTCGCCCATGGCCAGGTGCGTGGATTTTTGGCGGCCCTGGACAAGGCGATTGGGGGGGCGTCTGGCATTTTGGTTCAGTTCCCGTTGTACTTCGGCATCATGGGCATTGTGACAGGAACAGGATTGGGCCAAACCTTGGCCGGGGCGTTGGTCGACGCCACGTCGGCCGCGTGGTTGCCTGAGACGTTGTTTGTGTCCGCCGGCGTGCTGAATGTGTTTGTGCCCAGCGGCGGGGGGCAGTGGGCTGTGCAGGGACCCCTGGTGCTGGAAGCTTGTCACGCACTTGGCGTGTCATGGGAACGGGGGATCATGGCGATGGCCTTCGGCGACGAGTTGACCAACATGCTGCAGCCGTTTTGGGCCCTTCCGCTTCTCGGAATCACCGGGCTGTCGGCGCGGGACATTTTGCCATACACGTTGTTGGTGATGGTGACGGCCGCGGCGGTCATGCTTTTGGGCATGTCTTTTTGGTGATTCAAATTGGTTCGCACGTTTGACACAATGACCCCTGAATTTCACACCCACACCCTGTCCAATGGATTGCGCGTGATCCATGCCCACAAAGCGGGTCAGGTGACGCATTGTGCGTTGGTGGTCAACGCCGGGACCCGCGACGAACGGAAAGGGGAAGAGGGGCTGGCACATTTCATCGAGCACGTGTTGTTCAAGGGCACTGCCAAGAGAAAGGCGTTCCACATCTTGAACCGCATGGAGTCGGTGGGCGGGGAAATCAACGCGTACACGACCAAGGAAGACACCTGGCTGACCAGTTCGCAGCGAAACAAAGACACCGAGCGCGCTTTGGAATTGTTGGCCGACGTGGCCTTTCGCAGCGTGTTCCCGGAGGGAGAGTTGGACAAGGAGCGGGGCGTGGTGCTGGATGAAATCGCCGGGGTGGACGACACCCCTGGAGATGTCATTTTCGAGACGTTCGACCGCCACCTGTTTGGAGACCATGCGCTGGGACGTCCCATCCTCGGCACCCCAGAGAGTGTCAAAGCCCTGACCAGAGACCAGGTGGGCAACTTCGTCGACGCGTGGTACCGTCCCACCAACATGGTGTTGGGGGTTGTGGGCAACGTGACTTGGGCCGAGGTTTTGGCGTGGTCGGAAAAGCACTTCGGGCATGTCGACCGGGGTGAAACGGCCCCGGTGCCTTCCAGGGTGGCGCCCATCAGGAGCGCCGAAGGCTTCAACGTCGAAGCGCGTCGGAATGTCCAACAAGTGCACCACGTGCTGGGATGCATGGTTCCTGGAGGCGACCACGAAGACAAGCTGGCGATGACCATGGTGGCCAACGTGCTCGGAGGACCGGCGATGAACTGCCGTTTGAACCTGAACATCCGAGAGAAGCACGGGATGGCGTACCACATCGAAGCCAACCACATGATGCACCAAGACGTCGGGGTGTTCAACGTGTATTATGGCACGGATGTCCGTTTTCACAAGCGCGTGTCGGACCTCGTGCATCGCGAAGTGGACAAGATGCGCCACACGAAGTTGGGCGTGCGGCAACTGCATGAGGCGAAGCAGCAGTTGTTGGGCCAAATCGCCCTGAGCCACGAACACGGCGGCCATGTGCTGTCTGGACTGGCCAAGACGTTCCTCGTGCATGGACGCGTCGAGACGTTGGATGTGGTGGTGAAGGCGATTGAAGCCCTCACGGCAGAAGACTTGCTGCAGGTCGCCCACACTTGGCTCGACCCACAGGCCATGGGGTCGGTGACGTTTTTGCCCGATTGAGGGGGGGGGGCGTCAGTCCCGGCTGAAGGTGTGCCAGTCGTTGTGACGCTCTTCGATGCCGTTTTTCACGGACCGAATTTTCAGGGCGAGCGTCGCCCAAAGGCGCTCGTCCTCTTGCAACAAGGCTTTCATCGCGTCGTCGTCGTTGTCGGCGGCGAGGGCCATGTTGGCCAACACGTCGTGTCCGTGCGACCGGAGCCACTGCACGGCGCGGCCATCACCTTCTGACCCTCGGCACAACGCCATCAACTCGGGATGCCCTTCGTTGTGCAGCCAATCGCGTGCGGAGGGCTGGTTGTGCAAGGCGTGCACGAACAACCCCAATTCTGGGTATCCGTGCCCCAGCAGCCAATCCCGCAAGTGGTCGTTGCCGGAGATGGCTTCACCCCAGGCGAGCAACACTTTGGTGGGATAGCGTTTGGCCATGAGACAAAGGAACGGAACCCGAAGGGAAGGAGTACCTTCGCGGCCTTGGAACAACGCGTATTCACCTCCACCTTTTGGCTCCTTTGTGCAGGAACAGTCCTGTTCATGGCCAGTTTTGGGATGCTTCTGCCAGAGCTGCCAGGGTACCTTGAGACCTACGGTGCGGGGCATTTAATTGGGTGGATTGTGGCGTTGTTCACGGTGGGCGCTTTCTTCAGCCGTTTTTTCTCAGGCCGAATCGCGGACCGCGCTGGGCGGAAGCCTGTCATGTTGTTTGGCACGGCTGTGACGGCCTTGGCAGGAATCGCCTACATCGGTGTGGGCTGGTTGGACGACGCGGCCTTCGCGGTGTCTGCGTTTTTGGTCATCCGGCTGTTGCATGGCCTTTCCACGGGATTCCGACCCACGGGCACAAGCGCGTTTTTGACGGATTTGGTGCCCGTCGAGCGGCGGGGCGAGGCCCTGGGCTATCTGGGGGTGGCCGGCAACGCGGGCATGGCCCTGGGGCCGTCTCTTGGCAGTTGGCTGGCGGTGGATTTTGGGTACGACGCCATGTTCGCAGCGAGCAGCGTGCTGGGGGTGGCATCGTACATCATGACGCGGAAGCTTCCTGAAACCCTGCCCCACGCACGGCCTGTCTCCAAGCAAGACCTGAATGTGTTTCAAGGAGGCACGGTGGAGCCTGCGGCTTGGCCAGCGGCCCTGTTCTTGCTGCCGGTGGCGGTGGCCTTTGGGACGTTTTTGACGGTGACTCCCGACCTCGTGGAAGGGCTGGGGTTCGTGTACAAGGGATCCTTCAACACCATCGTGGTCATCGCGTCCATCGCCATGCGTCTTGTGGCTGGCAAGGCTTCCGACAAGTATGGGCGCCCTCAACTGCTGCTGATCGGGGCCGTGCTCCTGGCGCTGGGCATGTGGTTGTTTTCCGCATCGACTTCGGTGCCTGTGTTGGTTGCTGCGGGGATTGTCTACGGCATGTCCGTGGGCATCAACATGCCGGCGATTTTTGCGTGGACGGTGGATTTGGCGCCGGAAGGGAAGGCGGCCACTGCCTTGGGCACCATGCTGATGGCGTTGGAGGTGGGCATTGGTGTCGGGGCCTTTGCCAGTGGGTCGTGGTACGCCTCTGACCCTTCGGTGTTGTTGTCGTTGTACTTGGGGTGTGCGTGGTGTGGCGTGGTGGGCTTGAGCTTCATGTTGTGGTGGATGCGCGTTCACAAAACAGAACGCGACAACTGTTGAGAACTCCGCGGCGCGGGAGGTCGGAACCGAGTTCCAAAACCTACCTTGACGTCATGGAATTGTTGCTCGAAAAACAGCTTAAAGAGGCGCAGGCAGATCGGAAATCTGTCATGCACGAATTCCTCCGCTTGAAGGCGGAACTCGTTCGGACCCAGCAGCGAAACGACGACTTGCGTTGCGAGAACCGTGCCTTGCGTGAGGCCCTTCACGCCGCAGAACACGAAGTCACCAACCTCTTCAGTTACGCGGCCCAAGCGGACAACGCGGAAGGTTGATTCCTCCTGGTCACGGCCTTTTGCTGTGAACAAAAAAAGCCACCCCGAATCAGGGTGGCTTTTTTTGTGTCGCAACAAGAGACCTCAGGCCTCTTCCATAGCCAAGGTCGCAGAGGAGGTGGGGAACGCGCGGTCCACCTTTTTGAACAGCCCTTGGAGCACCTTGCCGGGCCCCACTTCGGTGACGCTGGCCGCGCCGTCGGCGATCATGGTCTGCATCGTTTGGGTCCAACGCACCGGGGCGGTGAGTTGGGCGACCAATTGGGCGCGGATCACCCCCGGGTCGGTGGTGGGTTCGGCGCTGACGTTTTGGTAAATCGGACAGCGTGGGGCTACGATGGCCGCAGATTCAATGGCTTGGGCGAGTTTTTCCCGCGCAGGCTCCATCAAAGGGCTGTGGAATGCGCCACCCACGGGCAACATCAAGGCCCGGCGTGCGCCAGCCTCGGAAAGGGCGGCACAGGCTGCCTCGACGGCGGGCACTTCTCCGGAAATGACCAATTGTCCAGGGCAGTTGTAGTTCGCGGCCACCACGACACCTTGGGTGTCGTTGCAAATGGTCTCCACCACCTCGTTGTCGAGGCCGAGCACGGCGGCCATGGTGGACGGTTGCAGTTCGCAGGCTTCTTGCATGGCGTTGGCACGGGCGCTGACGAGCGCCAGTCCTTCGTCAAAACTCAACGACCCCGCTGCGACAAGCGCGCTGAATTCGCCGAGGCTGTGTCCGGCCACCATGTCAGGGTGGAAGCGGTCCCCCAAGCACTGGGCCAAGACGACCGAGTGGATGAAGATGGCTGGTTGGGTGACGTTGGTTTGTTTGAGGGCTTCAGGGGTGCCTTCAAACATGGTGGAGGCAATGTCAAAGCCCAACACCTCGTTGGCTTCGGCGAAGCGGCGCTTGGCCAAATCAGACTGGTCAAACAGGTCCTTGCCCATGCCTGGGAATTGGGCGCCTTGGCCCGGAAACACAAATGCGTTCATGAGATTCAAGAAAATTTCAGCGACAAACCTACCGCAAGAATTTGTTTCAGCTGCACCCCAGGGCCCACATCGCCGAGGTCGCCAGGGATGTCGGGGTTGGGTTCACGCAGCACGAGTTCCACGTCCTTGTCGTAAATCAAAGTCAAGCCCAGCGTGGTGGACAACCAACTGTTGACTTTCAGGGTCAAGACGTGGTCTGTGAAAATGTCGATGGCTTCAGGTTCTTCGAGGTAATTGCTGAAGAGGTCGAGACGCACCGCGTAGGTGACGTTTTCGGTGACTTGTTCCTTGAGGCCCACGCGGATGTATCCTCCTACCTCGTGGCGGGCTCGTTCTCCTGGCAACACCCCGAAGAGACCTTGCGCGGACAGGCTGTCGTCCAAGACGAACGTGGACTTGGAGGTGAAAGGTGCCACGAAAATGGTGGTGGTTTCTGTGGGTTTCATGTCCACCCCGAGGGCAAGAACGAGGTAGCCAGGGGCCATGATGCGTGAGGTGACTTGGTTCACGTCAGGCAGCCCGTTCACGGTGGCGTATCCTGGGGCAAGCTGGGTCCTGAAGCTTCCCAACGCCGTGAGGGAGCCCTTGTCTTTCAGCCTGCGACCAAGCTTGGTGGCCAATTCAATGCGGTCGTCGGTCTTCAAGAGGATCTGGTCGTCGGGACGGTGCAGCAACCCAAAGGCCCCGTGGAATTCCGTGTCCCATCCGAAATCGGTCCCGTCGTATTCCCAGAATTGGTCCACCTTGGCGATGAGGCTCGCAGAGCTCTGGCCGCCCGCGGCCCACTGACTCAGCTGGACCTGGCTGAATTGGACATTCACCAAGGTCTCGTGCTTGTGGTACACGGAGTCAGCGTCGCCCACCACAGGTGCGCGCAGTTTGGTTTCCGTGGCACTCGGAAGGGGCGTGGTGATGGATTGTCCCCACGCGCCCCACAAGATCCCCATGAACGTCAGAAGGGAGGAGACCTTCCGCAGGTTCACGTCAGCGAATCATTTGGATGTGACCCGTGTAGATGATGGCGCCGCGTCCACCTTTCTTTTTGATGGCAATGCGCCACGCAAACACTTCACCTCCGCTGCTGTAGTGCAACCCTTCGCCCGTCACGGCGTTGCTGCCGTCCCAAGCTTCATTCGGGTCTTCGCTGTAGAAGAGAACGTGGTTGCTGCGGTTCATGATGTGACACTCGTAGCTGGCGATGAGGTCCTGACCAATGATGGAAGGTGCCCAAGCGTCGTTGAGGCCGTCGTTGTTGGGGGTGAATGCGTTGGGGGCATACACGTAGAGGTCCGTGGTCACGTCGATCGACTGGCTGTGCACGTCGGTGCAGCCAAATTCGTTCACCACCAACAGTTGGGTGTTGTACGTCCCTGGGCGCGCATACTCGACAGAGGGGTGTTCCTCGGCGGAGCCTTCTCCGTTGCCAAAGGACCAAATGTATTCGACGGCACCGGTGGACATGTTTTCGAAGTCCACCACAGGATCCACAAATTCCACCACCGTATCCGGCAGCACTTCAAACAAGGCCACCGGTGGTGTGCGGCCTTCAAAGGCCTGCTCGTACGTGGTGTCTACAGCGCACACCACCACATGCTCTCCCACCGTGTAGGTGTTGGACACCGTGAAGTCCGCGTCGTAGTACCCTGGGTATTCCACGTTCAGTTCGAGCGGCGACAAGAAATCGTCGTACGTCGGGAAGCCTGGAATGGACATGCTGAAGTTGGCAGCCCCGGCAGAAGAATTCAGCACCGACACCGTGGTCGGCAAACAAATGCTCTCTTGCAAGAAGGTCAATTCAGGACGCGGCAGTCCGCGAACCACGAAGGGCTGAGCAGGGCTTGTTTGGCTGCAGCCGTGGGTGTTCTCCACCTCGATGACGATTTCCACAGCGCCTTCCTTGTCCAAGCAAATGGAGGGCATGATTTGGTCTGCATCTTCAACGGTGAAGTCCGTGATGTCCAAATCGTCCAGCGGCGTGACGTACCAGTTGAAGGACAGGCTGTCGTCCTCGCAGAAGTTGTACATCCCAAGGTCGTGGGACAGGGGGATGCAATTGCCTTCCGCGGTGTCCAGACACGCCTGAGGTGCGTCGATGGCAAAGGCGGGCTCCGGGGTGGGGTTCACCGTGATGGAGTCCACCAAACGGTTGGTGCAGAACAAGGTTCCGTCCGGACCCAAGTCGTGCGCAAACCTCACCACAACAGCCATGGAGTCCAACCGTGGACAGGGGCTGGGGTTGGTGTAGTTGTTGCACGCGCTGTTGATGGGGCTGGGTGCGGCGTTCCCGAAGATGTATTCCACGCCGGTGTTGAATGGCAGACCTTCATTCAGGAGGCCCACCTCGGCACAACCTTGCGCAGGGGAACATACCTCTTCAGGGAGGCCGAGGGTCCAAGCCAACACCGGAGTGGCCAAGACATCCACAGTCCATGTTTCCAAATCAGACACGCATCCTCGGTCGTCTTCCACTCGGAGTCCCACTTGCATGACCTCTGAAGGCGCCGCGCCGACCCCCACGTTGGGGACGAGGACGGCTTGGTTGTCTGATTCAGTGGAGCTGTAGGTGTTGCCGTGGAACCACGTCGGCGTGTACACGCTCGAAGTCTCGTAATTCGTCACCTCGTAAGTCAAAGTGGCCTCTTCGCCCTGGCAAATGCCTGAGGGGCCTGTCAACGCCACCGCGGGTGCCGCAAACACCACGAAGGTGCTGTCGAATTGAGCTGAACACACCAAGCTGTCCTCCCCCTGGACGTACAGCAGAGACTTCGTGACTTCGAACACTGTGGAATCCGCAATGACTTCGAACGACGTTTGGCTGCTTGGCACATTGTCCAATTCAAGGCCGGTGGTGGCGAAGAAGGAATACGTCGTGTTGGCGGGTGAATCGCTTTCGCTCAGGTCCAAGAAATCCACCGTCCCACCCTCGCAGAAGACCGGCGCCACCGTGAAATCAGGGGACAAGGTGGGGAGCGCGTATTCAGAGGCTGTGGCACTCGCCGACGTGAAGCACGACGCGAAGGTGCCTGAGCCTGGAATGATGTAGGGGATGGAACCTGAAACTTCCACCAACACGGGGGTGTCAATGCCCGACACAGTCAATTCAGAAATGTCCGTCCCTGTCGTGGCGTAACTTGAGTTGAACAGTTCGATGGGGTCCTCGAATCCATTGATGCCAAACCACGTGTAGTCGTCTGCACCTGAAGCCACCCATGTGACCGTGTCGCCGTCGCACGCCAATTCCGTCTCAAGGTTTATGACTGGGAACTCCAGCGCGTACACCGTTTGTGTGGACGGCAAGGACACGCAGCCGTAGCTGTCGGTCACCACCAAGCTGACGTTCTGGTCGTGAATGCCGTCGATGGACGGTTCGTACGCCGCTGGGAACGAAACGCTGCTCGAAGGGGCATCGCTTGACACCATCTCGTTGAACGTGCTGGTGTTCCAATCCCATTCCCAAGTCAGCCCATTGCCTGCCAATGAATCGGCCCCTGTGGCGAGTGCAGCTTCGACTTGAACGCTCGTGCCGTCGCACGCCCACTCGGGGATGGTCCAATCCACGCTGGGTGTGGGCAGCACGGTGAACGACCAAGGCTGTTCCACCACACATTCAAAATCCGCTGGGGTGGAGTTGTATTCGGAATACACCACCGTGGCCACGCCGGACACGACGGTGGCCGAGGTGAGGGGCGCTTCTGGAAGCACGTCGATGAAGTAGGCGTCGTCTTCGTTGATTTGGTTGGGGTAGCCGTTGTCCACTTGCCAGAAGAAGGACTCGGTGGCGCCGTTTTGATCGACGAAAGAGTTGAGCGTCAAGTCGGCGCCTTCGCACATGACCAAGTCCCCTGCAGGGCCGCTTGTGTCGTCTCCTGTCACGTTGAATGATGGGGCCAAACGACGGGACAAGTTCAAGGCGTTCTCGCTCACACACGTCAACCCCACGTCTTCATATTCTATGGTGCCTAGGAAGGGGAAGGTTTGGACGGATTGGCCGCCTTGGGCGACGAGGTAGTCCGGCGGCAGGGTGACTTCAAATTGGCCAGCGCCGTTGACTCCCCACACCACATCTTCCAGCCCGTTTTGCCCCAACGTTGTCAAGGTTTCAGGACCTGTGATGGCCGCGGACCATTCTTGGTCCTGGCACACGAAGGTGTTGCTGTTTTGGATGCGTGGAGCAGGGTAGATGAACACCAAATCGTCCCACGTTTGCGTGGCCACACAACCGTTGGACCCCGCGGTCAATTCGAACAACACGGGAGTGGGCTCGGTGAAGTCCGCAGCCACCACGCTGTTGATGGAAGGGGTGACGGCCAAAGAAAAGGCGTCGCCCGAGACCGGCACGTTGTTTCCATCGACGCTGGCACTCCAGGCGTAGGTGGCGTTGGCCACGTCCAAGCTGTCGTCCACATCGATGCCGTCGAAGGTGAGCTGAATTTCCTCGCCTGAGCACACGGCGTCAGGCGTGGCGGTCAGTGCCCCGAAGGTCGGGAGTTCGTGGATGACCACGCTCAAGGTGGTGTCGGCTTGACACCCCGCCCCGTCGGTGAGGGTGAAGGTCACTTCGCCTGAGGCGGGCACGGGAATGTTTGTGTTCACGCTGATGCCGGCAGAGGCGCCTGTTTGGAACGGATTGACATTGAAGATGGGGTCGTCACCTGCGTTGCTCCAAACAAAGGAAATGGGCTGCCCGTTGCTCGACCCTTGAACCATCCCCGACGAGATTGTCACCGACTGCCCCACACAAATCTCATCAGGCACGTTGGTGTTGTTGGGGTTGATCATGGGGTTGCCCACCACGTCCAACGTCAACGTCCACGTGTCTGTGCACACGGCGCCACCGAAGTCCGAGGTGGCCAGCAATTCAAAGACAGTGTCGTCCCCAGCCTGAATGGCTGCTTCTGCCTCGGACCAGGGCATCACCCAGTCAATGGTGCCCGTGGTGGAGCTGAGTTCAATCACATCGCCGGTGTATGGGCTGAGGTACGACAACGACGACGCGCCTGAAATGGGGGCTGTCCAATCGGAGCCTTCGCACATCCGGTAGTCCAGGTTGTTGGGGACGGTGATGCGCGGTGAGGGGTACAGGCTGATTTGGTCTGGGAACGCGACTGTGCTGGCGCACACCCCGTCGGTCATGTCCAGCTCGAAGGACACCGTCACCGGGTCAAAATCTGCAGACCAAGCCTGGCTGTTGGCGAGGGAGAGGTCAATGGCTTCGTCGACAAACGGCGAGAGCTGGCTTACGGTGTAGCTCTCGTTGTTGCTTCCTGTGGCCGTCCAGATGTAGCTGAAATCGTCCAAGGTGCTGGACCCGTCCAAGGCCGGTTCGTCCATGGTCAACGTGATCAAATCCCCAGAGCAAATGGCAGAGTCAAGCTCTGAGAACATCACATTCACGGAGACAGGGGCGCTGTGGACAAACAGGGTTGTGGCCACTTGAGCCACACAACCTTCACTGTCGGTGGCCACCAAAGAGACGTTGGTGCTCGGCGTGTCGCTGCCGTCCACCAGAGAGAGGGTCAGGCTTTGGCCGCCGTTGGATTCCACGGCGTTGAAATCTTCAGCCATGTCCACGGTCCATGCGAAATCCAGTCCGCCGTTGGGGTTGAGCAGGACATCTGCCTCAAGTCCAAGGTCTCCGTTGTCGCACAACACTTGTTCCAAGGGCAAGGCCGCGATTTCTGGATTGTCGTGCACCTCCACATTCAAGGTCCAGGTGTTCTCACAGGTCAGCGTGCCAAAGTTAGACACCGCCGTGAGGTCGAACGAGGTGGGGAAGCCGACTGGATCGTTCTGGGCATGAAGCGGCCCGATTTCACTCCATGGCATGGTCCACAACACGTCTCCCGACGCGTCGCTTGTCTCCTCGTAGGCGTCGCCGGTGAACGACCCTGTGAAGGTCAGCGAAGATGCACCGGTCAACACGCCTGTCCAATCGTCCCCAGCGCAGATGCTCAAGTCGGCGTCGCCTGAAGTGACCCTTGGCCGCGGGTAGATTTGGATGGCGTTGGTGTACGTTGTGGTGCTTGTGCACATCCCATCCGTCAAGGTCAAAGCCATGTTCACTTGACTTGGTTCCAAAGTTGGGGTCCAAGCTGCAGTGGGGATGGTCACCCCGGTCAACAGGTCGCTCAACGGGTCTGTGGTGGGCACGGTGGGCAACACCTCGCCCGCCTCATTTGTGGCCGTCCATGTGTAGTTGTAGGCTTGAGGGTCCAACGCGGGGTCAAGTTGGGGCGCCTCCATGCTGAAGACGACACCGTCGCCAGAACAGGTTCCAACTGCGGAACCTTCCCAGCTCACCGTCCCAGGAACGGGGAGGGTCAACACGTCAAAGGACACGTCAGCTGACGTTTGGCAACCGACGGCGTCCAACACGGTCAATCCCAGGGTGCCGTTGCTCGCTGAGCTCGCCTCCGACAAGGACAAGCTCACGTCTGGGGTTCCTTGCCCTTGAAGGATGAACGAGGTCAAATCCCCGAGCTCCCAGTTGTAAGCAATGCCGCCGTTCTCATTGACGTCAAAAGCCGCCTCGAGTTCGAGGCTTCCGTCCTCGCAGAACATCAGATTCTCGTTGAAGGGAGAAAGTACAGGGTTGGCGGCCACGTTCAGCACGACAGTTTCTGTGTTCACACAAGTCCCCGCCGATCCTGTGGTGATGGCTTCCACGGCGACCTCGATGGCGCCTGCATCGCCTGTGCTCAGCGAGAGGCTGGTTCCTGTGCCCGCAGGCTGAAATCCATTTCCTCGGTCCACAGCCCAGGCGTATTCAAGGGTGGCCTCCTCACAAAGGAAGGCGTTCAGGCCCGGTCCAGACACCTCGAACTCCACCTCAGCGTCGGCACACAACACGTCAGGGAGCGCCAAGGCAAACTCAGCCACAGGCGTCACGGTCACGGGGAATGCCAACGGCTCACTCATGCACATGAGCGATTCTCCGGCCACGTCGTAGGATGTGGTCAGGGCAAGCTCGATGTCGGGGGTGTCAAGGCAGTTGACTGTCGGGAAAGTGGGGGTGGAGGTTGAGGCTCCTTCTCCGTTGTAAGGCAGTCCATTGTACGTCCATGAGTACGACAAATTTGCGCCTTCTGGAACGTTGGTGGGTTCGATTTCTTGTCCTTCGCACGCCGCTTCGAATTCCCCAGTGGGGATCTCGGCCACACGGACGTCCACAAACCCTTCAAGTTGATTGCTCGCGCATCCGGCGTTGTCCACGGCTGTGACCGCAACCGAAATCGGTCCAGCCGGTTGTGTTGTAGGCAGGTCCAATTCCAAGGTCAAGACCCCACTGCCGTCGAGTTCTTGGTCGTTGCCTCCGAGTGCGGAGGTCCAAGACACAGTGGTGGCTGCCCCACTGGACGCCACAAGATTCACGTCAAGCACGGCCACACTTCCGGCGCATGCGGCGTCAAGGTCGTCGCCGTTGGCCCAAGAGATGGCGGGGATGGCGTTGACTGGAATGGTCACCTCCAAGGGCGCGTCGGAATTGTCGCACGTCGTGCCATCGGCGAATGTCGAGTTTTGTCCGACCGTGATGTCCACGCTTTGGTTGAGGGCTTGCCACATCCGAGAGGTGGCGTCCCCGCCGTTGGGCGGCACAGAGGTGAACCAACTGTAGTCCGCGGTTTCGTTCAAGGCAGTTTCACTGACCACGACGACTTCCAACATGTCTCCCTCACACAAGGTGGACGCGGACGGTGCTCCGTTGAAGCTCAGCTCAGGCGGTGTTGGGGTGTGAACCACTTGAGTGACAGACGCAGAGGCAGAACACGTGGCTGTTGTGCTTGTGCCGTTGTCGTCGGTCACGGTGTACACAAGGTCGACGGTTTGTTCCACCACATCGCCATCCGCAGGGTTGATCAGGTTGGTCAGGCCCAGGCTGGAATTTCCATTGCTCCAGGACCACTCTGCCGTTGGCACCCCAGCGGCGTCGTTGGTGTAGTCTGTGATTTCGATGTCGCTCACCACGAGGGCATCCTCTCCATTGCACACAGGGTCGGTGCTCAGCGTAAAGGTGGGGGCAGCCACGACTTCCACGGCTTGAAAGGTGGCAGGGGAAGGGCCGCAGGCGTTGGTGGCGTTGACGGCCAAAAGGTGCTCCCCAAGGTCCTCAAGGGCGATGGACGACAGGCCCAAACTCAAGGAAGGTCCATTGCATCCCAAGCCCGACGCCGAAACGTCGTCGTTGTCCAACGTGGCACCCGTGGGGCCGACCAAGGTGTACGACAAGGTGGTCGACTCTGGGCCCTCTGAGCCTGTGGACATGGAGGCGCTGAACAAGTCTCCAGCACACAACACGGCACTGTAGTTGGACACCACAGGTGCGCTGGGCGCGCCAGACACCACGAATTCTGTTGGGGTGACGATTTGGGCCAGAACGGGGAAGTCCGGGTTGTTTGTGGCAATCTCCAACGCGCCGTTCTCCAAGGAAACTTCGTAGCAGCCGGCCTGGAGCACTTCGAACGACAAGGAGGTGGACATCGTCCAGTCCTCCAAGGCCTCGCCTGTGGACGCATCCAAAGCGATGAAGTCAGCCAATTCCGAGCTCGACAACAGGGCGCCGTTGTGGCTGATTTGCCAGGGCACGGATTGCAGGGTGTTGGCACCCACTGTATCTGGATCCAGGATCGTGACCGTCACGTCATCACCAACACAGAACGGTGCTTCAGAAACTGTCATGCCGGTGGGGGGGAAGGTTTCTAAAGCCTGGCTCTCAACAGCCGCGGTCACAAGAAACATTGCTGCAAACAACACCTTCATGACACCAGAACGCATCAAGCGCTTGGTGAGGTTGTTTGAATCGGTCGAATGAATGTCCATGCAGGTAAGGAGTGTTCAATCTGGCAAGTTACGGAGGACACGGATTGCGCCCCTCTTTAGGTGTCGATAAAACGCCAGGGGATCCTTGACGCTTTTCCATGCGGCGCTGTTGATTGCTTCCCTTCGTCCGTGGCGCGCCCAGTGAAGTGCGCAAGAACTTGGGGACGAAAATTCAAAAACCATTCATACCATGAAACATCTTACGTTTTGTGCACTCCTCGGTTTGGGGATGCACATGCTTGGCTTTGGCCAAACGTACACCTTGACCGTCGAGTCGACCGAAGTTGGCGACTTGGGGACGGACGCTGGAGACCTCGGAACGGCCTACCGTCTCTACGTGAATTCGAACGATCCGACAGACAAATTCTCAGCGGTGTTCGGAAACGACCAAGACACGCTGTCTATCGTTACGCCAGACAACATTTACAACAGCGCGTTCAATTCATCTTGGAATGCGTCAGGCATCAACGCTCTGCTTTTCGGTGTCTTCCCCGACTTGGAATACGACAGCTATGCAACCATTGGGTTGGACGGCCCGGCGGCAAACACTCCTGGCGCTGAGGATCCTTCACTCGTCCAAGACGCAGGTCTGACTACTACAGTGTCGGGTTATTTCCAAGCTGGAGGCACTGGGCTTGAAGTCAACACGCTGACGGGCGCGTCTTGGTATGTGTTGAACACCGCTGCAAATGCGCTCCCTGACGCCAATGGCCGCTGGTTGATTTCGCAAATCACCACCACAGGAAGCATCTCAGGAAAAATCAACGCTCAGATTTTCCCTCTTGGCGTGGGTGCAGACCAGGTTCAGATTTCCATCGAGTTTGACGGGGTGGGCACCTTCTCCGAAGGTGGTGCCGTGGTACCAGGTTGCACAGACATTGCTGCGTGCAACTACGACCCAGCAGCTACGGAAGACAATGGTTCTTGCGAGGGCATTCCAGAGGGCTTCTGCGATTGCAACGAAAACACCCTTGACGCAGTGGGCGTGTGCGGCGGAACGTGCATGATGGACGACAACGCGAACGGCATCTGCGACGACATAGAGGTGGAAGGGTGCACCAACCCCACTTCTTGCAACTACAATGCCGATGCCAACGTGGACGACGGTTCTTGCGAAGGATTCCCGACTGGATACTGCGACTGCTTCAGCTCCGTGCTGGACACCGACAACGACGGCGTGTGCGACGACGAAGAAGTCGACGGTTGCGACGATCCATTTGCGTGCAACTACGATTCGAACGCCACTGAGAATGACGGCTCGTGCGAGTACTGCTCTTGTTCCGATTCTCAGTACACCTTGTCCGTGGAGACCGTGGAAGCGTACAACAGCGATTTGAACGTCTACCGCTTGTATGTAAACACGTTGGACGCAGCAGACGCGCTGAGTGCGGTGTACAGCAATGAACAGGAGCCGTTGATTTTGAATGTGCCAGAAGGCATCTACAACCACCCGCAAGGGTCATGGAACGCTGCAGGTGTCAACCCAGGCATGTTCCAGGATTTTCCAGATTTGGTGGACGATTCGTACGTGACCATCGGCTTGGACGGTCCCGCAGCTCCCTTGGATGGCAACTACCAGGATGCGTCTCAATTGGACCTTGGCAATGTGTTGACCCCATTCTTCACGGACAACGGCGGCATGTCGTTGGTGTCAGACACCGACCCTGGCATTTCATGGTATGTGTTGCCAGGTGCTGAGAATGCCCTTCCAGATGCGAACGGTCAAATTTTGATTGCCCAAATCGCGACCACCGGCAGCATCAGCGGCACGGTGAACTACCAGGTTTTCCCTGAAGGGAACCAAGATGCCTCCTCCTACGTCAGCGTGTCCTTCGACGGGGTGGGCACCTTTGGCCAGAACTACTTCTGCGGTTGCATGGAAGCCAACG
Organism: uncultured Flavobacteriales bacterium; assembly: GCA_938084585.1. Classification (GTDB taxonomy): domain Bacteria; phylum Bacteroidota; class Bacteroidia; order Flavobacteriales_D; family Sanyastnellaceae; genus UBA11663. The sequence continues at coordinate 61,598 of CALKFF010000033.1, forward strand.
CCTGCAACTTCGATCCTGAAGCCAACTTCGACGACGGCACCTGCGAGTACGAGTCTTGCATCGGTTGCATGGACATGGACGCGTGCAACTTTGACGCCACTGCGACGTTGGACGACGGCACCAGCTGCATCTACGCTGTGGAGGGCTACGATTGCGACGGCAACTGCCTCGGTGCTGACGTGAACATGAACATGATTTGCGACGAGGAAGAAACCGGTTGCACGGACATGACCGCTTGCAACTTCGACGCTTCCAACGTGTTCGAGGCCAACGACGAATGTGAGTACGCCAATGCCGGCTACGATTGCGAGGGCAACTGCCTGATGGACATGGACATGGACGGCATTTGTGACGAGTTTGAAGTGCCTGGTTGCACCGACAACATGGCCTGCAACTACAGCGCCGACGCCACCGACGACGACGGCTCTTGTGTCTTTGCAGACGAAGCGTGTGAGGAATGCGCAGAGGATGGAAGTGTGGTGTTGAACGACGCCGACGGCGACGGGGTGTGTGACGGAGACGAGATCGAAGGCTGCTTTGATGAAACGGCTTGCAACTACAACCCCGACGTGACCGACGTGAACAACGACGTGTGTGAGTACGCAGAGCAGTACTACGACTGCAACGGTGACTGTGTGAACGACGCCGACGGCGACGGGGTGTGCGACGAGTTGGAAGTTGCGGGGTGCACCAACGCCATTGCGTGCAACTACGACGAGATGGCCACCGACGACGACGGTTCATGTGCGTTCCCCGGGGACGCTTGTGACGACGGGGACGACACCACCATCAACGACGTCTACGACGACGGTTGCGATTGTGTGGGAGAAGTGGACGGTGTGGCTGAAAATGCCATTGCGTTTGGCATGTTCCCGAACCCTTCCAACGGCGAAGTGACCTTGAACATTCCAGGCGCCCACACAGGGGTGTTGATGCAGGTGTTGGACGCGTCAGGCCGAGTGGTGTGGCTTGAAGAAAACATGGTGCTGCAAGGCAACGTCATGGTGGACTTGTCTGCACTCAGCAGCGGGACCTACAACGTCATGCTTTCAGACGATCGCGGGGTGTCCGTTCAGCGTTTGTCCATTCAGCGCTGATGGCCTGCGACTGAGTTGATTACACATAATATTTCGAGAAAGCCCGGGATCGTCCCGGGCTTTTTTCGTGTTATGTTTTTTAAAGCGAGGAAATGGACCAAATCGACGTCCAAATCGTTTTTTTGCCTGGCCTGAAAAGTTATCTTCAGCCCGAAAACCAAATACCAACTCATGAGACATTTTGTCGCTTCATTGGCCTTTTGTCTGGGTCTTACGATTCCTGCCTTCGCCCAATACTCGCTCACGGTAGAGAGCTCTGCTCCTGTTGGAGACGACACACCAGGCATGGTGTACCGGTTTTACGTCAACGCGGCAGACGCCTTAGACAAGTTGTCGGCGGTGTACGGAAGCGATTCGTCACCCCTCGTCATCAACACGCCGGCTGGCATTTACAATGCCCCTGCTGCTGCTGGACCGTCCGCGGAGGGTCTGTCGGACTTTTTGCTGGGCTTTTTCCCTGAAATCGCAGATGACAGCTACGCGACAGTCAACTTGATCGGCGCAGCTGCATCTTCTGGCATTGCTGGAGCTGCGGCACCTCAAGTCATTGAGGACTCTGCGTTAATCAACGGAATCACAGCCTACTTCACCGGCAGCAACGACGGGACTTTGCTGGAAGTGAACACGCTCATTGGCGGCTCCTGGTTCTTGACTGGCGCGGCAGGCAACGCTTCCCCTGACAGCGAAGGACGCTGGTTGGTGGCCCAGGTCACCACTGAAGGCGACATTTCGGGTTCCATCAACGTCCAAATCTTCCCATTGGGAGTCCAAAGTGAGACCAACGTGGTTCGGAAGTCCTTCGATTTCACGGGCACAGGCGTGTTCGTCAACGAAGAAATCTTGGGCTGCATGGACGAGACGGCCTGCAACTACAACCCCGACGTCACAGAGGACGACGGTTCCTGCGCAGAGCTGGACGAGTGTGGGGTGTGCGCAGGCATGGGCATCCCTGAGGGGGAGTGCGATTGCGATGGCACTTTGATTGACGAGTGCGGGGTGTGCGGAGGCACCGGCATTCCTGAAGGACAATGCGATTGCGAGGGCACCTTGATCGACGCCATTGGCGTGTGTGGAGGGGATTGTCCTTCGGACGTCAATTTCAACAACATCTGCGACGACGAGGAAGTGTACGGATGCATGATTGACTTGGCGTGCAACTACAACCCAGAAGCGACCATCAACGATTCCTCGTGTGATTTCACATCATGCTTGGCGTTCGGTTGCAACGACGTGAGCGCGTGCAACTTCGATCCTGAAGTCAACTTCAACGACGGCAGCTGTGTGTACGCGCAGGCTCCTTACGATTGTGATGGCAACTGCGTGAACGATGCAGATGGCGATGGTGTGTGCGACGAATTGGAAATTCCCGGTTGTCAAGACGAGTTGGCGTGCAACTACAACGCCGAGGCCACCGACCCTCCTGCGGCGGGCTTTGACTGCACGTACGCCGAGCCCTTGTACCAATGCGACGGCACCTGCATCAACGACGCCGACGGCGATGGTGTTTGTGATGAGCTAGAAGTGGCTGGATGCCAAGTCTCCACGGCGTGCAACTTCAACACGCAGGCCACGGATCCTGCAGAGTGTGTGTTTGCGGACGACCCATGCGAGTCTTGCTCTGGAGAACTCGACGGCACAGGTGTGGTGATTTTGAGTGACGCCGACGGCGATGAGGTGTGCGATGAGGATGAAGTGGTGGGGTGTCAAGACGCGATGGCTTGCGATTACGACCCTGCAGCCACGGACAGTGCGGCCTGCGACTACGTCTCTTGTCTTGGGTGCACCAGCGAGACGGCTTGCAACTACGACGACACCTCCACGCAGGACGACGGGTCTTGTGTCTTTGCAGACAACGCCTGTGAGGAGTGCGCGGAGGACGGCACAGTGTTGTTGTTCGACGTGGACGGCGACGGGGTGTGCGACCAGGACGAGACAGAAGGCTGTTTTAACCCTTTGGCTTGCAACTACAACCCGTATGTCACCAACGACGACGGCACATGTGAGTTTGAGTCCTGCCTGGTGCTGGGATGCACCGTTGTCGGGGCTTGCAACTACGATTCAGAGGCCAACATCAACGACGGGTCGTGCGAGTACTTCTCTTGCCAGGGCTGCTTGAACCCCGACGCGTGCAATTACGACGAGACGGCCACGATTGCTGGCATTTGCGACTACACGAGCTGCGTGGGATGTTTGGATCCTGAGGCCGACAACTACGACGCAACCGCCACCATCGAAGGGACGTGCGATTACTTGGGCTGCACATCGTTCACGGCTTGCAACTACGATCCAAACGCGAACGTGAATGACGGTTCGTGCGAGTTTTTGTCGTGCGTCGGATGCCTCAATTCGTTGGCGTGCAACTACGACTCGACGGCCACGCAGCCTGGTCCGTGCATTTTCCCCGTTACTGGGTTCAACTGCGACGGAACATGCGTGGACACCGACATGGACGGGGTGTGCGAGGTGGACGAAGTTTTGGGCTGCACGGACGAATCTGCGCTGAATTACAATCCGGATGCCACAGAGGATGCAGGCAACTGCGTGCTGCCTGTGGGAGGATGCACTGACCCCTCGGCGTGCAACTATGATTCGGCTGCCAACACCAACAACGACTCTTGCGATTACGAAAGCTGCTTTGGCTGTCTGAACGATTTGGCGTGCAACTACGATGAGGATGCCATTTATCCGGATGCAAGCCAATGCGATTTTGAGTCGTGCTACGGCTGCTCTGACACCTTGGCCTGCAACTACGACGACACGGCTTCGTTTGACGACGGTTCATGTGAGTTCCTCTCTTGCGCCGGATGCACCGACGCCGTGGCGTGCAACTACAATGCCGACGCCACCATCGACGACGGCTCCTGCGACCTTGTCTCTTGTTACGGTTGCACAGACGATTCATTGAATGCTGCTGGCGGGTACAACGCATGCAACTACGACGAGACAGCCACGCTTGACGATGGAAGTTGCGAATACCCTGAGAATTACCCAGACAATTCATTCTACTGCGATGGAACCTGTGTTCAAGATGCGGATGGCGACGGTGTGTGTGATTTCGTCGAAGTTGGCGGCTGCATGGAGGAGTTGGCCTGCAACTACAACCCTGCTGCGACCGACGAAGATGGTTCCTGTGACTTCGCTGTTCTGGATTGCACGGTGTGTGTGGACGGCGCGTCGACTGTGATTGACACCGACGGTGACGGAGTTGGAGATTGCGACGAGATGTCTGGCTGCACAGACGCGATGGCTTGCAATTACGACATGATGGCGACCGAGGACGATGGCAGCTGTGACGTGCCCGTCGCGGAATGCGAAGAATGTGTTGACGGTGCATCCACAGCCATCGACACGGATGGCGATGGTGTGGCGGACTGCGACGAGGTTTCCGGCTGCACGGACATCATGGCTTGCAACTATGATATGATGGCGACTGACGACGACGGCAGTTGTGACGTGCCTGTCGCGGGATGTGAAGAATGTGTGGACGGCGCATCCACAGCCATCGACACCGATGGTGATGGTGTGGCCGACTGCGACGAGGTTTCCGGCTGCATGGATACCATGGCTTGTAACTACGACATGATGGCGACCGACGACGACAGCAGCTGCGACGTTCCTGTTGCGGGATGCGAAGAATGTGTGGACGGTGCGTCGACCGCCATCGACACCGACGGCGATGGTGTGGCGGATTGCGATGAAGTTTCTGGCTGCATGGATGCCATGGCTTGCAACTACAACATGATGGCTACCGACGATGACGGCAGCTGTGACGTTCCCGTTGAGGGATGTGAAGAATGTGTGGACGGTGCATCTGCAGCCATCGATACGGATGGTGATGGCGTGGGAGATTGTGATGAGGTTTCTGGCTGCATGAACTCCATGGCTTGCAACTACAGCATGATTGCGACTGACGACGATGGCAGCTGTGACGTTCCATTGGCGGGATGCGAAGAATGCGTGGACGGTGCGTCCGCAGCCATCGACACAGACGGCGACGGCGTGGCGGATTGCGATGAGGTTCTTGGTTGCACGGACGACATGGCATGCAACTACGACGAGGCTGCCACGGACGACGACAACAGCTGTGAATACCTCAGCTGTGCAGGTTGCACAGACAGCGTGGCGTTGAACTACGACGAAATGGCCACCATCGACGACGGCAGCTGTGAGTACTGCGATTTGATGTTGAGCACCGAGGTGTTGCAAGGCATCCTTTGTGAGGGCGCTGAGACTGGTGTGGTGGAATTGACCCTCGGCAACGTGGTCTACCCAGACAGCATCACGATCGAATTGAACGGCATGGTTCAGGACACCACAGTCTTTGAAGGCTTGGGTGCGGGCACATACACCGTGTTGGTGTCCCAGGGCTCTGACTGCGAAGCCACCGTCGACTTTGAGTTGGAGGATGGCACAGCCCTGTTGGTGGACATCCAGACTTCAGATGTCACGTGTGCAGGGGACGCGGACGGCTCCATTGACGCGTCTGCGTTGAGTGGGGTGTTGCCCATTGAGTACGTGTTGTCTGGTCCAGTGTCTGAGACCAACAACACAGGCAACTTTGACGATTTGCCAGCAGGCAGCTACACCTTGAACGCCACGGACGGCAACGGTTGCACGTTTGAAGAAGTGGTGGACGTGGCCGAGCCAGAGGCGTTGTCGCTGGATGTGGTGGTCACCGATGCAGCGGAAGAAGGTGCAGGTGCCATCGACTTGACGGTCGAAGGAGGAACCGAGCCATACGAATTCGACTGGACCAGCTCAGGCAGCTTCACGTCGGATCAGGAAGACATCTCCGAGTTGCCAGCTCCGTTCTTCTACAGCGTGACTGTGACCGACGCCAATGGCTGTGAAGCCGAGGGAGGCCCTTACGCCGTGGACGATGTGTATGGATTGGACGAGGCAGGCCAGCTCGTGTTTGTCGCGTATCCGAATCCGGCGATGAACTGGGTGGCTGTGGAATTGGAGAATGGCGCGATGGCTGCCGACATCACGGTCTTCGACAACACGGGACGTGTGGTGACTCAGTTGCCATTCAACGGCACGCGCTTGGTGCTCGACGTGGCCGATTGGTCGGCAGGTACGTACCACTTGCAAGTGTCGAACGCCCAAACCATGGCGCGTCACCAGATCATGATCCAACGGTAAGAATCGAATTCGGGGAAACCCGATGCTTGAAAGCCCGGGCCGGAAGGCTCGGGCTTTTTATTTGCCGATGCAGAAGTGGGAGAAGATGTGGCCGAGGATGTCGTCGGCGTGGACCGCACCTGTGATTTCGCCGAGGTGGTGCAAGGCTTGGCGGGCGTCCACGGCGACGAGGTCGCCTGGCATGTTGTTGGCCAAACCTTGGCGCACCGCTTGAAGCGCTGCGTGGGCAGCCGTCAATGCTTCAAAGTGACGAAGGTTGGTGACGACCAATTGGTGCCCCTGGTCGTTGGTTTGGTAGGCCGCGGTGAGCAAATGCTTCAGGGCGTCAATGCCTTGTCCTTGTGAGGCGCTCAGGTGAACCACAGGGTGGTCCCATTGGGCTTGGGCAGGTGTGGCGAGGTCGCATTTGTTCCAGACCACCACGAGATGGGTGTCTGAGGGCAACTGCAAGTCGTTTAGCTGTCCTGCTGCATCGTCCTGGGAGTCTGTGGAGGCGTCAAGCATGAGAAGGACCGTGGAGGACGAGGCCGCTTTGTCCAGCGCGCGACGGATGCCTTCTGCCTCCACCACGTCCTGCGTGTCTCGAAGTCCTGCAGTGTCGATGAACCTGAAGCGAATGCCTTCGATGGTGCACGCGTCTTCCACCGTGTCGCGCGTCGTGCCAGGGATGTCCGAGACAATGGCGCGGTCGTCGCCCAACAAGGCGTTGAGCAGGGTGGATTTGCCGCGGTTTGGGGCGCCGACGATGGCCACGGGGATGCCTTCTTTCAAGGCGTTGCCCGTCGCGAAGCTGTCGGCCAAATGTCCAACCCTTCCCAAGAGGTCGACCAGCAGCGCGTCGAAGCGAGCACGGTCGGCAAACTCGACGTCTTCTTCGGCAAAATCGAGCTCCAGTTCCAGGAGGCCGGCGAATCCGATGAGCGCTTCTCGAAGGGCGTTGATCTCTTTGGCGAAGCCGCCCCGGAGTTGATCCAACGCGAGCCTGTGGGCGCCGGCGTGCTCGGCGGCAATCAAGTCGGCCACGGCTTCCGCTTGGGTGAGGTCAAGGCGTCCGTTCAAGAATGCGCGCTGGGTGAATTCCCCAGGTCCCGCTTGCCGGCAGCCCGCCTCGATGAGGGCGCGCATGACTTCCTGTTGGATGAAGGGAGAGCCGTGGATGTTGAACTCGATGGTGTCTTCCCCGGTGTAAGACTTCGGGCCGCGCATGACCAGGGCGAGCCCTTCATCCAGGGTGTCGCCGGTGGCGTTCTTGAATTTCCCAAACGCGACAGAACGGTCAGTCACGTCAGCCAAGGGCTTGGAGAACACCTTGGAACCCAGCTCGAGGGCGTGGTCGCCAGACACCCGGATGACCGCGATTCCACCTGCCCCGGGGGCGGTGGAAATGGCGCAAATGGTGGCGCCGTCCACGGCGTCGCGAAGGGGGGAGTTCATGGCGCGAATTTGGCCTAAATTTGCCGCGCATTCACAACATGAGGCGACCAATCGCCGCAACCCAACCACATCGACATGAGCGTACTCGTCAACCGCGATTCCAAAATCATCGTTCAAGGCTTCACAGGAGGTGAAGGCACTTTCCACGCAGGCCAAATGATTGAATACGGCACGAACGTCGTGGGTGGTGTGACCCCAGGCAAGGGTGGACAGACGCACCTGGACCGTCCTGTGTTCAACACCGTGGCTGAGGCCGTGGCCGAGACGGGGGCGGACGTGAGCATCGTGTTCGTGCCGCCTGCATTTGCGGCGGACGCTTTGATGGAAGCGGCAGACGCCGGCATCAAGGTCATCGTGGCCATCACCGAGGGCATCCCTGTGGCGGACATGGTGAAGGTGAAGGCGTACATCGACGGCCGAGATTGCACGTTGATCGGCCCCAACTGCCCAGGCATCATCACAGCAGGTCAGGCCAAAGTCGGCATCATGCCCGGCTTCATCTTCGAGCCAGGTGTGGTGGGCATCGTGTCCAAGTCAGGCACGCTCACGTACGAAGCGGTGGACCAATGCACCAAAGCTGGCCTCGGACAAACCACGGCCATCGGCATTGGCGGCGACCCCATCATCGGCACAACCACCCTCGAGGCGGTCAAGTTGCTCATGGTGGACGACGAGACCAAGGGCATCGTGATGATTGGGGAAATCGGCGGCGACCTCGAGGTTCAGGCTGCGCGTTGGATTCAAGAGAACGGCACCAAGCCAGTCGTGGGCTTCATCGCAGGGGTGACCGCCCCCAAGGGCCGTACGATGGGCCACGCTGGGGCCATCGTGTCGGGCGAGGACGAGTCGGCCGAAGCGAAGAAGCGCGTGATGCGCGAGTGCGGCATCCACGTGGTGGACAGCCCTGCGGACATCGGCTCCAAGATGGCCGAGGTCCTCGGAAAGTGACCTTCGCGTCACCTCCGTTCAAAATAGCCAGGCCACGAGTCTGGCTTTTTTGTTGCCGTGAAAAAACATCTCCTTGGTGGGTGACGTTGAAGGTGTAGTTTTGATTCCACCCCAATCCCATGTTCATGCCTGAAATCCTGTCCATCCTTGCCGCCTTGTGTTCTGCCGTGGCGTGTGTGCTTGTTTGGCGCATGTCGTCGTCCATTGGGGCTTCCCAAGGAAACGACCACGGGTGGGACAGGATGAAGGACAAGCTCGACGCGCAGGATGCGCAACTGCGGGATGAATTCGCCCGGAATCGGAAGGAAACGGCGGAGCTTGCGCAGGCGCAGCGGGAAGAATTGAGGAACAACTTGGCCGCGTTCGAGAAGCACTTGGACGAGGACGCGAAGGCCCAGCAAGAGGCCCTTCGTCAGCAGTTTGCAGATTTGCTCAAGCAGCTCGACGGCCAAGGCAAGGCCAGCTTGGACGCGGTGAAGGACGTTCGGAGCACCATTGAGAAGCAGTTGAAGGAGATCCGTGAGGACAACGGAAAGCGCCTGGAGGAGATGCGCAAGACGGTGGACGAGAAGTTGCAGGACACCTTGGAGAAACGCCTTGGCGAAAGCTTCAAGCTGGTGAGCGAACGGCTGGAACTCGTGCACAAAGGGCTGGGGGAGATGCAGACCATCGCCAGCGGGGTGGGAGACCTGAAAAAGGTGCTGACCAACGTCAAGACCAAGGGCATCCTTGGGGAGTACCAATTGGGCAACATCATTGAACAGCTTCTTCCGCGAGAACAATACGAGCAGGAAATCGCCACCCGTCCAGGGTCGAGTGAGCGTGTGGAATTTGCGATCCGGATGCCGGGGAACTCAGAGGACGACACGGTGTGGTTGCCCATCGACTCGAAGTTCCCGCTCACGGGGTACGAGATGTTGCTTCAGGCGCGTGAGGGGGGCGATTTGGACGCGATCCGTGCTGCAGAGAAGGCCTTGGCCGTGACGTTGGAGAAGTTCGCCAAGGACATTTCTGAGAAATACGTTGAGGCGCCGTACACGACCGACTTTGGGGTGATGTTCTTGCCCATCGAGAGCTTGTACGCCGAGGTCTTGCGCCACCCAGGGATTTTTGAAACCCTGCAGCGGAAGTACCGCATCACGGTCACAGGCCCCACCACGATGTCGGCGCTCCTCAACAGCCTTCAAATGGGCTTCCGCACGTTGGCGGTCACCAAGCGGAGCAGCGAAGTCTGGAAAATTTTGGAGGCCGTCAAGACCGAGTTTGGCAAGTTCTCCGACCAATTGGACAAGGTGGACAAACAGCTGACCACCGCCAAGAAATCGTTGGAAGACTTGAGGAGCACGCGCACGAACGTCATGCAGCGACGCTTGAAAGACGTCGGCACCCTCGATGCCAAAGAAAGCGAGAGCCTTCTCGACTTACCAGAAGACCATGAATGACCCGTGGAGGTCGATGGCCCCAGGCTGGTCGTAGGTCGTCACCCCATTCTCCGTCTGCACGCCAATGACTTGGTCTGTGCGCGCCACGTGCAACACGAAGTAGTACGCCCCTTCGGAGAGGTCTTGATCTGGCAACCATCCGCTCGTGCTTCCGAAGTCGTCGTGGCTGAACACCTCCTGGCCCCACCGGTTGAAAATCTGGATGGTGGAGTTGGGGAACTGGTTGAGGTTGGTCACCTTAAATCGCTTGTTCAGGTTGTCGTCGCCAGGGGTGATCACGTTGGGAATGACCAAATCGCAATCGGCGTAGGTGATGTGGATGATGCCCTCCGAGCGCACCACGCACGGGGGCTCTGAGAATGCCTCCACCACGAGCATGCCCGCCGATGTGACGGTCGCATCTTGACCCGTGGCCAGAACCACAGGCTCGTCGACACCCTCTTCGTAAAAGACCCAGTTGATTTCAGGTGAGCCGAAGACTTCCGAAGGCAAGCCGATGACGACCTCTTCTCCTTGGCAGAATTCGCGGTCGTCTTCCCACACAAAGGCGAGGTCTTCGTCCGTGGCCACGGTCACCATCAAAGAGCTCTCCGCGCCAGGGGGGCAGTAGGGGTCGTTGAGCGTCGCCGTGTAGACCCCAGCGTCGCCCACTGTGACGTTGTCGATGACAACAAATTGACCCTGGGCTTCAAAGCCGTCGGGCCCCGTCCACAGGACGTCTTCGGAATCGGCCCCCATGGAAATGGTCAACCCTTCGCATGTTTCGATGTCCCCACTCAGCAAGGGCGGAGCCAAGGGCTGGTGAACCACCACCTCCATCGAATCGTTTTCAATCTCACATTCTCCGGTGTAGCCTTGCACCACGTAGATGCCGGCCGTGTTCGTGTTGGCGATGCCCACGTTGACCTCGAGCCCTGTGGCCGAGAAGTTGTTGGGGCCCGTCCACTGGTACAATCCGTTTTCAATGGGGTTGACGGCGAGTTCAAGCGGATCCCCCAGGCAGGAGTTCAGTTGCTGGTATGACGTTTCGTATTTCAGCGCACCGTAGTCCGAGAAGTAGCCGAATCGGGTGCCAGAAGAAGCTCCGCCGTTGATGATGCCCAGGTGAAATGGGGTGGAGGTGTTCTCGATGCGGGTGGCATCGCCGACGGGGATTTGGCCTTCGAGTGTGGTCACCTGTGCGAACATCCAGTCGGTGTTGCCAGGCACCACGGCGAAATTGGTGGCGTTGATGACGCCTGCGTTGCCATTGAAGAGGAAATCGCCTTGTCCCCCGTTGGGCACCAGAATGTTCAAACGCATGGTCTCGCTTGTGGAGCGCACGAAGACGGTCGAGGTGGATCCTGTGCATTTGACGCTGGGCAGTTGAGCTCCTCCCAATTCGCATCCAAATCCCGTCGATTGCCACACGGCCACGGGGGCCGACGCCTCGATGAACGCCGAGGGCGTGTTCAGGACATGTTGGTGGGCTTCCCCCGCTTGAAGGGTCGCCACCGTGGCGCCGTCGACCGTGACCTCGGTGCCGTCTTCGACGGCCAAAATTTGGAGCCTGTCGTCTCCGGCCAGATAGCCGTGCACCGCGACATATTCGGTTCCCAGAATGTTGTCAGGCACGATTTGATCTCCCATCAAATCCGAGCACCCTCCGAACGCAGCCCCGCTGGCGGAGTCGTCGTGCATGGTGACTGCGACTCGCCGGTCTGAGGTCACGGTCGTTCCAACGGGGTGGGCTCCAGCGGACGTGCCCACGGCCCTTGCGGAATACGTGGAGCCAGCAAATGGCAAAACCACGTCAAACGCCACACCTGCGGGGTGTCCAATCAGGTCCTGGGTGGGGGTGATGGTGATCGTGGTGTTGGCTTCGGTCGCCACCACATCGAAGCCAGACGGAGAGGACGTGTACCCGTTGTTGGTGAAATTCTGAAAGGGCAAGTGGAACGACGTGCCCAAGGCATTGTCGCCTTTCAGGGCAAAAATGTCTGGATTGTTGTGTCGGTTCACCTCGTAGTACGCCGAGATCTCCGAAGTGCTTGTGATGTGGATCCCTTTGTCAAGCACGTCGTCAAACGGTTGATTTTCGTACCAGGACAAAGAATCTGTCAGGTCCAAACTCAACGCGCTGTTCGCGGGGATGTTCAGATTGTATGTGTTGTAGTTGGCGTTGGCTGGCATGTCGACCACCACTTGGGCAGGATTGTCGAACGTCGCAAATCGCAACAGAACCGGGCTGTCCCCGTGCGAGGAAGTCACCTCCGGCGCCACGAACCAAAACTCGTCGTCGACCTGGCCCCACAAGGTGCCCAGGCACAACGACAGTGTCCAAAAACTGGTCAAGTTCTTCATCGCTCCGAAGTTACTTTTCAGATCAACACCGCCAACCTCGCGTCAGCGCGTGAGCCAGAGGCCCGGCAGAAGTTCGTGAAGGGGGATGGCGAAGCCGATGCCCTCCACGCCCTTGGCCACCACTTTGGCGTTCACCACGCCCACCAGTTCGCCCTGGTCGTTGAGGAGGGGGCCTCCGCTGTTGCCGGGTGAAATGGCCACGTCGGTTTGGTAGGAATCGCTGCCGCGTTTGGCCGAGAGGATGCCGCGGGTCACGGTGGCGTCGTAGCTCTCCTCAAAGGGAGTTCCGATGGCGTACACCTCGTCGCCCACGGAAGGCGCTTCAGTGCACCAGGCCAAGGGCTGCAACCCCAGCGTGTCGACTTTCAGCAGGGCCAGGTCACGCACGGGGTCCCAGCGCACGAGTTCAGCTGGAAGTTCTCGCTCGTCGTGGAAGCGCACGGTCCACACGTCTGAGCTGTCGTTCACCACGTGATGGTTCGTCACAATGTACCCAGCCTCGTCCACGATGCACCCACTTCCGAAGCCACGTTCTCCCTTCACAGTGACCACCGACGGCAAGGCCTTGGACACTTTGCCCGCCTCGGTTGCTGGCCGAACCGTGAGGGTGTCCCAGGTGCTTTTCCATTCGGTCTCCAAATCCTCGTCCGCCTTGGCGCGCCACGGCCAGGTGGTTTCCTCTGTTCCCAAGGCTTGCACGGCTGCAAAACTCAAGCCTTCGCTGACCAAATCCCTGCGCATGCCAGCGCCCACGACATACCCAGACCACGTCGACCAGCTGGTGATGTGCAGTGTATCTGTGGCGATGCCGTAAGGGTTGTGCACGGCCCAGTCTGACTCGAGTTGGTACCGCATCAACGCACCCACCCGGTGCTCCACCACCTCGGTCAACCGCCCGTGGATGGCCACGGCGTTGTCCGCTTGGTCGTCTTCTTCAGCCATCCATTGGGTCTGCTCAAACACGCGTTGAACCTCGTCGTCGAGGTTGCTGTCTTCCAGCAGGAAGGCTTCGTCAAGTTGACTGCTGTAGTAGGCACGCCTCGCTTCAAACGCTTTCAAGTCACGGTAATTCCGCCACTTGTAGTCGCCCGTATCCAAGGCCAAATCCACGGCGTGCACCGCCACCTCCGGCTCGTCCTCTTGGCGGGACGGCATGGGGAGGAGTTCAGGAGCTTGAAGCGTGTTGTCGAAGACTTTTTTGGGCGGGACAATCAACCCAAGTCCGCCAAAAAACGCAGTGAAGAATCCACCGCCGATTTGCCATGCCGGGTCGCTTGGCCCGGTGCCGTTGCTCTCGTTGGCGATGCCTCGCCCCATCAGGGCTGCGCCGCCCACCAGCGTGCCGACATCCAAGAATTTGAGTGGATTGCGCCGCTCGGGCAGCAAGGGCACGACCTCGGGGAAATGCCCCTCGGCCTGCCAACGGATGAGGTGGTAGCCTTCGTGGTTGGAGAGCGAAATGTCGTCTTGGCCGTCCGTCACATCACGCCAGGTGACCCCGTCTTCTCCCACCGAGACGTCGCGCTCCACCGTGGTGCCCTCGGCTGTGCCCTCCACGTTGAGGTGGGTCTGGACGTTCAGGGCGGAGCAACCCGCCAGAAGGGGGAGTGCAAGAACGCAGGTGATGCGGAGAAGACGCATGGGGCGGTCAGATTTGGCGTGCGTCGTCCATCAAGGCGAAGGAGAAGCCTCCTCCGAACACGCCGGTGGTGCGGTATGGTCCGACCATCATGCCCGCCTTCAGCCAGAGCCCAAAGCCGCCCTTGCCAGTGGCGGTGGCCAAGCCTTTCCAGGCGATTTCCATGCCCACAGGACGGGCCTCAAGACCATCCTCTTCAAAGTACTCTTGGGTGGAAAGCAGGAAAGGGGCGGGATTGTTGAAGATGAGGGCGTCCGCGTAGAGTTCCATGAACGAACCGCCTCGCTGACGGACCGCACCGGACTTGCCTTCGTCGTAGACCTCGAAGTCGATGTGACGGGCGCGGACCAAGCTGACGCCGAGCGCCAATTCACCGTAGCTCACAGATTCCACCGCCGCGAGGTTTTGGTAGCTCACGCCGCCGTGGAAAGCGAGGTAACTCGTGCGAGGCACGTCCATTTCCACGGTGTAGCGGGTCACTTCATTGTACCCAGTGGACTTGCTTTGGAGGGAGAGGCGCTTGGTTTTGATCTTGGTCCATGAGGACAGGAAGACATGCCCGCGCAACCGCCACGACCGACCTGCTGGACGCGTGCCGTCCACGAACAAGGAATCTTCGTTCGGCATGAGCAGGTTGGATCCGGCCAAACTTGTGGTGAATTGAATCCGTGCTTTTCCCGGGATCCACTTGTCGATTTGGGCCCCGTACAAGGCGCCTTCAGAGAAGATGCCCCAGTGCAGCCACATGGGTTTGAGGTCGTCCGGAGACTCGCTCAAGACATTGTAATCGAGTTTGTTGCCGTCCTCGAAGACGGCGGCTCGGGTTTGGGCTTGGGCCGAGGTGCCCGCAGTCAATGCCACTGCCAGGGCCAACCCAACGAGGTGAAATGTGCGAATCATGGAATCAGAATTGGAGTTGAACGCCCACGCCATGGCTGGACAAGGTGGGGCTGATCACCGCGTTGTGGGTGTCGATGGTCTTTTCCAGCTTGCCTGAGGCAATCATGCCGGTGGTCAAATACGCCACGCCGGAAAGGATGCCCCATTTGTAATGGCCGATTTGCGCGGCCAATTCACTTTGGCCGGGGGCGGGTTCAGGGTCCTCTGCGAAAATGGCGGCAATGAGGGTGGCGCTGCAGGTCAAGGCCAACGTTTGGCTGGCCAGGCCCCATGCGCGGAACGATTTGTAGTTCGCTTGGACCTCGGGGGCTTGATTGAGGTGCGGCTTGAGCCTCGCCCCGATGAACCCCATCCGTTGGGCCGATCCTTCGCCCACGTAAAAGAGCATGCGCGAATTGGATTGGGACGACCCGTCGGTGTAATACGACGTGGTGACTTCGGTGCTGAGGGAGATGGGCTCGTTTTGGGCGAAGCTGCCCACGGCGCATCCCAAGGTCAAAGTGAGGAGAAGCGTGAAGGTTTTCATGGCGCGAAAATAGGGGGTGACGCCTTGTCAAATCACATCCATGCCCCACGGTGGCCGTTCACCTGGGCGCAGGCCAAGTCCCGAATCTGCAACGCCGTGGAGGTGGGGAGGTAAGGCAAGACCGCCACGCCGGATGCTGTGTGGAAAGTCAGGTGCGCGACACCACGTCGGGCTTGGATGCGGTTTTGGGTGAATTGGACGGCTTGAAGTTTGGTCCAATCGACCATGATGCGCTTGCGGAACAGCCACCCACGGTGCACCGACACGTGGCGTCCGTCGGTGGTGGCCCACATGCCGCGGTGCCAAGCACGTGCCCAGAACCACGTCCACGCTGCGCATCCCCCCAGGACGACCGCGCCAGTCGGCCAGCCCAGGTGCCAGCTGGCAGCCACCGCAAGTGGGGACCACATCAACATGCGTTTGAGCCACCTCATCCAGAAGGCGTAAGCCAAGGGACGCAGCGTGACCAGGGTACGCTCAGGCCAAGAGGGAAACACCAGGCTCTCAAGCGCTCGCGTAGGCAGTCCGTCCACCGCAGGGATGGTCAATTTCAGCCCGCCAATGGCAGGGCCAGCGCCACCTGCAGACGCCTGACGCACGTGCAACGTGTCGAATCCGAATTGCCTTCGAATCCAAGTGTTCTCCCACATCACCCATTGCACTTTGTGCAGGGGAACTTGCATGCTTTGGCGGTTCAGCAGGCCCTGGGTCAGGTGAAGGGCACGCTTGGTCGGGTCTTCGTCTGCTTCCACCCAAACCCGAAGTTTCCAGTACTTCACCACCGAGGTGGCCACCGAAATCAACACCGACACGGCGGCGATGACCACCGGGGAGAGCACGAAAAGCAAGGGCGACAGAAACAACAACACCGTCCTGTAGAGTGACGGCACCTGTTGCCACAGTTCTGCCACGACTTCCCAGGCCACCCCCTGAAACGTCAACAAACCCCCGATGGCGAACCCAATTTTCGAAAGGTGATTTTGGGAGAGCCCCACCTTCAACAACGTGGCGGTGTCCAGGGCGGCGACGAGGTTGGTGGTGTCGGTGTCGCCAGGGCGTGGTTCGTCCTCGACCTCAGCGGTTGTGACTTGGGCAGATTGAAGCAAACGGCTGCGCAGGGCATGGGCGTCGTCCCACGGCAAGGCGTGGATGACCAGTTCGCTTCCCGCGGATCCCGCCGTGTCGATTTTCAATCCGCACACCTTGAACAGGCGTTGCAAGAGGTTTTGTTCGACGTGGACGGCTTGCACGCGGTCCAGGGGGATGTTCACCTTGTCGCGGACCAACACGCCTTTCCGGACATGGAGTTGGTCGGCTTCCAAGTGAAATGTGAAGCGCGCGAAGTGCAACACCGCGCCCAAAAAGGTCAAGGTGCACCCTGCCCCGATGGCCCAAATGAAGAACCGGGCGTCCCGGTCGCCTTGGAAATAAAAAGCCACTAAGACGGGCCACGTCGAGCGCACCAGCGCCTGGGCTTGCCACCCAATCAGGATCAGCAACCCGAGGGCGTGTTGCCGTTGAGGACGGTCAAACACCTCGGTTGGCTTCAAGCAGTTGACGGATGTTTCGTGCAGTCTCAGGTGGCAGTCCTGGGATGTTGAGGTTGGCCCCCGATGCGCCGGCCGTGAACAATTTCAGCGAGCAATACCCCAGCCATTTTCCCAAAGGCCCTTGTTGGATTTCACTGTGTTGAATCCGAGAAAAGGGCACGGCCACCACTTGGGTGGTCCACCATCCTGACCGGTACACGACATCTTGTTGACGGACCAAAAAACCACGCAGGGGCCAACCCATGCGTTCTTCCAGCCCCCACAGCGTCATCACTGCAGTCCAAGCCCCGCCCAAGGCCCACCACAACGCGGCCGGGGGGGCTTGTTCACCCTCCAACATGGAGAGCCAAAGGCACGGGGCCGCCCACGCCAGGCCGGTCAAGGCAAATGTCACCCCGTACACCAGGGCTCGGGCTTTGGCGTAGGCCCGAGGCAGGGACGTCAGGCGATCCTCCTCGACGCGTGGCAGGGCCTCGACATCGACAAGGGGGTTCAAGTCGGGCTGGACGACCGCAGGTCTTTTCATGGGGCCGTCACTTTGAAGCGGTGCACTCCGGGCTTGCGTGGGGCGAGCACGGCGTCCTTCAACAGAAACAGTGCTTGGGGTTGGGTCACAAAGTCCAAGTCGGATGTGTCAATCCAAAGGATCCGAGAGCCACGCGCATGCTTGTAATGGGAGGCGTAGCCTGCCGCCACGCGGTCCAAGTAACCCTCGGGAAGCGCTTGCTCGTAGGACCGGCCACGTTTCACAATCTGGGCTTCCTGCCGCACCCTCCCTGGGTCCAGGATGGCGACCACCTCCGGCTGAGGGAGCTGGGCGTGCATCATGCTGAACATGGTGTTGAACAGGTTGAATTCGTCTTTGGGCAGGTTGACTTTGGCGAAAATCAAACTCTTCACAAAGCTGTAATCCGCCACGATTCGCTGCTTGAACAAATTCCGACCGCGGATGGCGGATTGCATTTGCTTGTAGCGGTCTGCCAAAAACGACAGCTCCACACTGAAGCCATGCGCTTCAGGGTTGTCGTAAAATTTCTCGAGGAAAGGGTTTTCCTCGAAACGCTCAAGCATCAGTTCAGCCCCCAACTCCTCCGCCAACCACGTCGCAAACGTGGTCTTGCCCGCGCCGATGCCTCCTTCAATTGCAATGCTTGAATACACGTCTGGAAGGTAGGTCAAGATGGGGTGGCGAAAGGCACGACTTCTGGCTTGACGGGGCAAGCTTCCAGGGCCTTGCGCACCGTTTTCCCTTCCACCTTCAAGTCGGGGGCGAGGTCCGCCAAAGGCTGCAACACGAAGCGCCTTGACATCATCCTGGGATGGGGCACCGCCAAGTCGTCCGTGCGCGAAGTTTCTCCCTCGGAGGTGCACAAGATGTCCATGTCCAACGTGCGGTTGAGGTAGCCCTCCGCGCTGGCGTCGCGGACTCGGCCGTGTTCACGTTCGATGTCGAGGAGCACGCGAAGCAACCCGTCCAGCGGCATGTCGGTGTCCACCCCAACCACCATGTTTAGAAACGCCGGCGTGCCCTCAGCCATGCCCCAGGCCTCTGTTTCGTAGCGTGGGGACATGGACATGGCTTGGACGGACTTCCGCGCCACCAACGCCGCTTCCAACGCCGCCAGCCCTTGATCCAGCCAGGCATGCCGGTCGCTCAAATTTGTGCCCAACCCCAGGTAGACTGTTCTCACATTCATTTTCATTCGAAGGTAGCCAGGGGCTGGCATGGGGTGTTAAATTTGGGGCATGTCATTTGGAAAAAACATCTTGAGTTCGGCCATCGGGTCGACGTTGGGCTTGCTCGTGGCAGGCACCGTGTTGATCTTCATTTTTGTTGGCGTGTTGGTGGGGGGCATCGTGGGTGCGTTCGCCGATGTGGAAGCGTCTGCTGGCCCAGATTTGGACCTCGACGACGCCAACGTCCTCAGGGTGACCATGGAGGCGCCCATCGTGGAGCGGGGCGGAGGAGACTCCCCGTTTTCATTCAGCCTCGCAGGAGGCTTGGAGCCCAGCATGCAGTTGGGTCTGAACCAAATCCTGGACGCGTTTTACCGCGCTGCGGGCGACGACCAAATCCAAGGTGTGTTGCTCAACGTGGCCGACGTGGCCGTCATGCCCAGCATGATGGAAGACTTGCGCGCCGGATTGGCCGTCCTTCAGGACAGCGGCAAGTTCATTGTGGCCTGGAGCGAGAGCATGAGTCAGCGTGCACTTCACTTCAATTCCGCGGCAGATCAGGTGTACTTGCACCCCCAAGGTGGGATGACCCTCAACGGCCTCCGCAGCCAGAGCATGTTCTACCCAGGCATGTTCGAAAAGCTGGGCATCGACGTCACCGTGGTGCGTGGCCCTGGAAACAAATACAAGAGCGCGGTGGAACCCTTCTTGCGCAAGGATTTCAGCGACGCCAACAAGGAACAAACCCGGGCTTTGCTTTCGGGCTTTTGGCAGGACATGGCCTCGGACGTTGAAGGGGCACGGGGCTTGGAGCCGGGCACATTGGACGCGCTCGCCAACGACTTGACCATCCGAAGCCCGCAAGACGCCGTGGACGCCAAGTTGGTGGACGGCTTGCTGTACGAAGACGAATTGACCGCGCTTCTGGAAGAGAAGCTGGACGGCGAAGAGCCTTCCTTCATCTCCCTCGGCGAGTACACGCTGGAGGAGCGGTTCTTGGGTGGCATGGACGCGTTGGCCAAGGTGTTGGAAGAAGTGGAATCGGAGGAAGAGGACGAGGACAGCGACAACCTCGGAGGCAACGTGGCCGTGATCTATGCGGTCGGGGCGATTGAGAGCGGTCAAGGCGACAACGCCACCATCGGGTCAGAAACCACGGCCGAGGCGTTGCGTGAGGCGCGCGAGGCCGACGACGTCAAAGCGGTGGTGTTGCGGGTGAATTCCCCAGGCGGCAGCGCCTTGGCCAGCGACGTGATCTGGCGCGAGACCATGTTGCTCAAAGAAGCCGGCAAGCCCTTTGTTGTAAGCATGAGCGACCTCGCTGCGTCCGGCGGATACTACATCAGTTGCGCAGCAGACCGCATTTACGCCAACCCGACCACGATCACAGGGTCCATTGGGGTGTTTGGCATGATCCCGAACCTGGGAGGCATGTTGGAGAAGCACGCCGGCATCACGTTCGACGAAGTGGCCCTTCACGACCACGCCGGTCAACCCGACGGCATGTTCGCGCCGGATGCGGTGACGTTGGCGGCCATCAACGAAAGCGTGACCGACGTCTACGACACCTTCACATCCAGGGTGGCCGAGGGTCGTGGCATGACCCAAGCGGAAGTGGAAGAGGTGGCGCGCGGCCGCGTTTGGACTGGGGCAGATGCCTTGGCCAAGGGGTTGGTGGACGAACTCGGCGACTTGGAAGACGCCGTGGCGCATGCCGCAGCTCTGGCAGACATTGCCTTGGAAGACGTCGACCGCGTCGCCCTTCCCGAGGCAGGCGATCCGTTCGAAACCTTCATCCAGGATTTGACCGGGGCCGAGTTGGGGCTCCAGGCCATGGGGTTGACCGGGGTGGACGAAGCCATGCTTCGCGAACTCTGGCAGGTGCGTCGCATGGTCGAGACGGGCGACGCCATTCAGGCCCGCTTGCCCTATTCGTTGCACATCCGCTGATGGCCACGGCTTCTGGGAAAGGGGAGCGAATCGCCGCCGAGTCGTATGCGAGTGCGGCTTGCATGCCCATCCGGCTGGTGCTGGACAACGTCCGCAGCGGCCAAAACGTGGGCGCCTGTTTTCGTTCAGGCGACGCCTTCCGAATCGAAGGACTTGACCTGTGTGGCATCACGTGCCATCCCCCGCACCGCGACATCTTGAAGAGCGCCCTGGGGTCCAGCGGCCATTTGCCGTGGCGGCCATGGGACAACACCTTGGATGCGGTGCACTCCCTTCAAGCGGAGGGGTGGAAGGTGGCCGCCGTGGAACAGGCCGACGTCAGCACGTGGCTCCACGAATGGCAGCCCGCTTCAAACGAGAAATGGGCCTTGGTGCTTGGCAATGAAGTGCGCGGCGTGTCGCCAGAAGTGCTGGACCTCTGCGACGTCGTGTTGGAGATGCCCCAGTACGGCGTGAAGCAGAGCATCAACGTCAGCGTGTGCGCCGGCGTGGTGCTGTGGCAGGCGGCCCTTCATTTGAGACACGCCTGAGCCTGAACATGCAAGGCAACAAAAAGCCCGGCCAACTGGCCGGGCTTTTTCAATAGGGCCAACCGGAATGGCCTCAGTTGATGAGGGATTCCTTGTGGTTGCGGAATTCGAGGTCGCTCAATGCGCGGTTGCGCAAGGATGCGTCTTTGTCGATGGCGGCACGAATGTGCTTGCGCACACCAGCAGCGTCGTCGAGGCGGGCGGCACACACGGCCAACAGGTAGTCGGCGATGGCGCTGTCGGAGTCCCCGTTTTGCAAGGTGGTGCGGGCGCCGTTGGCGTCGCCGTTCAAGATCTTGGCCAAGGCCAAGTTCAAGGTGGCGCTGCCACCCATGCTTGAGATGGCACGTCCGTAATCGCCTTGCGCGATGGCCAACACGCCTTTGTTGTAGCTCAATTCTGCACCGCCGTTGGCTTTGCCGTAGTACGATGCTGCACCTTCGACGTCGCCGTTCTGGCGGGCCATGGCGCCGAGGTTGGTGTTCACCACGCCGTTGCCGCTGGCCAAGGATTTGGCTGCGTTGAAGGCCTCTTCAGCCTGCTTCATGCGGCCGAGGTCGGTCAACACGACACCCACGTTGTTGTGGCCGCGGTAGTCGTCGGCGTGCACGCGGGCGGTGTTTTGGTACACTTCCAACTTGTCGTTCAAATCGTCGAACAAGGTGGCTGCGAAGAGCAATTCCTCCACGGTCAAGATGTCGGCGTTGCCTTTGGCGAGGTCCACCAACTCCTCATCCGTGTAACCTTCCACGGTGTAGGTGATGCCGACCTGGCTGCGACGAAGGTCGGGGAGGATGTTGTTCTCGATTTCCTTGTAGGTCTTCGCGATGTTCTTGATCTCGTCCTCACGCTTGTTCTTGTCGCTGTACATCTCGAGGACACGCAAAATCAAATCCTTGTCTGCGATGTCCGAGGCGCGCATGGCCTTCTTGAATCCTTCCCAGTCCTCACCTTTGGGCTCGGCGCGAACAGCATCGTCCTCCAAATTCAACTTCTTGCGACCCAATTCGCGTGTCACGGCCTTGTTGGCGGACTTGGCGCGGTCCATGGCGAGGTCCTCGTTCAAGGAAATCTCACCTTCAGGTGACGCGTACGATGTGGTGGTCACGCCAATCACGTTGACGCTGTCTGCAGACGCAGCGAGTGCAAACAAATCCTTGGTCGCTTTCCAATCTTCGTCGCGGTACTCGGCGCTCTTGACGGCGCTGCTCTGGTAGCCGTAGTTGAAGGTCAAGTCCTGCACGTACGTGATGACGCGTTGGAAGTTGTCGGACGCGATCACAAACGCCTCGTCAGGTTGGATCAAGTCCTGGGTGGCCATGACCCCCTTGGCGAGGGTGATGGCGCCAAACTCGCCAGTCTTGTCGCCTTGGGCGCCAGACATGCGCAACTCCAAGCGGGCGTTGTCCTTCATCTCGCCGACGTAGGTGACGGTGGAGGTGTAGTTGAACGACTTGCCGTTCTCCCAGCTGACCACGGTGCCGTTGCCGGCGGCGTCTTCGCCTTGGAAGTTGACCGATTCGAACGCCACTTCACCGCCTTCCCACACGAGGTAGGGAGTGGCTTCCACGGTCACCTTCTTCGCGAAGTACTTCGGAGGGAAAGTTCCTGTGATGTCGATGGTGACGTCGTTGCCTTGAAGCACGACGGGAGAAGGAGTCACCTCGAGGTTGATCTCCTCCACCGTTTTGATCATTTTGGGCAGGCTGCATCCCGCGAGAAGCACGGCTGCCAAAAGGGTAGAAAGAATGCGCATGTTTGTTGTGAATTCAGTGCAAAAGTAACCAACTCAAGGACAGAAATCAGCCAGCCACGACCCCCATGTTGGAGAACTTGCGGAGGCGGCTGTTGACCCGTTTGTCGGCGTTGAGTTTTTGAAGTTTATCGAGTTCCGTGATGAGCAGGTTTTTCACAGTGGCGAAGGTCTCTTCTCGGTTGGCGTGGGCGCCGCCGAGGGGTTCCGGCACGATGTCGTCCACCAACCCCAGGCCCTTCATGTCCTCTCCTGTGAGTTTGAGGGCCTCAGCCGCTTGCTTCTTGAAGTCCCAAGAGCGCCACAAAATGCTAGAGCACGACTCGGGGCTGATGACGCTGTACCAGGTGTTTTCCATCATGAACACCTTGTCGCCAATGCCGATGCCGAGCGCACCTCCTGAGGCCCCTTCGCCGATCACCATGCACAGGATGGGGACTTGCAGTTGGCACATTTCAAGGAGGTTGCGTGCGATGGCCTCGCCTTGCCCACGTTCCTCGGCTTCAAGACCGGGATACGCGCCAGGGGTGTCAATCAGGGTCACCACAGGCACGTTGAACTTCTCGGCGAGCTTCATCAGGCGCAAGGCCTTGCGGTACCCCTCAGGGTTGGCCATGCCGAAGTTCCGGTATTGGCGCATCTTGGTGTTGGCGCCTTTCTGCTGGCCAATGAACATGACGGGGCGACCATCGAGCTCGCCCAACCCTCCGACCATGGCCTTGTCGTCCTTCACCGTGCGGTCCCCGTGCAATTCGAGGAAGTTTCCGTCCGTCAAGGCTTGGATGTAGTCCAGGGTGTAGGGGCGGTCTGGATGGCGGCTCACTTGGACGCGTTGCCAAGGGGTGAGTTTGCTGTAGATCTCCTGGATGACTTCCTGGATCTTCACCTCCAACTCCTCGACGGTGGTGGCCATGTCGAGGTCGTTCTTGTCTTGGATCTCTTTCGCCTGGTCAAGCTGCTCGCGCAACGTCTTGATCGGCTCTTCAAAATCAAGGTAATTCATCGGGCCAAAGATGCGACGTCCAACGCACCTGGTGCCCGCCCGCTCCACCAAAAAACCCCAAGTATTCAAGGGGCTTTTCCACAATCACGCGAGCAAGTGATTGAGCATGGCGCGCACCGCTTTGCCGCGGTGGCTGATGTCGTTCTTCTGCACAGCATCCATCTCGGCGAAGGTCACCTCGTGGCCTTCAGGGGTGAACAAGGGGTCGTACCCAAACCCTTTGGTCCCGGATTGTTGGCGTTCAATGCGGCCCCGACAGATCCCTTCAATCAGCCGCTCTTGGCTTTGTTGGACGAGGCAAATGGACGTTCGGAACTGCGCTTGACGCGAAGGATTGCCTGCCTGTTCAGCGCGTTCAAGCTCACGGAGCAACTTGGCCATGTTGGCCTCGGCATCCCCATGCGTTCCCGCATAGCGCGCACTGAACACGCCCGGGGCCCCGTTCAGCGCTTCCACTTCCAGCCCTGTGTCGTCTGCAAAGCAATCCAGCCCGTAGTGCTTCACGACGTGAAGCGCCTTGATGCGGGCATTGCCTTCCAGCGTGTCGGCGTCTTCGACGATGTCTTCGTGACAGCCTATGTCTGTCAGGCTCTTGACCTCGTACCGGTCGGCGAGCATTTCTTGGATTTCTCGAACCTTGTGGGGGTTGTGTGTGGCGAAAACCAACACGGGGCGGGCGTGTGCAGACATGGATGCAAAATTGGGCCAAACCCCGTCACCGCAATGCCCGACGCAGGACTTTCCCGCGGTCGGATCGGGGCACCGCGCCCAACTCCACGGAGCGGGGCGTTTTGGCGGTTCCAAGGAGGTCTTTGAGTTGGCGGCGCCACGCGAGAAACGCACCTTCGAGGTCGCCTCTGGGCGCATCGCTCTGCACGCGCAAGACCACTTCAAACCCAAGGGTGTCGTCGGGTCGACCGTACACCACAAAGTCCTGAACCCAGTCGGGGCACATGTTGTGGAAGGCCTGCTCCACTTCCGTGGGATGCACCAGCACGCCGCCGGAGTTGACGACGTCGTCGCGGCGTCCGAGCCACACGAAAGACCCGTTGTCCTTCATTTCCACGAGGTCAGACGTGG
The DNA here is from genome assembly GCA_938084585.1 of uncultured Flavobacteriales bacterium. Taxonomy (GTDB): domain Bacteria; phylum Bacteroidota; class Bacteroidia; order Flavobacteriales_D; family Sanyastnellaceae; genus UBA11663. Next base: position 86,615 of record CALKFF010000033.1, read on the forward strand.
ACAGCCTGTGCACTTCACGGCCTGGGGCGTCAATGCGCGCACACCCGTGGGCGTCCGCCGTCACGCACGTGTCTGGCAAGGGGACAAACGGCGCGGCCAAGTCTCGCACATAATCCAGGCGCCTCAGGGCGACGTGGGTGAGGGTTTCGCTCATGCCAAACCCCTCCCACACGAACGACACGCGTGGTGACGCCAGCAAGGCCCGAAGCAGGGCAGGGGACACCGGCCCGCCGCCGAGCAGCAAGGTGGTGGCGGATCCTGTGCCGTGCTCCAGCCAACCTCGGGTTTGGTGGGGCGTCATGGCGGTGAAGTCGCATGCACCGGCCCAAGAAGGGGTGGTGTTCGGCTCCACCAGCGTCAGGCGCCACTGCCCAACCAAGGCCCGAACGAGCATGGCCTGGCCTGCCACAAACGTGGTCGGCAGCGCCAACACGGCGTGGCATCCTTGGCGCAGGTCCAAGGCCTCGGCCGTCTGGGCCACGCTGAAGGCCGTGGCGTTTCGGGAGTGCTGGACACGTTTGGGGGGTCCTGTGGTTCCGGAGGTGGTCACCGCGAGGCCGGGTTCCTCCTTGGCGCACCAGCGTCGCCAAACCTCAGCGACGTCTCCAAGCCACGCCGCCCGCCTGCCTTGGGTGCGCCCAAATTCTTTGGCCCCCATGCCGGTGGCAGGCCAAGATTGTCGGTTCCACTCGATGCGGCCTGAGGTCATGGTGCGTCGTGGTGGCCGCCGCAGGCGCATCCAGGTTCATGCGGGACCGCGCCCTCAAGGGCACGGCGCCAGCGGGTTTCGTTCCTCGCCGACTGGGACACGGTGTGCAGTTGGCCTCCTCTCACGTCGAGTTGGCCAGGAATGTTGTTGGTGAACAGCCCTCCTGTGCCCAGCCCTTGAGGCAGTGGCGACGCGGCGCCGGACACCGCCGGTTGCACCGCCACCCATTGCGCAATGGCCGACAAGCCCACATTGGATTCCAGGGCGGAAGTGACCCACCAGCCCATGCCGCGTTGTTCGGCCAGTTTGGACCACACCGTGGCCCCGTCCAACCCACCCACCAGCGAGGGCTTGAGGACGAGGTGCTGCGGCCGCACGTGGTCCAGCAACCTCATTCTGTCAGCCAGGGAGGTGACCCCAATCAAACTTTCGTCCAAGGCGATGGGCACGACGGCTCGGTCGGCCAGGTCGGCCAGCCCATCCCGGTCTGCAGGCATGAGAGGTTGCTCAATGCTGTGCACCTCGAGCTCGGCCAACGCCTCAAGCCTGCGCGCCGTGTCGTCGGAAGACAGTTTGCTGAAGGCCCCATTCGCGTCCACCCTCAAGGTGTAGTCTGAGGCGGGGCAGCGATCGCGGAACGCCCGCAACACCTCGTGCTCTTGCTCCCAATCCAAGGCGCCCACCTTGCATTTCAGCGTGGTGAAGCCGCGTTGGACAAGGATGTCAAATTGGGTGCGCATGGACTCGGCGTCCCCCATCCACACCAAACCATTGATGTCGATGCCCCGCGCTCCGTCAGAAAATGGCGAGGTCGCCAGGGTTCCAGTCCCGCCTTGGGCCAAATCCCACGCCGCCGTTTCCACGGCGAACCGGACCGCCGGGCACGAGGCAGGCACGGCCATGGCGTCCAAGACACTTTTGGCCGCGATGTCGTGGAGCATCGTGCGCGCCACGTCTTCCGTTTCAGGAGACAACCCCAGGATCAAACTGCATTCTCCGACGCCCACACGGCCTTGGTCGTCTTCCGCGACCAGGAACCAAGTGGGTTTGTTTCGAAGGGTGTCCCTGGACGTTTGGGCGGGCACCTTGAACACCAAGGGATGCTCCAGCACCGCCATCTTGAGTCCTCGAAGGACCGGGGCGGGTGGCCATGGGTCGTGTGCGTTCATGCGCCCAAGGTTTGGTCCATGAACATGAACAGCGCGACGAGGAAGGTGGACAGGGCGATGCGTTTCAATTCGGGGTCCAACGTGGACGGGTCTGTGCAACGCCACACGTCGACGGCGTGACGGGCGTGCAGCAACGCCAAAAGTGCGTACCACATGGTGCCTCGCCATGCCCCTTCGGTCTGGGTGGTTGTGAAGAACACGGCCAGTGCCGACCACCCGAGGCCGAGGACGGCCAAATGGTACAGTTTGGCCCGACGAAACCCCAGCCGGACCACAAGGGTGTGTTTGCCAGCAAGGGCGTCGGAAGCGTGGTCGCGGAGGTTGTTGAGGTTGAGGACAGCGACGCTCATGCACCCAGAAAAGAGGGCGACCCACAGCCAAGCGATGTCCACAGCGTGGGTCAGCAAAAGCCCCACACCCAGCACACCGACGGGGCCAAAAAACAACATCACATAAACATCTCCAAGTCCTTTGTAACCATATGATTTGCGCCCCATCGTATAACGCATTGCTGCAACAATGGAAAACACGCCGAGGGCCCCCAGCCCGAATGCCTGGAAGGCCGCAGAAGAGGTTCCCAGGAATGCCGCGACGAGGGTCGAGACGCCACACAGAAAGGCCAGGACAGCCGTCCCTTTGACGGCGCGATTCATGGCGGTTTCGGTCAGCGCACCTGACGCAAGCGCCCGGTCGGTGCGTTCGGCGGCGGTGTCCGTGCCTTTTTGAAAGTCGCCCAAATCGTTGGCGAAATTGGCCAGGACCTGAAGGAGGACGACCGTGAGCCCTGCGCCCAACATCACGACGACAAACCGCGCGCCTTGGTCAGCATCGAGCCCAAATGATTTGGCCAAAGCGCCTCCGAGAAGGACGCATGTGACGGCCAGCGGCAGGGTGCGTGGTCGGGCCGCTTCGACCCAAGAACGGAATGCACTCATGTCAGGGGGAGGACGGGTTGGGTTGGAACGCGCCGAGGTAGTCCATCGCCACCTGGCCACTTGATTCGTTGGGTGTGACAATTTCCAAAACCGCGAAGCCAGGATCGCTTGCCAGAAGCGTCAATTGTTCGCGCATTTGGGCGTCGTTGTGTGCTGTTCGGTGGCTCGCGCCCATGGCAGCTGCCAGCTGGGCCACGGTTCGTGTGGGGGGCGTTTCGAAATGGCGCTCAAACATGTCTGCATGCGTCTTGCCCGGCAGCCATCTGAAAATGCCGCCGCCGCTGTTGTTGAAAACGACAATCTTCAGCCCCTCTCGGTTCAGCGAAGGGGAACACAACATGGCGTTGGCGTCGTAATGGAACGCGATGTCCCCGGTGATGAGCCATGTGGTGTGTGCACGGTGCGCGCGTGTTTTGGCGGCGTGCCATCCCAACGCGGTGGAGGTGCAGCCGTCGATGCCCGCCACCCCGCGGTTGGCGTGGATGAGGCACCCCGGCCCTGTGGCGTCCTCCAAATTGAACCATTGCGCGTACCTGGCGGACGCGCTGTTGGCGAGGTGGATCCCTTGCGGTCCGCGGTTGTGCGTCCATGAAGACAAGGTGTCGGTAAGCACGTCCCAAGCCTTCCAATCGCTCCACACAGTCTCGTGTGAGTCGTGCGTGGCCTGCACGCTGTGCAGCGCTTCACGCCAGATGGAGGCGACGTTGTCTGGGCAGGTCGTTTCAAGGGCCTCAGGGCCACACGACCCTTGCAACATGCCCCACACGTCCCACCCTTGGCCGTCGACATGCATGTGCGGCAGTCCTTCCAGGGCGTGGCGGATGGCCTTGGACATGGGAGGGAGGCCCACCGTGAGGACCACCTCTGGCCGGAGCGCTTCAGGAAGCGCACCGTTCACGAGAAGTCGTTCTCCACCATGCACCGTCAAGGGACCGTGCACGCCGCTCCCGCATTCGGCCAGGCAAGGCAGGGTGGTGTGGCGTTTTTGGCCGTCGCAGTGGGTCAGTCCTGGATTGGGGCCGGCCACCACAAGGGCTTTTCCGTTGGCCAAGGCACGTTGGAACGACTCAGGCAAAGCTTGCCCCACGCGAGGTGCAGGCGTCGCCAATGTGTCATCCAGCTCAGGAGCGGTGGGCACCGGTCCCAAATCGTAGAGCGGCTCTGGAAACGGCACGTTCAAATGAACGCCTCCAGGTGTGCCGCCTGGTCCTCCGTGCATGGCCTGGTGCAGGGCGTGGCGCGCTTTGGCCCACAGCGTGTCTTCAGTGCACGTGGCGGCGTCCAACTCGTCTGAATGGACGGCATGCAAGCTGTGAACTTGACGCTGGCGAATGCATTGCCCGTGTCCCCGTCCGACCACGTCGGCAGGGCGGTCGGCGGTCAAGCTCAAGAGCGGGATGCGTGCATGGGTGGCCTCGGCCAGCGCCGGGCCGTGGTTCAGGGCGGCCGTCCCGGACGTGCACACGGCGGGCACAGGGGAGAATGTGGCCAGGGCCAAACCCAAGGCATGATGCGCGGACGCGCGTTCATCCACGCTGACATGCACCTCCAAATCAGGGTGGTGGTGCATGGCCATGACCAAGGGGGCGTTGCGGGAACCTGGACTTGTCACGACGTGGCGAACGCCAAATTCGACGAGCACTTCCGTGACGATGGCCGCAGCGGGATGTGAACTGGTTTGTCGTTGGACGTCGGCCATGATTCGAAGGTAGGGGCGGTCAATGGAGGAATGCAGGGGCGAAGGAATGAAGTTTGGCCTCCGTTTCTTGCCACTCTGCCTCCGCAGAGGAACCCTCCACGATGCCGCCGCCTGCAAACAGATTCACGCCTTCCAAGCCCCAAGTGGCGCACCTGAGATTCACGTAGTAGGCGCAGCCAAGTGGGGAGGACCACCCCAAGAACCCGGCGTAGTACATCCGGTCGTGGGATTCTTGACCGCGAATGAATGTGGCCGCCTCTTTGACCGGGAGTCCGCACACGGCGGGCGTGGGGTGCAAGGCTTGGGCCAGCTCTTGTAGGTCGCCTCGGCAGGTGGCCGAAATGCGTGTTTCGAGGTGAACGAGTTCGCCGTAGGTCTTGTCTTTCGGCCCGTCAAGCGCGACGTGGGTGGCCCCTTTTTGGGCCAACACGTCGAGGATGTGGTCGGTAACGAGCTGTTGTTCTACACGTTCCTTGTCGGTCCAAGCCACGGACGGAGTTCTGCGTGTTCCCGCCAAAGACACCGTGTCGACGTCGTGTTGTTGGGCGCGCAACAAGAGTTCGGGTGTGGCGCCACACCACGTGCCTTCTTCCGGGTGGTGCATCAAGTAGACCAACGCGTTGGGGTGCATCTGGCACAGGTTGGCGAAGGCTTCTTCAGGCGTCACGCTCGACGTGCGCTGTTGGCCGCGCGAGATCACCACTTTGGCCAACATCCCTTGGGAGATGGCGTCCAGCGCCCGGGCCACGTTGGCTCCGTGTTCTTCTTGGGACGTGGAAGGTGAAAGAGGCTTTCGGGCCAAAGCCAGGGTTCCCGGGGCAGGGGATTCACACGTGACCACGTGGCCGGTCCAGGACAGTGCAGGCGAGGAACCCTCCCGGTCAAACGGCACGAAGTGGAACGTCGTGGTTCCGTCTGAGGCAGGGACCATGGTGTGGATGTCGCGGCTTCCAGGCGGACGCCACCACAATTGCGGTGCGGTGTCAGCCACGGTTGGGGACGATCATGACGGTCAGACGGGACGTGCACACCAGGTCGCCGTCGTCGTTTCGGATGTCGATGTTCCAGACGTGGATTCGTCCGCCTTTGTGGGCCAACGTGGCGGTGCCGTGCACCCAGCCGTCGCGCACGCCCTTCACATGGTTGGCGTTGACTTCCACGCCCACGGCGCCTTTGCCTTGGTCCGCCACCAGAAAGTGCGAGCCCACGCTGCCCAGCGTTTCGGCGAGCACCACGCTCGCGCCGCCGTGCAACAAACCGTAGGGTTGGTGTGTTCGTGAGTCCACGGGCAGCTTTCCTTTCACCACGCCTTCCTGCAGGTCGGTCAACTCCATGCCGAGGGCCTCCGCGATGGTGTTTTTTCCGATTTCCGACAGCCGCTTCATCTTTGCATCGTCCATCATGACAAAATTACAATCAAACCCCAGCCCTGTTCGCATTCTGCTCGCAGAAGACACCGCGTCCTTGCGGCAAATGTTGGCGCTGAATTTGAAGAGCGAAGGGCACAAGGTGGTGGAGGTCAACAACGGGACCGACGCTTTGGAAGCCCTTCGTGGGCAGCGCTTCGGCGTGGCGATTTTGGACGTGATGATGCCGGGCATGGACGGGTTTGCCGTTTGTCGCACGGCCAGGTTGGAAGGCATCGACACGCCGATCTTGTTTTTGACCGCCAGAAATGAGGGGGTGGACCGTGTGGAGGGCCTTAGGTTGGGGGCCAACGATTACCTCGGAAAACCGTTCTTGATGGAGGAGTTGCTGCTCCGCCTGGACCGGCTGATGGACCAAACCCCTTCTGAGTCCTGGACCCAAATCGAGCGTGCGACCATCGGCGAGGGCAGTGCGGATTTTTTGGCCTTCGAGGCGACGTCCTACGACGGCACGGTGCGCAAGCTGTCGAAGCGAGAAGGCATGCTTTTGAAGTTGCTCATCGGCAAAGAAGGCGAGGTGGTCAGCCGGGAGGACATTCTGCAAATGGTGTGGGGATACGACGTGCTTCCTTCCACGCGCACCATCGACAACTTCATCCTGGCGTTCCGCAAGACGTATGAGCGCGACCCCAAGTCCCCCAAGCACTTTCACTCTGTCCGTGGTGTGGGGTACAAATTCACCCGCTGACCCAGGATTATCGGCGAGGTCAAGAAAAAAATTGACCAGCCCAGGCAACCCTTGAAAAATGGCTCCGTCTTTCCTGTGACATGGCCAGCGGTCATGTTGGTTTCAATTTTCTTGCAGGTTAAGAAGGGGGCCCCCAGGGTTCCCTTCTTTCATGTTCAGCCAGTCCGTCAGGACAGGTCCACGTGGACGACCTGCTTGGTCTCGAAGAACGGGTCTGTGAACCACGTGCGAAGGTGATGCAAGGTGTGCGGTGCATTCACTTCGGCAAGTTCCTCGGTCAAATCACCGCCTTTCAAATACAATACGCCGTTGGCCAATTCGTGGTTGTGGGTCGGGGCAATTTTGCCTTCAATCCAATCCAAGAAGCCCGCCATCCTTGTCACCGCCCGGCTGACGACAAAGTCAAACTCGCCGGAAACCTGCTCGGCGCGGGCGTGGACGGCCTTCACATTCTTCAGACCTGCGGCTTTCGCGGCGGCTTCCACCACTTTGATTTTTTTGCCGATGCTGTCGCACAGGATAAACTCGGTCTCCGGATGAAGCACCGCGAGGGGCAACCCTGGAAATCCGCCGCCTGTGCCGACGTCCAGCACGCGCGCTCCTGGTTGGAAGCGCATCACTTTGGCGATGCCCAAGCTGTGCAGGACATGCCGCTCCATGACATGCGGGTCTTTGCGTGAGATCACGTTGATCTTGGCGTTCCAGGTCCAGACGGTTTCGGCCAACGCGTTGAGTTGGAGAAGTTGGGACTCGGACAGGTCCAGAAAATGGGGGGCGATGACGTCAAAAGCCGTCATGGGAGTCAAATCGTTTCCCGCGAGGATTCGAGGACTTTGGCCATCATGTCCCGGGCGCGGAAGAGTTGGGCCTTCACCGTGCCCAAGGGCAGGTTGAGTTCCTCTGAAATTTCTTCGTAGCTCTTTTCTTCGAAGTACCGCAATTCCACCAGCCGTCTGTAACGGTCTTTGAGTTGGGACACCACCTCGCGCATGCGCTCAATCCGTTCTTGCTTTTGCAAGGCTTCCATAGGGTCCAGTCCGTCGTCTTTGACGCTGATTTCCATGCGCTCTCCTTCCGCGTTGCTGAATCCACGGTCCAGCGAGAGGGCGTTGATGCGCTTCTTCCGGATGAAATCGATGGTGTGGTTCGAGGCGATTTTGAACAGCCACGTGGAAAAGGCAAACGCTGGGGTGTACTGGTGCAACCGCTTGAACGCCTTCGTGAACGTTTCGATGGTCAAATCCTCTGCGTCGTCTTCGCTGTACACCATCCGGTTGACCAAGTGGAAGATCGCGCCCTGGTAGCGGTCCATCAATTCGGCGTACGCTTTTTGGTCCTTGTCCTCCAACGCACGCTTCACCAGCACAACGTCGTGTTGCGCTTTTTCAGAGAGGTTGGGGTTCATTTCCATGCGGTCGAATCAGAGGTTGCGCCCTTCCACCATGACCAGCTGCGGAACAATCCCACCGCGGGTTCCAGCAGGATGGTCCACGCCCGAAGGGGAGGTCTGCCTGCTTGGTGCAAGAACAACCCGAAAGTAACGGCCCGCAAGAGCAGCGCTGACCCCGCGCAGAGCGCCGATGTCCCCGAAGGATTGTGGACAACCCCTGCAGCCAACAGCGCCGTGCCCAGGGTGGGCAGGGCCAAACGTGCCAACGTGGTTGCCGGGTACACCGAACTGGCGGACACATGCCTTGTTTTTTGCCTGCGCCAACCTTCCCACGTGGAAGGCCAGGTTGAGGCCGTTTGGGCGGCAAGCGAGGGGTTGGTCGAGACGCGGCCCCCCAAGGCCACCGCTTCCTGCAACCACAGATCGTCGTCCCCACTTCGGACATGGGCATGGTTGGACATGCCGCCCACACGGCTCCACATGTCATGGGTGAAAGCCATGTTTCGTCCAAACCCGAGGTAGGCACGTCCCCTCGCCACAGCGCCCACGGCCTTTTGCGCAGAACGTTCCGCTTCGAGCCGTTGCAGGACGTGCAGGAACCCAGAACCTCGGCCAGGCAGGCTCAAGCCCACCCGCACATCCCAATGCGCGGCGGCTCCGGACAGCATCATGGTCAACCATTCAGGCCCAAGCGGGGTGCAATCGATGTCGGTGACCACCGCCACCTTCCCCTTGACAGCGGCCATGCCTGCTGCCAGCGCCTCCTTCTTCGAGGGGCGGGTTCTGGCTTGGTGCACCACGGTCCATCCGGCGCGTTCTTTCAACGCGTCCAACGCCTCTGCGGTGCCGTCCGTGCTGCCGTGGTTCACGGCCACGACGTTCACCTGAACCCCGCTTGCTTCGGCGTGGTTCAGAGCAGGTTGCAAGGCTTGGTGAAAGCCCGCAATCCGAGAGGCTTCGTTGTGGCAGCACACCACCACGCTGCACGAGTCTGGAAGGACTCCCGCAGTTTGAGAAGAGTGCGTTTGAACGCCCAGCCCGTCCCAACGCAGGGCCCACCAAGTGTGAAGGGCCAGGCCAGAGAGGGACAGCATCATGGTCGCTGGCGTCAGTGCGTGACGACCAAACGCACCACTTCCCGCGCGCCTTGCGTGCCCACCCACTCCACGGTGTAGGGGCCCGCTGTCCAAGCGGACGTGTTCCAGCGCGCCTGAGGTTCGTCGATGCGGGTTTGGAGGATGGACCGTCCCACCGCATCTCGAACGGTGGCCTGACCCTGTGCGGCGGGCCACTTCACGTTCACCTCATCCTGCGCAGGCACCGGGTAGACCTGCAACTGAACGGCCTCGACCGTTTCCATGGTCGAGATGTCGTCGGTGCAGAAGATGAATTGCTCGGAGGCGCCAAACTCGCCGCCGGTGCCAAGCGAGGATCCGTTCCACACGATGTCGCCTGCGATGTCCATCAGCGACCAACTCCCTTCCCCGTATTCACAGCAGATGCCGTCTTCATACACGTCAAAAATTCGGAAGATGTAGCAGCCTTCCTCCAGGCAGAAGGACTCCATGAGGGTCTCTCCAGCTTGGTCGTCGCTGTAGGGACCGCCTTCGTAGAGCACCTGTCCGAGTCGGACCAGCTCCCAGGTGGTTTCATCTGGGTATTCGTCCAGCACCAACGAGAAGTGAGCTGTGGTGGTGGGGCCTGTGGTGGCTGAGAACTCCACGGTGGTGGTGTTGTTCAGCACGTTGTCGTCGTCGTTGCCGTTGGGGGAGGTGACGTTGACCTCGACGGTGTTGGTGCCTCCTTGACTCCAAAACGTGGGGAGCGTGACGACGTCGGTCTCGAATTGGGCCAGGGACCCCGCCCAGGATTGGGTTTGGGTGGCCCCGCCGTTGATGGCGTATTCCAACATGCAGCTCGTCAGCGTGTTTGTGCCTGTGTTGGTCAGGGTCACCTCCAAGTTGATGGGTTGCACGCCGCACACCAACCCTTCAGGCGCACCTGTCAGGTTCACGCTGGCGTCGTTTTCAAAGCTGATGGCGCCGTCGGGGTACCCGTCCCACACCAACGACCCCGTGCCTGCAGGGTCGAGGTATTCCGAGAGCCCCAAGCCCCAGCTCACGTCGAAGCGGCCGTACCAGTCGGGCTGTCCGTTGTTCACGCTTCCTGCGCAGGCGGCGCCCCCTCCGTAAAGTTGTCCGATCACGCGGTGATTTTGGTCAAACAGGGGCGATCCCGAGGAGCCCCCTTCCGTCACCCCAAGTTCCCACTGGTCGATGTACCACACGGCCGCCCCAAATTGGTTTTGCTGGGAAGGGCTGTCGTCGTCAAAGCAAATTTTCTTCAAATCGCCCGAGGGGTGGTGGATGCCCACCGTGCTGCTGGGCACCGTGCCTGAAGCGTCCCAACCGGCGTACTGCACGTTGAAATCTGCGGGCGGGGTTTGGCTCAATTCAATCAGCGCCACGTCAGATTGGCCGCTGTTGGCGAGGAGGGTGCCTCCGCTGATGCTTTGGTTGGTGGGGCCGGTGTTGCCGGTGCACGTGGCCGATTCGTGGTTGAAGTAGTACACCCAGTTCCCCGGGTTGCCGAGGCAGTGGTTGGCGGTCAAGAAGTAAGGCGTCCCGTCGTTGGCCGTGTTGTTCACCATGCCTCCCGTGCACGCGGCAAAGCCGCCTTGCACGATGAGGGCCACGCTGCGCTTTTCCGTCGCCCACGTGGCGCCTTCAGGACAGTTGACGTTGATGTTGCACGCCCCGCTGTTGCCAAAAGGGCCCCGGTCGATTTCGTCGCCGTGGGGCCAGCCGCTCAGCAGCCTGTACCCTTGGACAGCTTGATCGATGGCCAACACCGGCATGGCGTCGATGTGCGCGGGCTGCCGGTATTCCACGACCAACTTCTCCGTGAGCACGACACCCGTCGCCAGACCGCCCCAAGCTTTCTTGTTGCGGTGGTCCAACGCCCCCATCACGTCCTCACCGTGGGCGTCGTACAAAAAGAGCTGACCACCCTTGGGCACGTCGTACTCGCTGAAGCGGACGGACATGCATGTGGCGCCTGGGGCGTCGACGACCATGCGCCACACCTTGTGGCCTTGCTCGAAGGTCCAGGCACCGTCCAGATCGCAGGACCATGCGACGTCGTGCTCCACGCCAAATCGCCATGGCGCCTCCTTGAAACGGTCTGTGACTTGGTCTTCCTGCGCCAAGGCGGTCCGATCGAGCGCTGGAAGCACAGCTGTTGCAGGCAAATCCTGGGTGTGGAAAGGAGTGCCGCCATACGTGATTTGGGCTTGGGTGGTGGCCGAAGAGCCCAACAGGGCCAGCGCCAGAAGCAAGGATGGTTTCAAATTCATGGGTAGGTGTAGAAGAGTTCAGGTTCCCATTGGTCCAGGAGCAAGATGGTCACGCCACGGGGTGTGCCGCGCAAATGGGCCACAGACGTGGAAATGGTGTCCACCACCATGGCACGGCACGGGTCATCGGAACGATGTTCCCAGGCGACAGGTTGCTTGGGAGGGAGGCTTTTTAGCAGGGGGGACGTGGTGTGCAGCGAAAACATGTGCACGTCGCAGCCGCCGCTGTGTTGCACCACGCTTTTCAACGAGTCTCCATCCACCCACGCGTCCAGCACTTGGAACGGGGCGAGGGTTACGACGGAGGTCGGGTCGACTGCGGCGGATTGGGGGGTGCGGCATCCCAGCATTCCTATTCCGAGGGCAACCCAAAACCAACCGCGTTTCGTCATGCGTCAAATTTACCCTTTCACTTCCTTGCGACGCGCTTCCAAGGCAAACAGCTCATCCCGGAGTCGGGCCGCTTCCATGAACTCCATGGCTTTCGCGGCGCGCTCCATGTCCTTTTTGGTTTTGGCCATGAGCTTGTCGAGTTGCTCGGCGCCCATGTTTTGCACCACAGGATCGGAGGCGACCAAAGGCACGTGGTCGGATTCCGCAGCGTAGTTCTTGGGGCGGTTGGTCACGGCGTCGCTCTGTTCAAACAGGGTCCGCTTCTCCTTCTTGACTTGAACAGGGGCCATGCCGTTTGCTTTGTTGAACGCCATTTGCTTCTCGCGTCTTCGGGCCGTCTCCTCGATGGTGGCGGCCATGCTGTCGGTGACTTTGTCGGCGTACATGATGACCCGGCCGTTGACGTTTCTCGCGGCCCGCCCTGCAGTCTGGGTCAAGCTTCGGTTGCTCCGCAAGAAGCCTTCTTTGTCGGCGTCCATAATGGCGACCAGGCTGACTTCGGGCAGGTCCAGCCCTTCACGCAAGAGGTTCACCCCCACCAGCACATCGAACGCGCCGTCCCGCAGCTCCCGCAGGATTTCCACGCGGTCCAGGGTTTTGACGTCCGAATGGATGTACCGGGTTTTGATGCTGAGGCGGTCGAGGTATTTGGTGAGTTCCTCCGCCATGCGCTTGGTGAGGGTGGTGACCAACACGCGTTCTTCATTCGCGATGGTTTTCCGGATTTCCACCACCAGGTCGTCGACTTGGTTGTCGCATGGCTTCACTTCGATGGGCGGGTCAAGAAGCCCCGTGGGCCGAATCACCTGCTCCACAATGACGCCCTCGGCGCGCTCCAATTCACAGTCCGCTGGGGTGGCGCTGACGTAGATGGTTTGGTTCACGATGCTGTTGAACTCGTCGTGCGTCAACGGCCGGTTGTCCAGCGCGGACGGCAAGCGGAAGCCGTGGTCGACCAGGGTCACCTTCCTTGCGCGGTCGCCGCCGAACATGGCGCCTATCTGCGGCACCGTGACATGGCTCTCGTCGATCATGACCAAAAAGTCCTTCGCGAAGTAATCCAAGAGGCAGAACGGACGTTCCCCCGGTTGCCGTCGGTCGAAATACCGAGAGTAGTTCTCAATGCCTGAGCAAAAGCCCAGTTCCTTGATCATTTCGAGGTCGTACAGCGTGCGCTCTTCCAGGCGTTTGGATTCCAAAAAGCGGGACTGCCCGTTGAAGTGGCCTTTTTGCTTCTCGAGGTCTTGTTGGATCTCCCAAACCGCCGTGTTCGTGGTCTCCTTGCTGCTCACAAAGAGGTTGGCCGGATAGATGGTGAATTGCTCGAAGGTGTGGAGGGTCTGGCCCGATTCTGGGTCGATGGACGACAGCCGTTCAATTTCGTCGTCCCAAAACTCGATTCGAACGGCGTGGTCGGCGTACGCCAGGTGGACGTCCACGGTGTCGCCTTTGACGCGGAAATTTCCACGCTTGAAATCTGCCACGGCTCGGCTGTACAAGCTGGTCACCAACCGATGAAGGAGGTCGTTGCGGGTGAGGCGTTGCCCGACTTCCAACGAGACCACGTTTTTGTGAAACTCCACGGGGTTGCCGATGCCGTAAATGCAACTGATGCTGGCCACCACAATGACGTCCCGTCGGCCGCTCAGCAAGGCAGAGGTGGCAGACAGCCTGAGCTTTTCGATTTCGTCGTTGATCTGCAGGTCCTTCTCGATGTACGTGTTGGACGACGGGATGAACGCTTCCGGTTGGTAGTAGTCGTAGTAGCTCACGAAATACTCCACCAAATTGTCCGGGAAGAAGGCCTTGAATTCGCTGTAGAGCTGTGCCGCCAAGGTCTTGTTGTGACTCAGGATGAGCGTGGGCCGCTGCGTCTCCGCAATCACATTGGCCATGGTGAAGGTCTTGCCCGAGCCCGTCACCCCGAGAAGCACTTGGTGCGCCGTGCCGTCATGCACCCCTTCCACAAGTTGGCGAATGGCTTCGGGTTGGTCCCCTTGGGGGGTGAACGGGCTGTCGATGCGGAAGGTGGACATGGGGAGGTGAAAGTACGTGGAAGGGTGAAATGTTTAGGCCAAAAAAAGCCCCGCACAAGGCGGGGCTTTTGAGAATTTAATGAGAACCCAAGGTCATTCGGCGACCACCTCGAACTTGACCGTGACGGTCACTTCCTTGTGGAGCTTCACCGTGGCTTCGTAAGAGCCCAATTCCTTGATGGTGTCGTCGGCAAGCTGAATCTGCTTGCGTTCGATGTCGTAACCCGCGCCTTGGATGGCGTCGGCCAACTGGATGGAGTTGACAGATCCGAAGATCTTGCCGCTTTCTCCAGCCTTGGCACCGAGCTTGAGGCTGAGGCCTTCGAGCTTGGCTGCAATGGCTTCCGCAGCCTCTTTGGCTTTGGCGGCCTTGTGCGCCTGCTGGCGGATCACTTCGTCGTTCACCTTCACGTTGGACTTGGTCGCCGCGACGGCCAATCCTTGTGGGATGAGGAAGTTGCGTGCGTAGCCGTCCTTGACGGTCACCACGTCATACTTGCTTCCGAGCAGGTCGACGTCTTGCTTGAGAATGATGTCCATGGTGCTCGGGATTAACGGAGGTTGTCAGCAACGTAAGGCATCAACGCGAGGTGGCGGGCCTTCTTGATGGCCTGGGCTGCCTTGCGCTGGTACTTCAAGCTGGTGCCAGTCAACCGGCGGGGCAAAATCTTGCCTTGGGGGTTGCACACCATCAACAGGAAGTCGGCGTCCTTGTAATCGATGTACTTGATGCCCTTCTTCCGAAAGCGGCAGTAACGCTCTGCTTTCGTTTCAATGTCAATGGACTTCAGGTAGCGTACTTTCTTGTCTGCCATAACGGGTGAGATTAAGCCTCGGCAGTGCCCTCAGCTTCAGCAGGGGCAGCTTGGCGGTTCGACTTGTCGCGGCGGCCTTCGGCGTACGCGAGGTGGTGCTTGTCCATCTTCGTGGTGAGGAAGCGGATGATGCGTTCGTCCCGACGGAATTCAGTCTCGAAAGGTAAGATCACGGCGCCGTCGGCTTCAAACTCCATCAAGTGGTAGAAGCCCGTGGACTTCTTCTGGATGGGGTAAGCCAACTTCCGCAATCCCCATGCATCCTCGTGGACAATTTTGCCACCCTTGTCGGTCACGAATGCACGGAACTTCGACACTGTTTCCGCCACCTGCTCTGCAGATAGCACGGGAGTCATAATGAAAACAGTTTCGTAACGGTTCATGGAACGTTGTTAATTAATGGGGCGCAAAAGTACGGTCAATCTCCCTGAAAACCAACCCACGCTTGGCGGAAGTGGGGACGGGTTGTGAATAATCGAATTTGACCTTCCATGGAAAGTGGGTCGATATTCGCATCATGAGCGATCAGCCCTACCTCGTCAGTGCGCGAAAATACCGTCCCCAGGCCTGGGATGCGGTGGTGGGGCAATCCGGCATCACGCAGACCTTGCAGCAAAGCATCGCTTCAGGCCAAATTGCCCAGGCCTACCTCTTCTGCGGGCCACGTGGCGTGGGGAAGACCACCTCGGCGCGAATTTTCGCCAAAGCCATCAACGGCTTTGACGGACAGGAGGAGGCGATGTCGTTCAACGTGTTTGAGCTCGACGCTGCCTCCAACAACAAGGTGGAGGACATCCGCAGCATCGTGGACCAGGTCCGCATTCCACCTCAGCAAGGCAAATACAAGGTGTACATCATCGACGAGGTGCACATGCTAAGCCAAGCGGCGTTCAACGCGTTTTTGAAGACCTTGGAGGAACCGCCTGCCCACGCCGTCTTCATCCTCGCCACGACTGAGAAGCACAAGATCCTTCCCACCATCTTGTCGCGTTGCCAAATCTTCGACTTCCACCGCATCACGGTGCCAGACGCCGTGGCGCACTTGCAGCACATTGCGTCGCAAGAGGGGGTGCAGGCCGAGGAAGAAGCGTTGCACGTCATCGCCCAAAAAGCCGACGGGGCGCTGCGCGACGCGCTGTCGATGTTCGACCAGCTTGTGGCGTTCGCAGGTAAGAAACTGACCTACCAAGCCGTGACGGAGCAATTGCACGTGCTCGACCACGACACGTACTTCACGCTCACGGACCAGGCGTTGGCCAGTGACATTCCCGGGGCCATGTTGTTGTTCAACGACGTCATGGCGCGTGGGTTCGACGCGCATCACTTCATCACGGGATGGGGAGGGCACCTTCGGAATTTGATGGTGGCCCGCGATCCCCAGACGCTGAAGCTTCTGGAAGCCACTGACGATGTGAAGGCCAAATTCCAAGCCCAAGCGTCGCGCGCCGATTTGTTCTTCTTGGTGGGTGGGTTGGACATCCTCAACAAGGCCGATGTGCAGTACCGAGGCTCCCAGCACCAACGGTTGCTGGTGGAACTCGCCTTGATGCAGGTTTGCTCCCACGAGGCGCTGAAAAAAAAAAGCCCTGACGCAGGGTTGATGGCGCCAGCCGGCGACAATCTTCCAGCTCCAGCTCCAGCTCCAGCTCCAGCTCCAGCTCCAGCTCCAGCTCCAGCTCCAGCTCCAGCTCCAGCTCCAGCTCCAGCTCCAGCTCCAGCTCCAGCTC
>CALKFF010000034.1 GCA_938084585.1 uncultured Flavobacteriales bacterium
GAGGCGCAGGAGGGCGATTGGGTGTTCCTCGGATCGCCCAAATGCGCCGAGCTCTTCGCGTCCCAACACGACCTGAGCCGGTTCCGCGTGGCGACGATGGGCGAAGGCACGCGCCAGGCCCTGCCCGCCGGCACACGCATCCACTGGACCGGCAACGGACGCCCCGTCGAGGTGTTCGAAGAACTGGCAAGCATGGTCGGCGACGGGGCGGTTTGGATTCCCCACGCCAACCGCACCATGCGCCGCTGGGAAGGCCCCCTGACCAATGCACGGCCCTGGCATTTCTACGACGTGGTGGTGAAGCCCATCAGTCTCCCTGCCCACGAGCTCGCCCTCGTGCTCAGCCCCTCCAACGCGGAGGGGTACTTGGAAAGCGGCGGTTCCGCGCCTGTGATTGCCATCGGCGACACGACGGCCGATCACGCGCGCCGCATTGGCCTCCACGTCGTTGGCATCTCCACCTCGCCCCAAGCTTTGGGTTGGAGTGAGGTGCTGGACCGCCTCAGCGCCACTTGATGTTGCAACCGATGGAGGGCTTTTGGCCCTCCGCAGGGACGGGTTTACCCTCGAGCAACAAGTCCACCACTCGACGCAGGTCTTCCCCTGTCACAGGGATGTCATTGCCTGGGCGAGCGCCGTCAAACTGTCCTCGGTAAACGCAGGTGCGGTTGGCATCAAACACACTGAAGTCTGGGGTGCATGCTGCATCGTAAGCCCGGGCGACGTCCTGGGTGGGGTCGTAGAGGTAAGGAAACGTGAAGGCGTGCGCTTCAGCCAAGTCCTTCATGAAGGGCACGTCATCCTGGGGGTAGTTCACCACGTCGTTGCTGGAAATCGCCACCACATTGACCCCCTTGTCACGGCACTCAGCCGCAAAAGCAGTGAAAGACTCGAGGATGTGAACGACGAACGGACAGTGGTTGCACATGAACACCACCACGGTGGAGCCACCCGCAAAAACCTCGTCAGAGGTGACTGAGGTGCCGGTGACGGAGTCGATCAGGGCGAAAGAAGGGGCTTCAAAGCCCAGAGGAATGTCGGTGGTTGGGGTGCGGGCCATTCAGCGAGAGGTTGTGCGCCAGTAGAGGCCCCAAGACGTGAGGAACACGCCGAGGCCAAGGAGCAGATGAATCGGCTGAGCCCAAGCGGGGAAAGCACCGTAGGCAAACAAAAGGCCCGTGGCGAGTTGGCCGAACAGCAGCAGCACCGCCACATTGCGGGCGCGAAGGACGTGCTTTTGGCCGAAGGGACCCATGCGCCAAATCCAAAACGCGTGCGCCAGCAACACCACCCAGTAGCCCGAGCGGTGAATGACGTACAGCACGTGGCTCTCGGCGAGGGACGTCGCGAGGTCAGGTCGACCGAGACCTTGCTTAAGCAGCAGGTCGACGACCTCGCGGACCTCAGTGCCCGTGAGGATTTGGGCCAAGGTAACGACAAGGGCCAGGGCCAAGCCCCAACGCGCGGAACGGTGCCAGCGGACGGAGAGGCCACGGAGGCGTTGGATGATCACGCTGTCGATGCACAGGATGGCCAGTGCACCGAGCATGTGAATGGTGATGCTGTGCGGGATGAGGTTGCCGTCGACGACAAGCTTGCCCAGCCACGCCACAAAGCCTAGGGCGAACACGCCGAGCAGGGCAAGCAGGGTGGTGCGCAAGTCCCGAGACCACGCCGCAGCCAAGAGCAGGAGGAGCGCGGGGATGCCTGCGAGGGCACCGAGACAACGGTTGATGAATTCAATCCAAGTGTGGACGGCGTTGAACGTTGCGTAGTCGTGCTTGAGGTAGGGTTGCCATTGACCCCGGGCGCGTTCCATTTCAAAATCCCGGGCCACGAAGGCGGATTGGGCAACCCACAAGGTGTCGTTGTTGACGAGCATGCGACCCTCGTCGTAATGCGCCCCAGGCGTCCACGTCACCTGCGAGGCTTCGGTGGGAGGGACAAGCAGTCCAAAGCACTTGGGCCAGTCAGGGCAGCCCATGCCGCTTCCGGTCATGCGCACCACGCTGCCAGCCAAAACCACAAGGAAGGCCAGCCAAAACGAGGCGCGTGCCAGCGGAAGCCGCGCTCCAGTCATGGGCGCACGTCCACTTGGCCGTGGCGCGTCACCTCCATTCGGTGCACGGGATACATGCCGTCGCCAATGGTCGTGACTTTGGCCACCAACGCCTCCGCTTCCACCACCTCAGCGTCGTACTCGACGGTGGCCACATTCAATGCCCGGTCTTTTTCAAAGTCGATGGTGGCCGACGCCACGCCCGGCACTTCCAACAGTTCTTTGCGCACTTTGGCCACACATCCAATCTCGCACATCATGCCTTCAATGGACATTTGGGCCACCGTTTTGTCAACGGTGCCCTCCAATCGGGTTTCGGTGTACACCGTGTCGACCGCGGAGGGTTTGTCGCCACCGCAAGCCGCCAAAAAAAACGCAGCAAACAACGCCAAGACAGAGGGGAAACGCATGGTTCAAAGATAGATGGCGTGCCTCGCGCACCCATGCGTCTTGTGGTAATTTTGCATCCTCATGCGGACCTCCAATGCAGCCCTGGGCATGGCCCTGCTCGTTCTTGGTTTCATCTGGGGCAGCTCGTTCATCTTGATGAAACTTGCCCTGTTTGACACACAAGGCGCTCCCCTCTTCCCTGCCTTGGATGTTGCGATGGGCCGCATAGCCATTGCCGGGCTG
>CALKFF010000035.1 GCA_938084585.1 uncultured Flavobacteriales bacterium
GTCGAGGTGGGCGTTGAGTTCGCCGCCGTCGGTCAACGGGGTGGTGAGCACCAAGGTGATTTTGTCCTGGCGCAAGACGTAGCTGACCCGGTCCTTGGCCCCGGTTTCCAGCCCGCGGAAGGCGAGCGGTTGGAAGCCCCAAGCGGCCATGTAGTAGTAGGCGCTTTGCTTGGCGTTGCCGACGATGAGCTCGACGTGGTCGGTGCCGAGCAAGGGGAGGAAATCGTGCGCCTCTGGCACGACTTTGTCAAGTTGGGTCACGGGTTCGGTGGCCATTGTGGTCGTGGTTTGGGTGGCTCAGAGCCAGCTTTGGTGGTAGCCTTCGATTTCCAAATCCAAGGCTTGTTGGGTCACTTTCAAGGGGCGGAAGGTGTCGACCATGACGGCCAATTCTTCCGTGCGCTCCTTGCCGATGCTGCCCTCGTACGTGCCCGGGTGGGGGCCGTGGGGAATGCCGGCAGGGTGCAGGGTGATTTGTCCTGGCCCGACGCCCGTCCGGCTCATGAAATCGCCGTCGACGTAGTACAGCACCTCGTCCGAGTCGATGTTGCTGTGGTTGTAAGGCGCCGGGATGCTGAGCGGGTGGTAGTCGTACAGGCGAGGCACAAAGCTGCAGATGACGAACCCGTCGGTTTCGAAGGTTTGGTGCACGGGCGGCGGCTGGTGCACACGGCCGGTGATGGGCTCGAAATCGTGGATGCTGAACGCGTAGGGGAAGTGGTAGCCGTCCCAACCCACCACGTCAAACGGGTGGCTCGCGTACATGTAGTCGTGCAGCATGCCTTCCTTCTTGATGCGCACCTTGAAAGGTCCTTCGCCTTCGTTGGACACGTCGCACAACGCCGACGGCGGACGCATGTCACGCTCGCAGTAGGGGCTGTGCTCCAGCAGTTGGCCAAAATGGTTGCGGTACCGCTTGGGGGTCAAGACCGGCGATGCGCTCTCCACCACAAGAGCCCGGTTGTCTTCGGTGCTCCACTTGAACCGGTGCATGACGCCGCGCGGGATGACGAGGTAATCGCCCTCGCGGAACTCAATGATCCCAAACATGGTCTCCAAGACGCCGTGGCCGCGGTGCACGAACACCACTTCGTCTTGGTCGGCGTTCTTGTAGATGTCGTCCTGCGCCACTTTGGGCGGGGCGACGAGGGCCACGGTGCAGTCCTGGTTGAACAGGGTGGGCACGCGAGAAGACAACCAATCTTGGCCTGGCTTCACCGCCCAGCCTTCAAGCTTGCGGCTGAGCAAGTTGCGCTCGACCGCCGCCACAGGCCGGACGTCTTCGCTGCCAAGCACTTCGACCACTTGGGTGGGGCGCTGGCGGTGGTAAAGCAGGGAGCTCATCCCCACGAATCCAATGGTCCCGAAAAGTTGTTCGTGGTGCAGCTCGCCATTGTCTTGGCGGAACTGCGTGTGGCGTTTGGGAGGAAGAACCCCGAGCTTCTGGTAGAACGGCATGGTGCCTGCAATTTAGGCAGGGCGGCTCCGTTTGCGTGCGCCCCAACTCACTTCCCGCCGGCGCCCATGGCGCGGGCGTACCAAGGCAGTTTGCCGTCCTTGTTCAACGGCCACTGAAGGCTGAGTTTCATGCCAGGCTGAAGCGGGTCGGCAGGGTCCATGTTGTTCTTCCGCGCAAGCGCTTTGGTCCGGACGCCGTGCATCTGGGAGATCTGCCACAGGTTTTGGCCTTGCCTCACCGTGTACCACGTCGTGGCGGCATGGCCCTTCTTGGGCTGGAGGTAAATCCGGTCGCCGGCTTTGAATTCGTGGTTCTTGGTGACCTCGTTGTACGCCCGGATTTGCCAAGGCATGATGTCCAAATCCTGGGTCAAGCTCGCTTGCGTGTCGCCTTCCTCGGCGTAGACGAACTGCACGCCGTGCTCGGTCGTCCGCAGGCGGTGCGAGCGCCCCAAGTCGAGCGTGCCGCCGCCGTTGTTGGCGCGGCGGACCACGTCGTGTTCCCGGACGTTGCGCTTCTTGGACGCCAACGCCTCCTCCCCAGGCCAAGTGCCGCCGGGCACGTCGAGTTCCTGGAGGTTGTGGCGTTCGATGAGGGTGATCAAGAGGTTGGCGTACTTGGGGTTGGTCGCGTACCCGCACGCCTTGAGGCCTTTTGCCCAGCCCTTGTAGTCGGTTGGCTCCAGCTCAAACAACCGAGCGTACCGGTCCCGAAGCAAGAATTGGCTGTGGTCTTCGTAGCTCTGCTTGGCGTCGTCGTAGACGCGGAAACACTCTCCCTTCTGGTCGTCGTCGTGGTAGGTGCGCTTGCCTGTCCAGGTGGAGTGGCACTTGATGCCAAAGTGGTTGTTGGACCGCTGGGCCAACTCGCTCACGCCGTTGCCGCTTTCCAGGATGCCTTGCGCCAGGGTGATGCTCGCCGGGATGCCGTACTTCTGCATCTGCGCCACCGCCTCGGCTTGCCAAGTCGCGATGTAATGCTCCTGCGTGGCGGCAGGCTTGGGGTCGCCGACAGCCCCAACCACGTCTGCACACAGCACACATGCAATGGCCAAAAACAAGGTTCGGAGGGCAAGAGACGGGATCTTCATGGCGCTGCAGATTCTAACGTCCAAGCTAGCTTCAGATTGCCGCCAGATGCGTTGCGCAGCCTGGAGTTGCTCTCATGCGCCGTGTGGAAAACGGCCTTCAGAGTTCGACCCCGGCGACCGCCCGAATCTGCACGCCCTGCTCGTCGTAAAAGCGCCACAAGCCGGCCCTCACCCCGTCTTCGAAGACCCCTTCGATGGCGGTTTCTCCGTTGGGGTGGTACGTCACATAGTCCCCATGGGGCACGCCTCGCTTGTAACCCGCCTGTGACCATGGCATGCCGGAATCGAAGTAGCTGTTCCACACGCCGTGCCGCTTGCCGTCCGCAAATCCGCCTCGCACGCTCAGCTGACCATTTTCGTGGTATTCGAGCCGTTCGACCAGCGTGTCGGCCCGCATGACCTCCACAAGTTTGTCGCTGCCGTCAGACCAGGATTCAATCGCGGTGCGCGACGTGGCGTCAGGATCGGGACCGCACCCGACGGCCAAGCACAATCCCAGGATCGTCCAACCGTCCCCCCTCATTTCACGCGGCGTATGGTGTACTCGATGAGGTCGCGCAGGGCCGCGCGGGCCTCCTGGGACACGGCCTCGGAACCGCCCAATTCATCGAGCAGCGCGAGGGATTCTTCCTTGAGCCGGCGCATCTCGTCTCGGGCCCGGTCCATGCCGGGGCCTTGCAGAATGGCGTCCATGACCTCCTGCACAGCTTTGGGGTCGTCGCTGTGGTGTTTGACCAGCCGGATCAACCGCCGCCGCTCGCTGGGCGTGGCTTTGGCGAGGGTGTGGATGAGCGGCAAGGTCATCTTGCGTTCGCGGATGTCTTGGCCCGTGGGTTTGCCCGTCCGGTCGCCTTCTCCTAGGTCGAGCAGGTCGTCCTGAATCTGGAAGGCCAAACCCACACGCTCTCCGAGCCCCCACATGCGGTCCACCGTCTTTTGGTCTGCCCCGGCTGCAGCCGCACCACACGCGCAGCACGCGGCCAGGAGCGAGGCCGTCTTCCGTCGGATGATGTCGAAGTACACCTCCTCGGTGATGTCCAAGCGCCGGGCTTTTTCAATTTGAAGCAGCTCGCCTTCGCTCATTTCGCGCACTGCGCGTGAGGTGATTTTGAGCAAGTCGTACGCCTCGGCGTCCACAGCGGCAAGCAGGCCCCGGCTGAGCAGGTAGTCGCCCACGAGCACGGCCACTTTCTTCTTCCACAGGGCTTGGATGCTGAACACGCCTCGGCGCAGCGGGCTCTCGTCCACCACGTCGTCGTGGACCAAGGTGGCCGTGTGAAGCAGTTCAATCAGGGCGGCGGCGGTGTGCGCCCGGTCGATGGCCTGGCCGTGTTCGTCCACGCCGCCGTGCAGCCGTGCACTCAGGAACACGAACATGGGCCGCATTTGCTTGCCCTTCTGTCGAAGGATGTAGCGCATGACGGTGTCCAGCAACGCCACGTCGGTGGTGACGGCTTGGCGGAATTTGGGCTTGAATGCCGCCATGTCCGCTTTCAAAAGCGCTTGCACGTGTCGAATGCCTGCCGGGGGTTCCGCCATGCCACAAAGGTAGCGCCCGGGCACGGCAGAACAGCCCCTTCGCCAGCACGGAAAGGGCCCCACGGGGTGGGGGCGTATCTTCGTGGCATGCTGCGCTCGATGACAGGATATGGAAAGGCGGAAGGTGCCGTCGGTTCCAGGAAATACACGGTGGAAGTCCGTTCGTTGAATGGCAAGAATTTGGACCTGTCGGTCCGCATGCCGTCCGTGTTGAAGGAGAAGGAAATGGAACTGCGCAA
>CALKFF010000036.1 GCA_938084585.1 uncultured Flavobacteriales bacterium
CACCCTGGTTCGCACCTACTCCAAAGCCGACCCACTCACCTACGTCGATTGGGACCTCAAGAACGAAGCCAACGTGCCCATCGCCGGGGGCGTCTACATCATCCACATCGACGTGCCAGGCGTCGGTCAGGCCGTCCGAAAGTGGTTCGGCGTGATGAGGCCTGTTGACCTTGACAACTTCTGATCTGAACCATCCATGAAGAAGCACACTACCCTCCTTTTGGCCGGAATCTTGGCCGCAGGAACCGCACTTGCGGGCAACCCTGACCGTGCCGGATCTGCCGGTGCTGGCCAGTTGTTGATCAACCCTTGGGCCGCGTCCAACGGACTTGCAGGCATCAACATGGCCAGCGTCAAAGGCCTGGAAAGCACGTTCAACAACGTGGCTGGTTTGGCGTTCGTCAACCGCAACGAGTTGGCGTTCTCCAACAGCATGTACTTGAGTGGCACTGGCATCAGCATCAATTCGGTTGGTTTTGCGACGAAAGTCGGAGATTCCGGGGTGCTGGGATTGGACGTGTCCAGCATGAGTTTTGGCGACATCCCCATCACCACGGAAGACTTGCCAGAAGGTGGCATCGGCTCCTTCTCTCCTGCCTTCAGCCGGTTGGGCGTGTCGTACGCCCGCGAGTTCTCCAACTCCATTTACGGCGGACTCACCATGCGCATCGTGAGCGAAAGCATCAGCAACGTCCGCGCAAGTGGGGTTTGCTTTGACGCAGGCATTCGCTACGTCACCGGAGAAAACGACAAGCTCCGCTTTGGCATTGCCTTGCGCAACGTGGGTGCGCCCATGCGCTACGCAGGCGACGGTTTGACCGTGACAGCCACTCCACAAGGTGCGGACGAAGGCTTGACTGTCTTCCAGCGCTCAGAGAAGTACGAGCTGCCCTCGCTCGTGAACATTGGCTTGGCCGTGGACGTCGTCAGCAACGACAACAACACCGTGACCATCAACGGTCAATTCGTGTCGAACAGCTTCACCAAAGACCAGCTCGGCGCAAGCGTGGAAGCCAACTTGGGCGACCGTTTGGTGTTGCGCGGCGGCTACCTCTGGGAACAGGGATTGCTCAATGCGGCGCAGGATGTGTCCACGGCGTACACCGGACCTGCCGGCGGCATCGGACTGAACTTGCCAGCAGGCACGGACGCCGTGTTGAAGCTCGACTACAGCTACCGGACCACCAACCCCTTCAACGGCACGCACACCCTGGGTGTGAAGATTGCCATCTGAGGCGGTCCGTCAAACTTTGCTATTTTGCATGAACGAGAGGGTTTCGACCCTCTCGTTTGTGTTCCAGCCCGTGCCGCAATGCCTCGCATTCAGCACAAACCCTTTTGAATCATCGACCCCATGTCCAACGTTTCCTACTACACGGCAGAAGGCCTTCAAAACTTGAAGGACGAGTTGCACCAGATGAAGACGGTTGAGCGTCCGAAAATCAGCCAGCAAATTGCCGAAGCGCGCGACAAGGGCGACTTGAGCGAGAACGCCGAATACGATGCGGCCAAGGAAGCGCAAGGCTTGCTGGAAGCCAAAATCAACAAGATGGAAAACCTGCTGGCCAACGCCCGGGTCATCGACGATTCGGACATTGACAACAGCAAGGTTTTCATTTTGAGCAAGGTTCGCATCAAGAACCAAAAGAACGGGGCGGAAGTCACGTACACGTTGGTCGCCGAGAACGAAGCCAACCTCGCGGAAAAGAAAATTTCCGTCGACAGCCCCATTGGCAAAGGACTCTTGGGCAAAGCCGTGGGCGACGTGGCGGAGGTGACCGTGCCTGCGGGTGTCATTCCCTTTGAGATCTTGGAGATCTCACGCTGATGGCCTCCATCTTCAGCAAGATTGTGGCGGGAGACATTCCTTGCCATCGGGTGGCGGAGAACGACGAGTTTTTGGCCTTTCTGGACATCATGCCCCTGGCACACGGCCATGTCCTTGTCATACCGAAGCAAGAAGTCGATCGCATCTGGGACCTGGAGCCCCAACTCCTCGGCCAGCTGCACCAGTTCTCCCAACGTGTGGCGCTGGCCATTGAACAGGCCGTGCCGTGCCTGCGCGTGGGCCAGGCCGTCATCGGGCTCGAAGTGCCCCACGCGCACATCCATTTGATTCCGCTGCAAAGCGTGGCAGACATCAATTTCGAGCGGCCCAAACTTCAAGTCTCCCAAGAAGACTTGGCCGCCATGGCCGAGAAGCTCAGGGCGTCGTTCGCATCAGTCTAAGTCCAAAAGCGCCGTCCAGACGCTCAACACCCCGTCCACTTCACGGGTCCAAATGGGCCTGACGTGTCCATCCACCGCCGTAATGTTGTTGTAGTCGCCGAAGAACACCTTTCCCTCGGGAACGAAAGGCGATTCCGACACCGTTCTGTTGACCCACGTCTCCCCACCATCGAAACTCGACGCCACCACAACGTGAGTGGACCTGTCGTCCTGGGCCTCGGTGTGACGCCGATCGTAAAACACCACGTGCACGTCCCCGCGGACGGGATCGACGGTCATCCAGGTGAAGAACTGGTCGCGGTCTGCGCCGTCGTTGTTGACGCGCTGGGTCGTGGACCAAGTTGCGCCTTGGTCGTCTGAGTAAGTGATCCACACATCTGTGTCTCCGTTCCGGGTGTCGGTCCAATTGATGTAAATCCGCCCACGGTGCGGTCCTTGGCTGTGGTCCACCTGGGTCACAGGCATGCCGTTGACGCGTCCAATGCCAGGGATGGTTTGGTCCCACCCCCCGGCGATCTCGCCGACCACCTGGTCCCCGGACCAGGTCATGCCCCCGTCAAGGCTCTTGTCGAAGTAAATCCACGAGCCCAGCGCCCAAGCCACGTAGACCTCACCTTCTGTGCCGACCGCTGGGACCGCCCCCTCGGCAGTGTTGTCGCCGTCCAAGCAATCGCCGGCCTTGTCGCTGACCCTTACAGGGTCAGACCACACCTTGCCTTTGGCGTCGGACTGACTGCACAGAATCACGGTGCTGTCGCCTGGCTCCTGGCTTCCATACTTGTCGAATTGGGTCCAGCACGCGTGGATGCGCCTGCTGTCGGGCGACACCGCAGCCCATTCCTTGTCTTGGTCTTTGGGTGGGGTCAGGCCCATGCCGCCCCCGCGAGACCACGACTTGCCGCCATTCTTGGAACGTTGGCACACGATCCTGTCCAGCAAGGCGTCGCTTCGCCATCCCATGCCTTCAGGATCGCTCAAGTGCAAGAAATAGAAGTCGCCGGTGTTGCTGGCCACCACACATGGGTCGCCAAAGACTCCAAGGGGCGAAGTGAGCTTGTCCTTGGTCCACGTCGTGCCACCGTCGTCAGAGCGGTACACGTTGTCCAAAATGCTTCCAGCCACCACCACCTCCGGGTTGTTGGGGTCCATTGCAATGCTGGGTTCACAAGGCTGATATCCCTCGCCTGACCACACGTCGAGCTGCACATTGGGCACTTGCGCACAGGCCGAGTGGCCGACCATGGCCATCAAGGCCATCGCCGCAAATTGAACCAGACGCCTCACAGGTGCAGGCCGTTCAAGGTGGCCACCAATTTGTCCAGTTCTGTGCGGATTGCCTTTTGGAGTTCCAAATGGTCTTCGTCCGACAGGTCATCCAACGACGTATGGTGATGGTGGTGCTCGCCGTCGGCGTGGTCGTGGTTGCACGTGGCCCCTGGCAACAGCACCTGGTCGGACATCCACGCCTGGTACTGCGTTTCAAGTTCGTCGAGTTGGGACAAGACCGCTGCCATTTTTTCCTTGACCGCCTCGGGTGTCTCCTCCATGCCCATCCGGGTCTCAAGATCTTCCCGCACCATGCTGGAGCGTTGCTCAAAAGAACGCGCCACCAAGGTGGTTTCTTCGTTCATGGCGCGCGCCTCTTTCATGGTGGCGCTGTCTTCGTGGGTGTGGCACGCCGACAGCAACAGCGCCAGCATGCAGACCCCAATTTGGACGAATCTCTTCATGATTGAAAAATACAACCGTGCTGCGTCAATCCAACGGACGGGAAGGCACGGGGTCGTGGCCGGCCGTGCCCCAAGGATGGCATTTGGCCAGGCGTTTCAAGGTCAACCACCCTCCTTTCCATGCCCCCCACTCCTCGAGCGCTTCGAGTGCGTAATTCGAACACGTCGGCTGGTGCCTGCAATTGCTGCCCAGCAGGGGGCTCAAGAGGATTTGGTACACGCGCACCGCCCCTTGAAGAATCTTCTTCAAAACGGCAAGCGTTCCAACGCCATGACCAAGGACAAGGCGATGGCGCCACCGCACACAAACACGTGCTGATCTCTGGCCGAAACGCCCAAGGAACGCACCAAGCTGGCCACGGCCAACAACACCGCCACGATGACCAATTGGCCGGCTTCCACCCCGAGGTTGAACCGGAACAACCCGCCGATGAAGTCCGCGGACTCGTCCCGCGCGATCCTGAAGAAGGAACTGAAGCCCAGGCCGTGGATCAACCCGAAGCCCGCCGCCATGGCGTACGTGACCTTCTTGGATGTGGACGACTTTCCGGCAAAAAACAAGGACCACAACGCGGTGGCCAAAATGGTGACTGGGATGAGAAACTCGACCCACGCGCCGGAAACCCGAAAGACATCCAACGAGGCGATGGCGAGCGTCAAGCTGTGGCCCAAGGTGAACGCTGTGGCGGTCAGGGCAGCCTTGCCAATGTGGCGCAAATCGTACGCGGCCACCAGCGCCAACAAATACAGCATGTGGTCGTAGCCTTCCCAGTCGGTGATGTGGGTGAGGCCCAGCACAAAGTCGCTCATGACCCTGGTTTCAGATGTTTGACAATTCGAAACGCGTGGTCGTGTGTGTCGTCCGCCTCATGGACGGCGAGCTCCTCTTCCGTCCACCCTTTCCATCGGTCCAAAGGATAGAACGCATCCCCGTCGGGGCTGGCGGCCACGTGGGTGATGTACTGCACGTCCACCCAGTCTGCTTCCAAGGCTTGTCGGTAAATCTGGCCTCCTCCGATGACGAAGCACTCCGTTTCTCCTTGTTGGCGGGCCAAGTCCAGCGCGTCCTTCAAGCTGTGTACGACGTGGGCGCCTTCGGCGACGTACGACACGTTGCGCGTCACCACAATGTTGGTTCTCCCCTTGAGCGGCCTGTACTTCTCAGGAATGCTCTCGTAATTCTTCCTGCCCGTCACCACGACGTGTCCCTTCGTGGTCTGCATGAAAAACTTCATGTCCAAAGGGAGGGACCACACCAGATCGTTGTCCTTGCCGATGACCCCGTTGGTGGCCACGGCGGCGATTGTGCTGACTTTCATGCTCAAACGCTGACGGCCGCCTTGATGTGCGGGTGGGGGTCGTAATTCACGAGCTCAAAGTCGTCGTATGTGAAGGCAAACAAATCCTTCACCTCGGGATTGATGCGCATTTGGGGCAACGGGCGCGGCTCACGCGTCAACTGCTCGCGGGCTTGGTCCACATGGTTCAGGTACAGGTGAACGTCCCCAAATGTGTGGACAAACTCCCCGGGCTCCAAGCCCACCACTTGCGCCACCATCATGGTCAGCAGGGCGTAGGAAGAAATGTTGAACGGCACCCCAAGAAACGTGTCGGCACTGCGTTGGTAGAGCTGGCAATTCAACTTGCCCTCCGCCACGTGGAATTGGAACAAACAGTGGCACGGAGGCAATGCCATCTCGTCGATGAAACTGGGGTTCCAAGCGCTGATCACGTGACGACGGCTGTACGGGTTGTTCTTCAGCTGGTCCAACAGCTTGACAATTTGGTCCGTGTGCGACCCGTCGGGGTTGGGCCACGAACGCCATTGGTAGCCGTACACCGGACCCAAGTTGCCTTGTTCGTCGGCCCATTCGTCCCAGATGCGGACCCCATTCTCCTTCAAGTAGGCGATGTTGGTGTCGCCTTTCAAGAACCACAGGAGCTCGTGGATGATGGAGCGCAGGTGCAGTTTTTTGGTCGTCAACACCGGGAACCCTTCGCTCAAATCGAACCGCATCTGGTGCCCAAAACACCCCAAGGTGCCGGTGCCGGTGCGGTCTTCACGCTTCACCCCATTCTCGAGGAGGTGGTTCAGCAAATCCAAATACGCTTGCATCCCTCGAAAATACTCGCCGTGCAGCTGCATCCCTGCCTCTCGTGAACACGCGGTTGAAAAGACGCTTACAGCCAAACTGGCATGCGCTCCCCGGCGGGCACTTCACGCGTGCAAGGCGTTTCGTCGTCGCGGCGCACCGGCAGCGTCAACCGGTACACCACGTTGATCACAATCAAGTGAAGCACGGCGGCCGCATGCAAAGGCAAAACGTACCACGGCCACGACAATTCATTGAACACAAACGGATTGTCCACCTTGGGGGCCTCGGTCATGTACATGTAATTCGCCACCACCTCGGACGGAAACGCCGTGTTGATCGCCCAATTGATGCCGGCCATCAACGTGCTGGACACAGCCACCAGACCGTACACCTTCACCCATCCCCACTTGAAGGGCCTCAACCCATAGGTCCGGTTCATCACAATGGGGACAAACAGCAACGCCCCATGGTTGATGTAATAATGGACCAACACAGGCATCGCGTCCCCCACCGTCAACTGTGGGGTCAAGATGGCATGAAGGCCGCCCACCGTGCCCATGTACATCGTGAAGAGGTTCACCCACCGGTTCTTCCAGAAGCAATTCAAGGCGACCAACCAGATGTTGATGCCGCACATGTGAAGCGGGAGGCTCCGATGAATGGAATACGTGAACGACGGGCTGAAAATCATGTAGAGTTGGTACCCCACTTGCATGGCCAAAATCCCCCACCCCATCTGCCGCAGTGCGCGCTCTTTGGCGTCTCCTTCGAGCTTTCCGAAGTGCCGCACCAAAGCCAATCCAGAGGCCACGGTGGCCACCAACGCGACCCAAAACCGGGTCTCGTCCATGTGAATGACGACGTCGTACTGATTCATGTCTGAGGGCGAAAGGTGAGCGCCCAAAGTACAAATCTGTCAGAATCAGGCCCCAGGCAGTCCTTCGTGGAGCAACGTTTGGGTCGGGAAGGCGAAGTCCAATCCCGCCGCATTGAACCGGTTCAGGATGGCCAAATTCACCTCGCCCGGCACATGTGCCCAGTGCTCGCCCTTCCGGATGTAGTAGATGGCCGTGAGGTTCAAACTGAAATCCCCAAAGCCGCTGAACCATATGGTGTGGTCCCCCTCCGTCTTGGGGTTGTTGGCCACGATGTCCGTCAGGAGCGCCAAGGCCTCTTCAATCCGTTCAGGGGTGGTGTCGTAGGTCAAACCCAACACCACAGTGACTTTTCTGGATGGTTCCGCCGTGACGTTCTCCACCACTTGGTCGGTGAACTGGTGATTGGGGATGGTGACCAACCGGTTTTCCAACGTCTGGATGCGGGTGGAACGGATGCCAATTTCCTTCACCACGCCGTCGATGCCGTTGACCTTGACCCGGTCGCCTACCGTGAAAGGCTTGTCCACGAAAATGGTGATCCCCCCGAAGATGTTGGCCACGAAATCTTTGGCCGCCATGGCCAATGCCAAGCCGCCAATGCCCACGCCGGCCAACAGGGCGCCAACGTCGTAGCCTGCGTTGGTCAATCCAGAAATGATGCCGAGCGTCCACACCAGCGAACGCAACGTTTTCTGAAGGATGGGGCCAAATTGAGACACCATGGAACTGTCTGACCGCTCGTCCAAGTGAAGGATCACCGTGCTGACGACCGAGTCCAGGAGCCGGGCCACCATCCAAGTGACGTCCACGGCGATGAGCACCTGGAAGACGTGCTCCATGAAGCTGTCCACCCCTTCCCCGAAGTGAAGGTGGTCGTACCCCAACCAAAAGCCGAGGATGACGATGCCCATGGCGATGGGCTCCTCGATTTGGTCGACCACGACGTCGTCCCATTTGGTGGAGGTTCGCGCCGCCCAGCGCTTCAGCACGCGCTTGAACAAGGCGTACACCACACGTGCCATCACCAGACTCCCCAAAATGTAGCCCAAGGCTTGCAACCATTCGGCCAACGGATTGCCCCACAAGGCCGTGTCGTTCAGAAACTCCATGAGCCAAACTTCGGTCAAAATGGCCTTTGACCGCCTGTTGCCACAGGTATCTTTGCGGCATGAGCCAAGACCACAATTCCTCCTTGCCTCCAGTCGGCCCCGCATTGCGTTTGGGCGTGTTGGGCGGCGGGCAGCTCGGACGCATGATGATCCAAGAGGCGATGAACTGGGACGTCCGCGTGGAAGTGATGGACCCCAGCCCTGAAGCGTCGTGCAAGCACTTGACCACGCGTTTTGTGCAAGGCGATTTGAAAGACGCCGACGCCGTGGTGGCGTTCGGGCAAGGGCTCGACGCCATCACCGTGGAAATCGAGCACGTGAGCGTGGAAGGGCTGCAAAGGTTGGCCGACCAAGGCGTGGAAGTGGTGCCACGGCCCACGCATTTGGGCTTGATTCAAGACAAAGGCCTTCAAAAGCAAGCCTTCGACTCTTGGGGCATCGCAAGCGCCCCGTACCAACTCATCGAAAGCCTGAAGGACGTCGGCGCCATGGGTTTTCCCATTGTCCAAAAACTCCGGAAGGGCGGCTACGACGGGAAGGGTGTTCAAATTCTGAACACCGCCGATGACGCCCAGATTCGAGGGTTCGACGCGCCTTGTGTCTTGGAGAAGGCGGTAAACATCGCCAAGGAACTGAGCGTCATCGTGGCCCGCAACGCCAAGGGAGAGACGGCCGTGTACCCCGTGGTGGAGGCGGTCTTCAACCCTGAGGTCAACTTGGTGGATCACCTCATGGCCCCTGCCGCGATCTCGGCCCAGCAAGAATCCGACGCACGGGACCTGGCCCTCAAGGTGGTGACGTCCATGGACTTCGTGGGACTCTTGGCCGTGGAGATGTTCTTGGACCTCGACGGCGGCCTGTGGGTGAACGAAGTGGCACCCCGCACGCACAACAGCGGACACCACACCATTGAAGGCAACGTGTGTTCCCAGTTTGAGCAGCACCTTAGGGCGGTGCTCAATTTGCCCCTGGGGGACACCGGCCCATTGCACCCCGCGTCAGCCATGCTCAACCTCATCGGCGAACCCGACGCGCACGGAACCCCCGTGTATCAGGGATTGGAAGAAGTGCTGACGCTTCCCAACGTCCACGTCCACCTCTACGGAAAGTCCACGGTGAAGCCGCATCGCAAAATGGGCCACGTCACGGTCACGGGTCCCGACGTCGACGCCGTTCAACACGACGTGTTGAAACTTCGCGCCATGCTCAAAGTCTGCGGGTCCAATCCCGACTGACTTTTGGGTCACATGGAGCATCCAACCCCCCGTCGCGTGGCCGTGCTGGCCGGTGGTCACTCGGGCGAAGCCGAGGTCAGCCGAAAAAGCGCGGCCATGGTGTTGGCCCACATGGATCGGGCGCTGTTCGCGCCTGTGCTTGTCCACATCGACATGGACGGCTGGTGGTGCGAGCGTCCGAGCGACGGACAGCGCGTTGCGGTCGAGCAACACACCTTCTCATTCGCCATGGCCAACGGCGACACGTGGAGCCCAGAATTGGCATTCGTCATTGTGCATGGCACACCGGGCGAGGATGGCATCTTGCAGCGCAGCCTGGAATCCGCGGGCATCCCCCACACGACGGCATCCAGCGCCGTCATGGCGTTGACCTTCCACAAAGGCCAAACCACCCGTGCCCTGCGCGAGGCTGAAATCCACGTGGCGGCGTCGGCCGAGGTGGCCCCAAGTGAAACCTGGGACGCCGCACGTCAACATGAAGTTTTGGCTGAATTGGGGCTTCCCGTGTTTGTCAAGCCCAACGAAGCCGGCTCCTCTTTGGGCATTTCCAAAGTGAGCGACGTCACAGCGTTGTGGCCTGCCGTCGAAGCTGCACGCGCAGAAGATGGCGGGTCCGTGTTGGTGGAAGCCAACCTGAGCGGCCGAGAATTCACCTGCGGGGTCATCCCCGACGGGTCAGCAGGACTCCAGGTGCTTCCGGTGACGGAAATCGTGACCGAGAACGAATTTTTTGACTACGCCGCGAAGTACGAGGGCCAAAGCCATGAAATCACGCCTGCCCCACTTGACGAACGCGACACAGCCCACCTGCAATCCACCGCACTGCGCGTCTACGAAACCCTGCGCCTGCGTGGCATGGCCCGCGTGGACATGATGATGGTTCCAGGTCAGCCTGCCCACGTCATCGAAATCAACGGCGTTCCTGGATTCAGCGAGGCGAGCATTGTGCCACAACAGGCTGCTGCAGCTGGCCTTGACAAGCGCGCGCTGGTGACCCGCCTGCTTCAGGCCGCGACGCTCTGACCTTTCCGAAAATCTTGGCAAAAAGAAGGGCCACCCCATCGGGTGACCCTCCCACGTTGAATGAAAACAATGAAATTGTTCTAGAGCTCTCGCTCCGGGGTGGTTAACGAGACCTGCTCGAAAGAAGTTTCACCCGAGGCCAAAAAAAATCAGCGGCGCACCCGATCCGGGTTTTCAGAAATGAACGCTTTCCATCCGCTCCCCCCCTTTTGCATGGTCGGGGTGGACAGCTGAAAATGGTGACACAAGGCCACGGCAAGGCCGTCTGTGGCGTCCAAATCCTTGGGCATGTCCGAGGTCGGGATCTGAAGGGTGCGTTGAACCATGCCCGCGACTTGTTCTTTGGACGCGGCCCCGCTTCCGGTCACGGCCTGCTTCACGCGGCGCGGCGCGTACTCGGCCACAGGCACCTCCCGCGCGAGGGCCGCCGCCAGCGCCACGCCCTGGGCCCGGCCCAACTTGAGCATGGATTGCACGTTTTGGCCAAAAAACGGCGCCTCCACCGCCATCTCGTCGGGCGCGTGGGCTTCGATTAACCCCGACACCCGGTCGTAAATGCGCTTCAGTTTGAGCGCATGGTCTTTGATTTTTCCCAAGTGAAGCGCGCCCATCTCGATGAGCTCCACCTTGGAT
This sequence comes from uncultured Flavobacteriales bacterium, assembly GCA_938084585.1. Classification (GTDB taxonomy): domain Bacteria; phylum Bacteroidota; class Bacteroidia; order Flavobacteriales_D; family Sanyastnellaceae; genus UBA11663. The sequence continues at coordinate 10,934 of CALKFF010000036.1, forward strand.
TTGCCCTGGGTGCGAATCAACCCGTACCCCATGATGGTGGTCCCTGGGTCAATGCCCAGAATCACGCGCTCCTGGGGCAGGCTTTTGGGGGAGGTCTTCGTCTTCATCGGTACATTCGGGCCCAGATGAAGCCCGTCACCCGGCCAAATTACATCTTCCTTCAACAGGTTCAGCCTTGGCTTCAACGGCACAAACGAACCTTGTCGTGGGGAACCACCCTGGTCGCCCTGGCGGCGATGACGCACGTCTTGGCGTCGCACGGCGGATGGGCTTCGCTGTCTCAGGTTCAGATCGTTCACCCAGCATGGTTGGCGTGCACAGCAGCCCTGGTCCCGTTGAACTTCACCCTGGAGGTGGCCAAATGGCGCAGACTCAAGCTTGACCACCTCGCGCAAGCCCCAAAGCATTTGCACACTTGGCGGGCATCCTGGAACGAAGTCTTGAAGGGACAGACGTGGTCCGTCTTGGGGCCGTCGCGCGTGGTCGATGGGGTCGGGCGCGTGGCGCACATGGGCGCCCCAGAACATGCCAAGGAGGCCGCCAAGGCGTTCGGGGTGGGCGCCTTGAGCCAAGGCCTGGTGACCTACGCCATGGGGGTGCCTGCCCTCTGGATGTTGGGGCAGCCAACTTGGGCCTTGGCTTTGGGAGCCGCAGTTGTCGTTGCCCTGCTTTGGACAGGGATGAAACCGACCTGGCGAGAAGCGTTGACGTGGAGCGCCACACGCTACGCGGTGTTTGCCAGCCAATACCTCGCTTGCCTTGTTGGGATGGGGGCGCTCTCCACCCAAGACGCATGGTCCCATGGGTTTCCTCGCATTGCAGGCGTGTGGTGCGTGACCACCTCCGTGCCCTGGCCTACGGAATTGGGCTTGCGTGAGTTGGCTGCCACATGGGCCTTCGACGACCACATCCCCGCCGTGGTGGCGGCGACGTTCGTGGTCTGGTTGTGCAACCGTGCTGTCCCCGCCACCCTGGGTCTGCTCATTCCACGTGCCCATGGTGTTTGACGCATTTACGTGGGGCATGTGTGCGGTCTCCGGCCTCACCCTTGCTGTGCACGCATGGACGCTGAAGCGTTGGGCGCGTGGCTGGAAACTGGCTGCACAGGCGACCACCCCTGTCGAGACACCCGCCCAAGCCGACTTCGGCATTGTCATCCCCTGCAGGAACGAAGAGGACCGATTGCCCCACCTTCTCGACGACCTGGTAATGGCCCTGCGCTCCCACCCCGCGCTTTCCCATGTCCCCGTCGTGGTGGTGGACGATTGGAGCGACGACCAAACCGCATCCCTTGCCCGCCGTCACGCGCTCCAACCGCACGTGGTGTCCATGCAAGTACACTCGTCCACGCCCAACGAGGGAGGGAAGAAAGCGGCGTTGCTCGCAGGGCTTGAAGTCCTGAACACCTCGTGGGCCATGACCCTGGACGCCGACGTGCGTCTTCAGCCTGAATGGGGCAATGCGTGGCTGGAAGCCCTGACGAACCAACCCGAGCGTTGCGCCGCGGTGGCGGGGCCCGTACGACTTTGGGATGGCCAAAACACGGGAATGTTCGGTGAGGTTTTGGCTTTGGATTACGCAGCACAAATGGGTTGGTCGGCCGCCCAAATCGCCCATGGCCGACC
>CALKFF010000037.1 GCA_938084585.1 uncultured Flavobacteriales bacterium
AGCCGTAGGATCCGATTTCAGATTGGTAGTTGATGGAGCCGTTGGCCGACTCGTCTCCCCCAGTCAGGATGTTGATAGTACCCCCCACAGAAGGAATGGCCAGCTTGCTGGCGCCCAAACCGCGCTGCACCTGCGTGGTGCGAACCACCAAGTCCAACCCAGCCCAGTTGCTCCAGTACACCCAACCGTTCTCCATGTCGTTCATGGGCACGCCGTCCACCATGACGGCGAGGTTGGTTTGGTCGAAGCCGCGAATGGTCACACGAGCGTCTCCATCTCCGCCCCCTTGCTGGGTGGCGTACACCCCGGGGGTCGTGTTCAGCACGAGCGGAAGGTCACGACCTGCGAGTTCTTCTTGAATCTGCGCAGGAAGGACGTTCGTGAAGGCCACGGGCGTCTTGCGGGAGATGACCACATCTGCCGAGACCACGGCCTCTTTCATGATGAGGGTCTCCATGCGGAAACGGACCGAAGTGTCCGCGCCCTCGCACTTGACCTGACGGGATTGTCCTTCGTAGCCGATGTAGGACACCTCGATCAAGGCTTCCCCTTTGGGCACGGCCATCGAGAACACCCCATCGTAATCCGTGGCGACCACGGCGTTGCCAGACTTCACGTACGCCCCGATCAACGGGTCTCCCGTCAATGCATCTTCCACCACCCCGTTCACCGTGCACAACTGCGCATGGGCGGTGAGGCCCAGAAACAGGGCCACCAGGGCCAAGCCCCAATGCTTCATCAAGTTCATTCGGATGCGGCTCACTTGCGAACCACGCGACGTGTCGCGCGGGCGCCGTTCTCAAAGTGCACCTCCATGAGGTACATGCCCGAGGGGGCTGCCGACAAAGAGAGCTCCACCATGCGGCGGCCGTTCACAGCTTGGCGACCGATTTGCTGGCCTGCCAAATTGTGCAACACCACCTCACGGATGGCCTGCTCGCCCTTCACCCAAACCACGCCGCCGGTGGCGGGGTTGGGGAACACGTCGAACGCGGCAGTGCGCGCTGTCTCGAGCACCTGGGTGGTTCCGCAGTCGCAGGTGTGCGATCCGAGGTTCACAAACACGCTGTCCAAGGTGTAGTTCAAGGAGTCGCTGGACCACATCAAACCGTCCCACTCGTCCACCACCAAGAAATCGTTCAAGGCGTCCACGTCGCCCGCAGTCACCCCTGTTTTGCGCACCAAGGTGTGGTTTTGGGTCATCTCAGCCCAACCCGTCGTGCCTGGATCTTCTCCAATCTTGCCGAAGATGTCAATCACAGCGTTGGTGGAAATTTTGCGAAGCACCATGGCGTCGTTGCCGTTGAAGTACATCGTGTTGTTCTCCTCGTACACCGGGCAAACCCACAAGTCTGCTGCCTCTGCGAGCTCATCCCAAACAGGAGCTTCGAAGTCCACCCCATCGGGGTCTTGCTTGTCGAGCACCACCACCACGACGCTGTTGGCCGCCAGGGTGCCAGAAAGATCCACTTTTTGGTTGTCTTGCGCAGCGGTCGCCCCGTTGGAGTAGCGCTCCAAACGGTAGTCGCTCAAATCCACGGCCGCATTGGTGGGATTGTACAGCTCAAGGGCCTTGTTGTTGCTCCAACCTTCAATGTATTCTGAGATGAAGATCTCCGAGCACTGGGCTTGGGATTGGACAGAGAAACCAAAAGTTGCCGCGCCAAACAAGCACAGCACCAAAGCGTTGAAGTCGAATGTTTTCATGGAAATGGAGTGAATCGTTTGGCCACGAAGTTAATGCGTTTGCGTTTCCTCGATGGCCGCTCTCGCCTTGCGCGTCAACCCCTTCCACACCAACGCGTAACTGTGGTCCACCAAGTCGAGGAACATGGGCCATGGCACGTCGCCAAATGGCTCTGGATGCACGCTGTTCCAATGCTTGGCGTTCAAGTAGGGTCCTGTGGTGATGCCCTCGTACGAGGCGCGCAATTCAGGGATGCGCTCGGGGTCGCATTTCATGCCGCAACCTGAAAACTCAAACGCGTCCAACAGGCAAAACAACTTGCCGCCCACCTTGAACACCACGGTGCGGTCGTCGAACGGCATCTCCTCGGTCGTGCCAGGCTTCGCCAAACAGTGTTGGCGCAGGCGCTCCAAGAGTCGATCGTCTTGACTCATTCGAGGTTGATTTTTTTCGCCTCCACCGCGGCAAGCACCAGGTCCATGGCTTGGTCAAATTGCGATTTGACGTCCGCCTCCGCGCCAGGATGCACAGGCGAGAACAACAGGTCAACAAACGAGGAAGCCCCGAGCATTTGGAGGGTCGGCTTCAGGGCGTGCCTCACATCGGACACCACTTGCCCTTCGCCCAACAGCAAAGCATCTCCGAGGCGGCGTTTGGCCGACCACAGAGATGCTTCAAGTTTGGTCAAAAATTCCAGGTAGGTCCCTGGATCGTCCCCAAACAGGGCGTCGTACTGCGCAAAAGTGACTTGCACGCTCATCGACGCCGAAGGTAGGGGCTTATTCCTGGTAGACGCGCACGTAATCGATGGCCATGAACTGCGGGAACAACGTCGACTCGTCGGGGTACCCCGGCCAGTTGCCGCCCACGGCAATGTTCAGAATGAAGAAGAACGGATCGTTGAATGGCGTGTCGTACCCGCTGTTCTCCACGTGGTCCGCGGTGGTCAGCTGGAAGTACGGCTCGTCGTTCATCAACCACGTCATGGTATCAGAGCGCCAATCCAAGGAGAACACATGGTATTCCTCAGAAAAGGTGGTGGGGAACTGCGAGTAGGTCACGGCCCCCAAGTTGGGGTGTCCGCCACCAATCATTTCGCCCCAATGCGCCGTGCCATGCACGTAGTTGGGCTGGTGGCCCAAGAGCTCCATGATGTCGATCTCACCGCATTCAGGCCATCCCACTTGGGAGTGGTTGGCCCCGAGCATCCAGAGGGCGGGCCAGAGTCCTTGACCGTAGGGCAACACCGCGCGGATGTCGATTCGGCCAAAGGCGAACTCCTGCTTGTCTCGAGACACCATGCGGGCGGACGTGTAGCCGGCCCCGTCTTGCAACGCCACGATGAACAGGTTGCCGTCCTCCACGAAAGAGTTGGTCGGGTCCGCCGTGTACGCTTGCGACTCGTTGTTGCCCCAACCGCCTGCACCCAATTCGTGGGTCCAGTTGCTCAGGTCAATCTCCGAGCCGTCGAATTCGTCCGACCACACCAAAGTCATGCCCTCGGGCGGATTGCTCGGGGAATGCGGTGTGTCGTACCCTCCGTCAGGCAGGGTGATGTCCAACTCCGTGTCGTCGTTGAGGATGGTGCCCGTGGCGACCTGTTGGTTGCCCTTCAAGTACCCGTTCACCGGGTTGCTCAATTCAATGGTGAAATGCTCGTCAGGCTCGAGCCCTTCGTCGACCACGATGGGCACCTCGATTTGCTGGATGAGCTCCCCTGGTGCGAACACCAAGGTACCGGCTTGGCTGAGGTAGTCCTCCCCAGCTTTCGCCGTACCCTCCAACGTCTCGAAGTCGACCGTCACTTCTTCCTCGTACGTGGCGTCCAAACGGACTTCGAATCGGAAGGTGCTGTTGAAGGCGTTCTCCAACAACGTGCGGTCCGCCACGAATTGGATCTCCGCATTGACCGGCTCGGTGGGGCCTCCACAATCGGAACACCCCACAGCCAGCAAGGCGAATCCAAATCCACCGAGCCACGCATTCAACCGCTTGGATGAGTTCATTCTGCCGCGAAAATCAAGGTGAAGTACCCGCTTCCCACGGGGTTGACACAATCGCCACCCTGTTGCAAGGCACTCAAGACCAACCGATCTTCAGTCAGCTCGGTGATGGTGTACGTCGGACCGGAGTCCCACACGCCCATCCAACCGCAGATTTCCGCCGCATCCGTGACCAACGACCCCACAGTGAAGAGGTCTTCCCCATTCGGGCCGGCCTCCAATTCCAACATGTAGGTGGAAGGCTGGACCGTCATCAGCGTTTCGATGTACCCGTCGAACGGGTTCATCGAACCACCGTTGTTGTTGTACAAAAACTCGCCGTCCTCGGTCAAGGTCCAACGGTCGTCGTATTGGAAGTCCACCAATGCGCCCGCTGGAGACGCGTACCATTCAGTAGAACCTGGTTCTGGTCCGATGGCGATGGCGCCGGCGTCCGAAGCAAACTTCCACGTCTTGGGGTTGTCGCATCCCGTCAGGAGCGCCAACGTGCCTTCGCATGGGAGCTCGAGGGTCTTCTCGATCTGCACAGAGTCTTCGAAGTACGCCATGCCTCCTGCCGCATGTCCTTGGTAGGAAATGCCGTAAGTGCCTTCGACGTAGTAGACCATGGTGTCCACAGGGTCGTTGCTGACTTGGCCGTTGCCGAAGTCCCACAAGTGGATGAACACGTCGTCGCTGACGTCGGCCTCCACCACGACGCGGTTGGAATCGATGCCAATGACGCCGTCCACCGTGTCTGGCAAGAAGTACCACTGCACGTCCGCGGATGGCGGGTCAGGCAAACCAGGACTGGTTTCCACGTAGGGGTCACAACCCACAGCCGCCAACAGCAAGGCGGCCCCGGCGACCAGGGAGATGTTCTTCAAGTTCATTCGTATCCAGGGTTTTGGGTCAAGGCCCCGTTGGACAAAGTGATTTCTGCGGTGGGAATCGGGAACAATTCGCTCTTCCCAGGGATGAAGCCCTCGAGCACATCTGCCGCTCGACCTTGACGCACAAGGTCAAAGAAGCGGTGGCCTTCCAAGCCCAACTCCACGCGACGTTCGTGGTAGATGGCGTCGAGCAACGCCGCGCCTGCCGCAGAACCTGCAGCAAGGGTGGGCACGGCTGCACGGCTGCGGACCAAGTTCAACGAGGCCATGGCAGTGGCGTCATCGCCCAGCTGGTTGCAAGCCTCCGCGTGCATCAACAACACGTCCGCCAACCGAATCACGCGGTCGTTGGACCCCCCGTTGGGGTTGGGGTCGCCAAACGGCGCCAATTCAGACGCAGGGTTGAAGTACTTCCGAGGGAAGTACTGGCTCTGCATGCCAGTGGCGTCTTCGGTGAGCTGTCCCCAATCCGAGGCGTTGTCGCCCAATTGATAGACGGTGTACCCCAAACGAGGGTCCACCTTTTCAATCAAGTCTGGTCCGATTTGCTCTTCCCACACTTCAAACTCGTCCACGAAATCTTGCGTGGGCAAGTTGAAACCGTAGCCCGCGAAGGTGCCACGGGCACGCTGGAACACGTTGGTGTACGTGCCTTCGCTCCAGAACTGGGCGCCCCAATTTCCGCCAGAGTTGTTGGCGTACTGGATTTCCCAAATGCTTCCTGGCCCGTTCTCACCTGCTTCGGTGAAAATGTTGCCGTAGTTGGGGTCGAGGAAGTATTCCCCAGATCCCACCACCTCTTCGCAACGCGCGCGGCATTCGGACCAGTTGCCCTGGTAAAGGTGTGCTTTGGCGAGCAACGCGTTGGCCGCACCGCGCGTGGCACGACCTGTGGCGGACACACTGTAGGCGCTCTTCTCAGGAAGGTTGGCGGCCGCGTCTTCGAGGTCGGCCACGATTTGAGCCCACACTTCTTCCGCCGTGGCGCGTGGCTGGGCGTACTCTGAAGGCGCCAAAGGAGCCGTCACGAGTGGCACGCCGCCAAACGTGGTCACGAGGTTGAAGTACCAGTAGGCGCGCAAGAACTTGGCCTCTCCGAGGTACGCGAGCTTTTGAAACTCGTCCATCTCGATGCCTGGGATGTTCTGCAACGCAATGTTGCAGTACGTGATGCCCTTGTACGCGGTTTTCCACTCTCCGAGCACAATGCCGCTGGAGGGGTCGCCGAAGAAGTTCTCGAACTCAAGCAAATCCGGCTCGTCCGTGTCGCCCGATCCGCCCTTGTCGGCGTCGTCGCCCACGATGTCGCCGAAGTACCACCGGAAGTGGGCCCCGTCCGAAATCTCCACCTGAAGCGGCGCGTAGCACGCGATGGTTGCGGCTTCCGCGTCGTCGGCGGTTTGGTAAAAGTTGCCCGCCGAGCTCCCGATGTAGGGGTCGCGGTTCAAAAAGTCCTTGGAGCATCCAGTGGATGCGAGCACGACGACCATCGCGGCCAACGCGGCCAACCAAGTGAGGGAGGTAGCTTTTTGGTTCATCAGAATGTCACGTTGATGCCCAGGTTGTAAATCCGGGGAGATGGGTAGAAACCACGGTCGATGCCGATTTCAAGCGTGCCGCGTGTGCCAATCTCTGGGTCGAGGCCCGAGTATGGCGTAAAGGTGAACAGGTTGTTCGCACTGGCGTACACACGGAACTTGGAAATGCCCAAGCGCTCCAAAGTGTTCGACGGCAGGGTGTAACCCACCATCAAGGACTTGATGCGCAAGTAAGACCCATCCTCGATGAAACGGTCGGACACGCGGTTGTTTTGGTTCAGGTCAGAGTGCGTCACACGCGGGGTGTCGTAAGACGTGCCCTCCCCGGTCCAACGGTCCAACGCAGAGATTGGCAAGTTGGTGGTGTTGAGGTCGTAACGGAACATGCCCTTGTAGATGTCGTTGCCGTGGCTGCCTTGCAAGAACAAGTTGAAGTCGAAATTCTTGTACTTGGCCCCTGCCGTGAACCCGTAGGTGAAGGCGGGGTGCGGGTTGCCGATGACCACTTTGTCCTCGTTGTTGATGACGCCGTCGCCGTTTTGGTCCACGAAAATCACGTCACCTGCCACGGCGTTCGCCTGGGCGGTGTCGGCCATGGCCTCTTCGTCCGTCTGGTAAATGCCCGCGGTCTCGAAGCCCCAGAAGGTCGCAATGGGCAACCCAATGTCGGTGATGGCCACGAAGTCTCCGGAGCCAAACACATTGCCCGTGAAGATGGGCTGGTTCAAGCTGTCCACAGGCGCACCGAGGTCGGTGACTTCGTTGCGGTACATGGAGATGTTCGCGTTCAGGTTGTAGGTGAAGTCGTCCTCGCCGCCTTGGTATCCGACGGCCAATTCCGCGCCGCGGTTGCGGGCAGAGGCAACGTTCGAAGGACCGGGCTCAAGACCAGCCGTGCCAGGGTTGGGCACGTAGGCCAACATGTCGAGGGTGTTCTTCTCGTAGATGTCGAAAATCAAGTTCCAACGGCCGTCCAAGAAGTCAGCGTCCAGACCCACGTTGATCTGCTCACCGGTCTCCCACTTCAAATCGGGGTTGGCGATGGCCACAGGTCCAGAACCGATGGTTTGGGCTTGCTCGCTCCCGAAGGTGTAGTTCAATCCATTGACAATGATGGGGTTGTACGCATAGTCGCCGATCTCGGCGTTTCCGTTGCGGCCCCAGCTTCCACGCACCTTGAAGAAGTCGATCCAGTCTTTTTCGGCGAACCAGGGACGCTCCGTCAAGTTCCACGCCGCAGAGAACGACGGGAACAACCCGAAGCGGTTGTTCAAGCCGAAGCGAGATGAACCGTCGTAACGAAGCGTGCCCATCAAGGACCACTCGTTGCCCAAGTCGTAGGTCGCACGCACAAACTGACCAATCCAGGCCGTTTCACTGATGCCGTCGCTGGCCCGTGGGATTTGAGGTGCCACGTTGAGGCTGTTGCTCAAGAACGCGTAGGTCGGGTCGTTGGTCGCCAAGCTGTCGCGAGATGCGGTGATGCTCGTGGAGCTGGACTCCAACGCCGAGTAACCGGCAATCACCTGAAGCTTGTCTTCGTTTTCAAATTCCTTGGTGTAGGTCAAGGTGTTCTCCCACTGCCACGTCGACCACTTGTTCTCAGCACGGATGAGGGAGTTCACCTCGCGGAATTCTGTGGCTGGACGGTTGGGGTCGCCTGGGAACAAGGCCAAATCGAACGTCGGGAAGAAGATCTTTTGCGAACCCAACGCCAAGTCCACGTTCACCGAGGAGCGGAACTTCAAGTTGGGGGTCAAGTCCATCTCCCCAAACACGTTGCCCACGAAACGGTTGGTCGTCCAATTGTCGTAGGTCTGTTCGATCTGGTTGATGGGATTGACAATGTCGCTGTCGATGTAATCCGTGTACGCGTAGGTGCCGTCGGGGCGGGTCACAGGCGTCACAGGGTCGATGTTCAACGCGCGCAACACCGGGGTGGCGAACTCGTTGTTCTCTGCCAACGCGTTGCGCTTGATGTTGGTGAAGGTGACGTTCTGCCCCACTTTGAAACGGTCGCCCGCTTGCTGCTCCGAATTGACACGGAACGTGGTGCGTTCAAAGCGCCCCTTGTCTCCACCAATGATGCCGTCTTGGGAGAAGTGGCTGGCGCCCATGGCGATGCTCGACGTCGCGGTGCCGTTGGTGTACAGCACGCTGTGGTTGGCCATCGGCGCGCGTTGGAACATGGCGTCCTGCCAGTTGGTGCCCTCGCCCAAGCTCGCGGGGTCAGACAACCCTGGAAGGGCCGACAGGCCAGCCGCAGCACGGCTTTCGTTCATCAACGTGGCGTACTCTTCCGCGTTCAACAGGGCCATGTACTTCCAAGGCTCTTGGGTGCCGACGTAGCTGTCGTAGGTCAAGGTCGCCTTGCTGCCACGTGAACCCTTCTTGGTGGTGATGAGCACCACCCCGTTCGCACCACGGGCACCGTAGATCGCGGTCGATGCCGCGTCCTTCAAGATGCTGATGCTCTCGATGTCAGACGGGTTCAAGTAGTCGATGCCTCCAGAAGGAATGCCGTCCACAATGAACAAGGGGTCCGAGTTGTTGATGGAGCCCAAGCCCCGAATTCGGATGGTCTGGGTCGAGCCGGGCTGACCTGAGTTTTGGGTCACCTGGACACCTGCTGCCCGGCCCTGAAGAGCCTGCTCCGTCCGAAGCACGGGAATGGAGGTGGCCTCCTTGATGTCGACGGTGGTCACCGCACCCGAGATCTTGCTCCGCTGCTGGTTGCCGTAACCGATGACGACAGCCTCCTCGAGGCCCGCCACGTCCGGCTTCAATTCCACCTTCATATCCGAGACGGTGTTCGCCACGGTCACTTCCTGGCGGAGGTATCCGATGTACGAAAACACCAACGTCGCACCTGATTCCGCAGTCAGGGCAAATTTTCCGTCGAGGTCCGTGGCGGTGCCGGCATACGAGCCTTTCACCGTCACAGAAACCCCCGGCAATGGCATGTCCCCGTCCACGACGGTTCCACCCACGGAGATGGTTTGGGCCCACAGCCCTGAACTCACTCCGAAGAGCAAGATCAGGGCGGCGAGCGAAGTCAAGCGTTGAATCATTTCACGAAGCTCCAGGAAGCACGAGCTCCCTCAGTTGAAATTTGAACAGAGTACACACCGGCTTCCCATGAAGCGGCGTCGATCACGATGTGCTGCTGGGCAGTGCGCATGGCGAGGGTCGCCACCAAACGGCCTTGCATGTCGCGGACATCCACTGTGGCATCGCCCAAGAGCGGGGTGGCCAAGCGAATGTTCAACTGGTCGACCACAGGCACTGGGAACACTGCGCCTTCCAACGCCACCACATCTTCGATGCCGTCCACAGTCATGGTCAAGCTGGCAGATGCAGTGCATCCGTTGGCGTCGGTCACAATCGCAGTGTACAAACCACCGGACAACGAGTCGGGGTTCACTTCAATGCCAGTCATGTTGTTCCACACCACCACATAGTCAGGCGTTCCACCCATCACTTCTGCAGAAGCCTGGCCGTCGCCCGCACCTGAGTCTTGGCTCACCAAGGTCACCTCGATGGTCAATTCTGCTGGAGCGCTCACGGTGAACGCAGTTTCGTTGGAGCAACCGTCGGCGTCGGCAGACACAAGCGTGTAGTCGCCAGGGGCGAGCTCAATTGCGCCACCTTCAACCGCTGTGCCGTTGACGCTGAACATCGCGCCTGCAATGGCCACGGTGGCGGAGTCCAAGGTCAAGGATCCTGTGCCGTCGAAGCACGCAGCGTCCATCACGGTGAACACAGCCGCAGGGCCGTCTCCGTAGATGCAGCTGCCGTCGTCTTCAGTTGCAGCCATGTCGTAGTTGCACGCAGTCGCGTCGGTGCAACCAGGCACAGGCTCTGCGTTGCACCCCCCGCACTCGTTCCAGCACACGGTGGGCAACACGGCGTCTCCAGTCACGTCCAAGGTCCGGTTGGTGTACCCGTCGATGGTCGACGTGCACGCAGTGCCTTCGGGGAATTCTTCTTCGTCAGTCCAACCGTCCACGGTGAACTTGTACTCCACGGTGCCGCCCTGCAATTCCACGTCCAACGTGTACACGCCGTCTCCGTCGTCGTCGGTCATCGTGGCGCAACTGCCGCACCAGCCGTTGAACGAACCGTTGAGGTTCACGGTGCCGTACGTGCCAGCGTAACCCGCCATGTCCACGTTGAAGGTCACCATGCCTCCTGGAGGGGGAGGCACGTCGTTGCACACGCCGTCGCATGTGCCGTAGTAGTCGTTGGCCACAGACCCCGCCTCGATGGTGCGGTTCGCGTATCCGCTGAAGTCTGTGATGGGGGCACACGTGGCGCCGTCGACCATGTCGTTGACCAAGTTCTCCTGGTCGGCGAAGCCGTTGATGGCGTACTTGTACTCCACCGTGCCGGCGAGGTCGGCCACTTCCACAGAGTAGATGCCGTCTCCATCAGGGTCGGTCATGGTGTTGTACGTGTCGTTCGCGCACCAGCCGCACCAGGGGCCAGTCACAAAGACGTTGTCAAAATCTGAAGGGGCGCAGGTCATGTCCACGTTGAACGTGACTTGGGCCATGGCGCCGGCTCCGAAGAGCAAAGACGCCGCGAGAGAAAGCAGGTGTTTCATGAGAATTTATTGTTTGATTTTCAGTTCAAAGGTTGTGTTCTTGTCTTTCACGCGGACGCCAAATTCGCCCGGTTCGACGACATAGGCCAAATCCTGACCAATGAAGCCCAATTCTGTTGTGGAAACGCCAAGTTTCACGGTTTTCGTTGCACCGGCGTCCACGAAGACGCGCTTGTAGGCCTTGAGCTTGTCCACACTGGGCGTGACCGAGGCCACGCTGTCCGAAGTGAAAAGCATCACCACTTCAGAGCTGGCGCGGTCGCCGGTGTTCTGGAGGGTCACTTGAACGCTCAGTTCGTCGCCGATGTGGATGTCCTCGTCGTTCACGATGTCCATGGATGTCGTCACCACTGGGCTGTACGACAGACCCGACCCAAAGGCGTACTGCGGTTGGAAGGCGTCCATCTCGAAATCCACCCCAACGTTTTCGGTGTGTTTCCGGTCGTACGTCACGTGGGAAGACGCTTCCAAGGGCCATGTGAAGGGCAACCTGCCTGAGGGATTGTGCGCCCCGCTCAAAACCTGAGCAATGGCTTGCCCCCCAAAATCTCCTGGCAAATACGCCATGACCACCCCATCCAAGAGAGGCTCCACCTGAGAGAACGTCCGAGGACGCCCCTCCACAAACACCGCCACCACTGGGGTGTACGTGGCCTTCACCGCGCGTACCAAATCAAGCTGGTTGTCTGCAAGCCGCAAATCGCCAATGTTGCCCACGAGTTCCGTGTAGGGCATTTCTCCCAAGAACAACACCGCCACCTCAGGCTTGGAAGAACGCACGGCGCGAACCACGCGGTCAATGTCAGATTCGGTGAAGAACATCGTCTCCAAGGCTTCGTAGGCGATGCGACCCGCGCCAAACTCCTCTTGCATCGCCTCCAGCGCTGTGGCACGCCCAGGGTTGTTGTAGGCAGGGTCCGTGCCCTGCCAGGTCCCAGACCATCCGCCATTGAGGGCGTTGAGAGAGTGGGCCGTGGGGCCCGACACGAAGATGGGTCCGCGGCTGGTGAGAGGCAGCACATCGTCGCGGTTCTTCAGCAAGGTGATGCATTCCAGGGCTGCCCGTGCCGCGGGGGCATCAAGCGCTTGGCGCTCTTCAGCCGTGAGCATGACCGGCAACACCTCGCCGTTCTCCTCCAGCAGGCCCAAGGTTTCCTTCATGGTTAAGATGCGTCGCACACTGAGGTCGATGCGCGATTCAGAAATCTCCCCCTCTTCCACCAATTCGCGGAGCAAGACGGGGAATTCCAGGTCTTCGGGCACCATGCTCATGTCGATGCCTGCGTGGATGGCCATGCGGATCGCCTCCTTGTAGTCCGCCGCCACTTTGTGCCGCTCCTCCAGAAAGACGATGTCCTCCCAATCGGTCAACACGACCCCCTCGAACCCAAGCTCTCCCCTGAGGATGTCTGTCAGCACGAACCGGTTGGCGTGCGTGGGGATGCCGTTCATTTCGCCGCTGTTGACCATGACGCTCATGGCGCCGGCCTCCACGGCTTGGGCAAACGGAGGCAGGAACACTTCCCTCAACTGCCGTTCAGGAATGTAGGCCGGCGTCCTGTCTTTCCCACTCCAAGGCATGCTGTACCCGAGGTAGTGCTTGAGGGTGGCCGCCACTTGGACATCTCCCTCCTGAAACCCTCGCACCATGGCTTCACCCATGTCGCCCGCGAGCTTCGAATCTTCGCCAAACGTTTCCCAGAAACGAGGCCAACGGGGGTCCCGTCCCACGTCCAGCACCGGGGCAAAGTTCCACGGAATGCCGCACGCGTGAATTTCCTTGGCAGTCCCCTCCGCCATCTCACGGACCAATGCTGTGTCCCAAGTCGCGGCGAGGGCCAGCTGCTGTGGCCCCAAAGCCGCCCCCTGGGTGTACGTCGCGCCATGGATGGCGTCCACCCCATAAAGGGTTGGGATCCCTTTGGCGTTCAAACTGGCTTCATGAATGTCCGAGACAAAGGACCTCCAATTCTCGGACGTGTAGCTGTGGCCGGCCGCATTCAAGACACTGCCAACCTTGGCGCCTTCGAAGGCCTTGGCCATTTTGGCCGGGTCGAGCCGATGTGGCTCTTCTGTTTTGCGACGCGTCCCCACGCAAAGCATGCTCAACGTGAGCTGGGTCATCTCCCCCACCTTCTCTTCCAAGGACATGTCCGCAAGCAAAGCCTCCACGCAAGGCGTCCCACGGAAGCGGCACAACACCTCGTCCGACAGACGGTCGTGCGCAGCGTCAAATTGACACGACTGAACACCGCACATGGCAGACAGGAGTCCCAAAACGGGAACCCATCGGGCAAGTGTGGCATTGGTTCGGTCGAAAAGGTGGGTCATCTGAACGAAAGAAAAGGGCTCGGTCGGCCTAGAAATAAGGCTCAATCCGTTGGTTTTCAGCTGGGAAGCATTGTCCAGAGGCTGTCAACTGTACAGGCGTGTGCAAGCTACATGATTCTCTTGACTTTTCCCGCCTGAAGAAGCACCAAAGGGTGTCATTTGAACGCAGAACAGATCAAGCATCGAGGCGCTGCCGCGACCACCACGTCAACGCAGCGTCCAACCCCAACCGGTAATCGGACATCACTTCGTTGGGTCCCACACTCATGCTGTCCGAACTCAGGGGCACAGGCGGCGCAATTTCCTCCCATCGGCGCCCCTGCTCGTCTCCCCCGACAAACAAGCGGTCGACCGTGTCGTTGTAAGCCACATGCCCTTCCTCGAACAGCTTGTTGACCCCAGGTCGGTCTTGAAACCACCAAGAGGCCAAATAATCCGTGGTGCTTTGCGTGATGTGATCTCCAGAAGGCCGGGTTCGCACGACCAAGATGCGCTGCCCTCCCAAGTCCAGCGCTTTGCTCAAGGGCAAAGGGTCGCTGTACCCACCGTCAAACACCCAATCCTTTTTCCATTTCACTTGCCCACGGGTCCACATGGGCAAGGTCGCCGAAGCCACCAAGGCGTTGAGCCAGGTGTCCGCGTTCGGCTGGACATACAGCGCCTTGCCGGTTTCCGCATGCGTCATCACCACCCAGGCCTGGGTCGTGCGTTGCGCTTCCTCCAGCGCATTCATGTCCAAGGGGGCGTGCACCATGACATGCCGCTTCAGGTGCGCCAAATTCATCACCCCTTCGTCGCTGAAGGCCGCGCTGAATCGGATGAATTCCCCCTCGCCAAGCAACTCCCGGGCCACGCGAACAAAGTACTTGTGCTGCCCTGCCAAATACGACGCCATCACCATGGCCCCGGCGCTCACGCCCAACGTGCGTTTGAACTTCATGGGGCCCAGCAGCATCAGGGCGTCCATGACCCCGGCTGTGAAGGCGCAACGCAGGCTTCCTCCTTCAAGGATCAACGTGTCGTAGGCATGCACCAAAGGCTTCACACAAGAAAAACGCACGACCTGCGGGGAGGGTTGCCCCTCACATGTCCCAACGCGGGCAGGAAATGCACTCTTTTTCCGAGCGCCCCCACCGAAGGGCGATGCCTGCAGACACGTAGTCGGCGCGCCAGTGCGAGAACCGAAGCGCTGCAAACACATCCAGGCTCGGATGCACGGCCATCAAGATTTGGGCTTTGTTGTAGCGCGTTTTGAACCCAGGCGTCGGGTTGTCCAAGACCCCACCCTTGAGCAGGTCCAGCCGCGCCCGGCCAAACAGCCAAGTCCACCCCACGCTCCAACCTGGCTGCAAGCGGTCCTCCACCGACGTCGCCAAGGTGTCCGAGGGCTCGCCCGTGTTGGGGTCAGCCCGCAGCGCGCCGTGGTGCGCCAACGCCAACTGGGCCGTGAGCCCAACGCGCGGCGACCACACGAAGGTGGATTGCGCAAACAGTTCCTGCACGCCGAAAACGTGGCCTCCATATGGTCCGTGGTCGCGCCCCCCCACACCCAAACCGAGCACATGGCTCCAGGCACCCATTTGAGCTCCATCCGCAAACACCCGACGGTTGGGCACGGCCGTGGGCCTGACAATGAGCCGTGCATGCGGGGTGTTGATGCCTTTGTTGGGGCGACGCAGGGCGCCGTTGCTGGTGTGAGAAAGCCCCAATCCCAAGCTCACCCGGCTGTCGTTGGCCAGCGTCAACCCGAGACGCACAAGCCCGTTCCAGTTGGAGCCGACCGCAATCAAATCGGGCGCGTCCTCAGGATGGTACACCATGGGGTTGTAGGCCAGCCCTCCGGTGAACGACCACCCCACAAGCCGGGTTTGGTTGGTGCGCACGGTCCATCCTGCTTGGCCCTGCAAGCCATAGGCGGAAGCCCCAATGCGGTGGATGCCCACAAACCCGCCATGCTCCACCCCGTTGAAAAAGGCCGCCCACCCGTTGGTGGCCCGGGTCATCCACGCCACTTGGGCGCCAAGCGCCATGCCATCCACTTGGCCGTTCATGTCTTGTTCTGTCACCCAACGCCCCGTGGTCAAGGCCACTTCCGTGGGCCACCACTGCACCTGCGCTTGGGCCTCTTGGACCGTGCACAAGGACATCGTCAAGACAATCAGGGCAAACAGGCGCGTCATCGTGGGGACTTGAAGGCAGCTTCGTAACGGGCGATCCAATCTTTCGGCGTCATTCGTGTGGCGAGCTGTTCAAGCAAGGGCCACGGAATTTTGGCCATGTTCTTGAATCGAATGCAACTCTTGCCCATGTCCAATTTGCCGCAGGCTTTGGCGTCCCAAGACGCCTTGAACCAAGCCATGTCTTCTGGGCTGGCGTACAACCCCATGTGGTACAGGGCCACGAAATTCTTTTGGTTGGCGAAACTCACAAAAGGCAAGGGCAAGGAAGGGTCGCAATGGTATCCTGCGGGGTAGAGGTCGTGCGGCACCACGAAGGCCGGCATGCCGTACCCCAAGCGCTCCTCGAACCCCTGGGGCAAGTGCTCGCGCAACAACGCCCGAATGCGTCGCAAGGCTTCCTGACGCTCCTCTGGAGCCGCCGCGATGTATTCGTCCACAGTGTTGGCGGCAATCTTCACGACGTCACCAAGAACCAGGCATTCAACAACTGTTCACGGTTGTAACGCATGGTGGCGCCGGTGTTTTGGTCCACCACGTCGCAACCTGCCGCTTCGCACACGGCTTGGCCCGCCGCCGTGTCCCACTCCATGGTGGGGGCGAATCGCGGATAGGCGTCTGCTGTGCCCTCGGCGACCATGCACAGCTTCAGCGAACTGCCTTTGCTGATCAAATTCACTTCGCCATGCTCCGCACGCGCCTTCTCGACGTAGGCCTCGGTTTCTGGAGACATGTGGGACCGGCTCGCCACCACGGTGAATGGACGGTCCTGGGGTTGGGCCAACGGAAGCGCCTGACGGGCTTCCCAAGCTTCATCGACAGACGTGTCGCCAGCCATGTCCACCTCGCAACGCCACGCGCCCGAGCCGACGTCGCCCACGTAGGCGTGTCCAAGGACAGGCGCCAGCACCACCCCGCACACCACGCGGCCCGCCTTCACCAGGGCCACGTTGACCGTGAATTCACCGTTGCGCTTGATGAACTCCTTGGTGCCGTCCACAGGGTCGACGATCCACAGGGCGTCCCAACCTCGACGGTCTTCGAACGGCATGTGCTTGCCCTCCTCGGACAAGACAGGAATGCCCGTGGGCTCCAGATGCTTCATCAAGACCTCGTGCGCCGCGCGGTCTGCGCGGGTCAGCGGGCTTTGGTCTTCCTTGTACTCCACCCCCACATCCTCGCTCCCGTAGATCTCCAAAATGGCCTTGCCGGCCTCCAAGCTGGCGTCGAGCGCCACACGCAACAATTCGTTCATGGCGCAAACATCCGGCAGCGCAGGCTCACTTCAAAAGGGTCATCCGCTTCACGTCTGAGAACCGACCCGAGGCGTTGAAGACTTCCACTTGGTACAAGTACGATGCGGCCGGCACACCCAACGCATCAAAGTCCACGTCCAACAATGTCCGGCCCGGAGGGCACATGCCGAGGTCTTTCCGAACCACGCAGGCGCCAGAGGGCGACCACAGTGACCACACCACCTCGCCGGCGGTGTTCAAGTCGAGCGGGATTTGCGTGGCGCGGGCGACGGGGTTGGGGAAATTTTGACCCAAAGCAAGGTGGGCCGACGTTGTCAACTCTTGGTACCCCACGCCGCTGACCCCTGCCCCTTCCACGGTCGCCTCGTAGTGGGAGATGTATTCTTGGGCGGCCTCGTCCCATGCCAGGTCCGCCAATTGCAATTGGAATCCGTCGGTGAACACGCCGTCTTGGGAAGGAGGCAGAGGATCAGGCCCCTCGGGGTACAACGACGAATGCGTCGTGGCCACCTCCACGGCGGCGGCATGTGGCCAGGTCCACTGAGACACCACGCTGTACTGCGAACTCACATGGACTTGGAAGTGCACGTGGGTGGTCCGTCCAGGGTACCACCCCGGGAAAATGGTCACGAATTCGCATTCCCCGTTGGCGTCGGTCATTTGGTACCCGCGGCAGTAGGTCTGCCCCTCCGACCCCATCGCCGCGTAGCCGCTGTAATCTCCGTCGCGGTCGCAATGCCAGATGTTCACGCGAACGTTGGGCATCGGGTCGCAGTTGTCGGCCCCCACGATGCGGATTTTCTGCCGCAACGGGATGCCAACGCGGTCCTCTCGGATGTCCTGACGGAAAAAGAACGTGTTCTCGGTCAAGTCCAAAGGAAATGGCCCCGGGGTCTCCGAAGGCACCAGCACACAATTGCTCCTTTCAGATTGGGCCGTGGCGGCCCAAGGCCACACGGCAGGAAGCACAAACGCCGCGCCCGCGGACTTCAAAAATTGGCTGCGTTTCATGGGGATGTTTTGTCCCAAGGTACGGACCCTGGACGGTCGGCGTTGGCCCATGCCGTCACCACGCGTACACCACCTGCAGCCGCACGTTGCGTCCTGGCTCAGCGATGCCGAGGTTTCTGAGCAGCGACAAGGTGGGCACATACGTTTGGTTTGTCACATTGATGACCTGAGCATTCAACGTGGTGCGCGTGCCCAAACTCCACGAGGTGCTTGCGTGCAACAGCACCGCATCCCTCGACGCCTCCACCACGACCGACGCCATGCCAGACGCCTCCTTCACATTGGCCCAGGAGTGCCTCAACTCCCACCTCGCCGTGGCGGGAGGCGTCCAAGGCAACTCCTCGCCACCAGCGTCTCTGGAATGCACCACAGACAAGGCCGTTTGCAAGGACCACATGGCGGCCCATCTCGGCACCCACACCGCATTCACATCTGCCCCCCAGAGCGAGGCGCGCGTGGCCTGGTGCAATTGAATGGGGAACCCCTCCTCGTTCTCTTCCCCGCTCGGCGCGAGCATCATGTAGTTCTGAATGTCGCTGGCGTACACCGCCGCGTCGCCCGTCCATCCGTGGGGAGCTTCCGAGGATTTGACCCATTGGAATTCCGCGGTGTGGCTGGTTTCCAAGCCCAAATCCGGATCCCCCCACTCCTCTCGGTAGTTGTCCCTCAAACTTCCATGCGCCAACAGCTCCGCCAGTCCAGGCGCCCGGTTTCCGCGCAAAGCGTGCACCCCCAGCCGATGTGACGCATTCACATCCACGAGCATCCCTACGGCGCCAGACACCATGCCGTAGTGACGCTCACCCCCCGTCTTCAAAGATTGCGAAGCTTCCATCAAACCGGGTCTCGCTTCCCAAGCCACCCGATGCAAGTCACCGCGCAAGGAAGCGGATGGCCGCAGGCGCGTGCCGGGCTTGGAGGTCCGCACAAACACCCCGCCACCTTGGATGGCCGCGTCTGGAATCAAGGAGGACGTGGCGTTGACGTACAGCGTGTCGTTGAGGTTGGTCTTGCTGAAACCCTGGCCTCCCAACGTCCATTCCCAACCCCCATCCTCGCTGGCCTTGTGGGCCCTCACGTCGATGCGCGTCGACCTCAAGCTCAGGTCGAGGTCGGTGTGCTTCAACGCTTGCTCCTCGTTCAAGCTGTCAGGGGTGACTTCCGCCAACTCCTTTCGGTGGTTCAATTGGTAACTGGCCGAGGGATGCACTTCCCAGCCGCCCCAACGCACATGGGCCCCTGCGGTCACGAGGTGGTCTCCCGACTGCTGGGTTCCACCCGCCCCAATCAACCCTGCCGTGTTGTAACAAGAGCTGTACGCGCCTTCCCAAGTTCCCCACTCCCGGATGTACCCGAAACGGCCTTGCGAATAGAACTGCCGCAAAGCAGACCCGGCCACACGATCTGCTGAAGGCAATTGGTATTCGCCAAACCTGTTCACCCCAGAAAGGAGCACATGGTGGGCCTTGGCGCTTCGCTTTTGGGTCATCCAAGAGCCCTGAAATCCGCCGGTATTGCTGTGGGAGGTGAACGACAATTGCGAGAGCCTGCCTTCCTCTGCCAGCGGCCCTGTGGGGACGACGTTGAGCACCCCGCCAAACGCGTCCGGCCCGTACAACAGCACCTCGGGTCCCCGCACCACATCCATGCGGGACACCCCTTGCTCTGGGAAGAAGATGCCGTGCCCTTCAGCCCACGCCTGACTCTCCACACGCGCCCCCAAGAAGGTGGTCCCCACGCGCAGGCCCGAGAGGCCCCGCATCACAGGACGCATCATGCCGGCACCTGCGGTCATGAGGTGCACACCTGCCACCGACTTCAGCGCTTGAATCCGTGAGGTGGCCGGCACCACGTCCAGCTCCTTCACGTCGAGCTCCCGGATGTGGGTGACTGTCGCTTGGTGAGGTTGGTCGGAGGCGGTTTGAACGAAGGCCGGCGGCAACTGCATCTGCGCCTCTTCCAGCACAACAACACATCCAAATTGAGGCACGTCCAGCGCGAGAGACTGTTGGACAAACCCAAGGTGCGACACCTTCAAGGTCACAGAGGTCGAGCGCGGGGAGAGCGAGAAATGCCCTTCGCTGTTGGTCAACGTGGCCTGTTCTCCGACCACGCAATACACGTCGGCAAGGGGTCGTCCCTGGGTGTCTTGGACCGTTCCCGTCAAGGTTTGGGCCAAGGTCATCAGCGGCATCCAAGCAGCACACATGCTCCAAATCCTAAGTCGCCCAAGCATGTGTCAAAAGTACCGGGGCGACCCATCGAGATGCGTCAGGATTCTGTCACAAGTGGTCGGATTCAATACCTTCATCGCTCCCCTTCATTCCGGCAACGCCGAGTCTGACGTGGCTTCCCTGCCAGGCGGTTACGTGAAGTTGGGGGCCAACTACAACTCGACGACAACCAAAACGAACTCGGCACCGCGACGCTCTACACCGAGGGCGCCAAGGTGGGCGACGCAGCCCAGACCGTGGCCAACTTGGGCGTGGACTACCGCTTGAACCGCGCCGTGTCCTTCGACTTGGGCGCACGCTACGTGGACAACCTCTACGCCGACTACAGCATCAACAACTCCGACTTCTTGAGCGCGGACAACGACGGCGCGTTGCAGCTGCCTTCGTACAGCTTGGTCGACTTGGGCACCACGGTGCGTTTCTCTCTGTTCGACACCGACGCGAGCTTCCGCTTGAACGTGAACAACCTGTTTGACACCGTGCACATCGCCGAGTCAAACTCCAACATTCACGCGGCAGACGACGCCACCGAAGACCAACTTTGGAACGGCGTGGACAAGCGCAA
This sequence comes from uncultured Flavobacteriales bacterium, assembly GCA_938084585.1. Classification (GTDB taxonomy): domain Bacteria; phylum Bacteroidota; class Bacteroidia; order Flavobacteriales_D; family Sanyastnellaceae; genus UBA11663. The sequence continues at coordinate 20,281 of CALKFF010000037.1, forward strand.
CTTCGTGTGGTTCGGCTTCGGACGCACGTGGAACGCTTCGCTCCGCTTCAACTTCTGACTGGAACAACCAACCCAATGGAAACGGGGGGCTTCGGCTACCCGTTTTTTGTGCCTGTCACTTTTTCCTTGACGCCCAAACTTGCCAGGCCCAGCCCGACCAACCTGCAATCATCAGCACACCCCCGATCGGGGTCACAGGGCCCAACACAGCCCGAAGCGACGCCCCCACCTCCATCGTGCCCAGGGCAACCAACCCCACGATGCTGCCCGAAAAGAACCACGTGCCGACCAGCACCATGTTGAGGGCGCGGCGTTGGCCTTGTTCTGGCGCAGGTGCGCCCACCAGCGCGGCGCCCATGACCAACATGTACAAGCACGCCGTGTCCCACGACTCGAGCCTGGCCACGTTCAGCACATCGTTCAAGGCGTGGGCCCCGAGCGCCCCCATGGCACTGCCTGCAGCCAGGAGCACGGCCCCTGCAGCCCGGTGACGCTCAATGACCACGACCCAGGATTTCGTCGGTGTTGGCGCGGATGGTTTGGGCCATGGCGTCCAGAGGCAAATCGTTGTCGTCCACGCCGAAGGGGTCCTCAATTTCTTCCGCGATGAGCTCCACGCTGACCAAAATGTAAAAGACCAGCATCACCACCGGCACGGCCCACCACCCGAAGGTGCTGACGAAGCCCAGCGGCAAAGTCACGACGTACAAGAAGATGAACTTCTTCATGAACATGCTGTAGCTGTAAGGAATCGGGGTCTTCAAAATGCGCTCGCACGCGCCGAGAATGTCCACCATGCGCTCGAGATTTTGGGACACCAACCAGTGTTGCTGGCCAGTCCACGCGCCTGACGAGAGTTGGGCAGCGGCTTGGCGCTCCATGGACTGCGCCCAAGCGTTGGGGGCATGGTCCGACTGGCCCCACGCTTCCTCGGAGGGTCGGGCAGGCGTCGCGCCCTGGGACGGACGCAAATGCACCTTGAGGGCGTCCACAAACCCAGGGATGTGCTCTGCAAAAAAGCCGTGTACTGAGGCATCGCCTCCAAACTCACGGACGCGGATCGCGAGGGTTCGGGACACGTTCACCAAGGCGCCCCATTGTTTTCGGCCTTCCCACCATCGGTCGTACGCCGTGTTGGTCCGGAACACCAGGAAAAGCGACAGGACAAAGCCCAGCAGGGAGTGCACCACGTTGCTCAACTCGATGGGTGCATCCAGGACCTCCATTTCCACATAACACAACCCTGCCGTCCACAGGCCAATGCCCACCAGTGCAGGGATGAGACGTCGGAAGACTTGCCGGCTGTAGGCGTGAAAAATGAGGCTGAACCAGGTCTTGGGGTTGTACTGCACCATCTTGACAAAAGTTGAAGCCCCAAAAGTAACCCGACGCCTCGCGGGTCAGCG
>CALKFF010000038.1 GCA_938084585.1 uncultured Flavobacteriales bacterium
TCCAGCTCCAGCTCCAGCTCCAGCTCCAGCTCCAGCTCCAGCTCCAGCTCCAGCTCCAGCTCCAGCTCCAGCTCCAGCTCCAGCTCCAGCTCCAGCTCCAGCTCCAGCCAAGGCCAGTGGGTTGCGCAAGGCCAAAAAGAACCTGGCCACCCCGGGTGGTGGCATCACGTCGAAGAAAAACGAGGACGAGGGGTTGCCCACCGGGCCTGTCATCGACGAGTCGTGGTCTGAAGAAGTGGACGAAGCCGGGGTGCGAAAGGCGTGGGATGCCTTTGTGCAGCGGTTGAGGGACGAGGATCGAATTTCCGTGGTGGCGACCATGGCCCAAGAGAAGCCCTCTCTGCAGGGGATGATGGTGACCTTCCCGGTGCACAACCCTCTTCAGCGTGAGCAGGTGGACGACTTGAAAACGGAGATGCTCGTTCACCTGAAGACGACCTTGAAAAATGCAGGGCTTCAGTTGCAAGTTGAGATGAAGGAAACGCCAGCCGACGAGAAGAAGGCGTTTCTGTCAGACCGGGAGCGGTACGACATGATGGTGGAGAAAAACCCCCAGCTGGACAAGCTGCGGCAAGCCCTGGATTTGGACCTGGGTTGAGCGAACAAAAGGGGAGGATGGGAGGTTCGTAGGTTGCACCTCAGAAACTTCTCCAAGCCGTGAAAAAAGCCATTCAAGCCACATTTTTTGCATTCTGCGCTCTTTTTGTGGCGAGTGATGCTTTGTCGCAGGACCGCCCGGCCTCGGGGTGTGTGATTTTGGGGAAGGTGGTCGACGCCACCACCAACGAGGCGTTGCCATTTGCCTCGGTGGTGCTCCAAGGCAACGCCACAGGCACCACCACCGACTTCGACGGCAACTACAGCTTGACAGGCATCTCGCCTGGGGTGCACAACGTGGTCGTATCGTTTCTCGGGTACGCCACGTACACGGCCTTCGAGGTGGAGACCACGCCGGCACGCCCTGCGGTGGTGAATGCAGCCTTGGTGGAGTCCGCTGTGGCGGTGGAGGCGGCGGAAGTCGTGGTGGAGTCGCGCGGGACAGTGGAGGAAGCCCCGTTGAGCGTGCGCAGCATCGGAACGAACGAAATCAAGCGGAACCCAGGCGGCGGTCGGGACATCAGCCGAGCCTTGCGTTCGTTGCCCGGTGTGGCGGCCATTCCCAGTTTCAGGAACGACATCGTCATTCGGGGGGGCGCGCCCAACGAGAACCGTTTTTACCTCGACGGCATTGAAATCCCCAACATCAACCACTTCGCCACACAAGGCGCGAGTGGCGGTCCTGTGGGCATGATCAACGTCGATTTGGTGGAGGGGGTGGACTTCTACGCCGGGGCTTTTCCAGCGGCGCGGGGCAACGCCTTGAGCAGTGTGATGGAATTCAGGTTCAAGGAGCCTCGCACCGACCAATGGACGGCGAATGCGGTGGTCGGGACCAGCGATTTGGGGGTCACGTTTGAAGGCCCCACGGGCGACAACAGCAGTTTGATTTTCAGCCTGCGAAGGAGTTACCTGCAGTTGCTGTTTCAAGCCATCGGCCTGCCGTTTTTGCCCACGTACAACGATTACCAGTACAAGTGGGTTTGGCGGCCTGACGACAAGAACGCGATCACCTTCCTCGGGTTGGGGGCCTTGGACGACTTCGAGTTGAACACAGGGTTGGCAGACGACCCCTCGGCGCCGGATTACCTGAACCAAGTGGCGATTTTGGACGTGCTTCCCATTTCCGAGCAGTGGAACTACATGCAAGGGGTCAAGTGGGACCGGTACAAGGACGACGGAAAATGGACGTTCGTACTGAGCAGGAACATGCTCAACAACACGGCCTTCAAGCACATCGACAACGATGAAGCCTTGGACCGGACGCTGGACTACGTGAGCCAGGAAATCGAGAACAAATTCCGGGCTGAGCGCGCCCGAACCATCGCGCCTGGTTGGAAGATGACGGCCGGGTTGTCAGGGGAATACGCCAAGTACAACAACAGCACCAAGAACGTCGTCTTCGTGCCGGGATTGGGCAGTGCAACAGTGACCTACAGCTCGGCCTTCAAGATGGCGAAATACGGCGCCTTTGTGCAGTCGTCCAAAGCCATGCTTAACAACCGGTTGACGTTGTCTGGTGGCTTGCGTGTGGACGGCGCCTCACTGTTATCTGTCCAGGACGACCTGGAGATGCCAGACAACGACATGGCCTTGGCCAACCCACTCGACCAGTTCAGCCCCCGGGCCTCGGCAAGCTGGAGCTTCGCCCCGGGATGGACATGGAACGGCAACGCCGGGATTTACCACCAATTGCCAGCCTACACGGTGATGGGCTACGCGGCTTCTGTCGACACGGCGTCGGCCACGCTGGTCAACTGGCATTCGGGGATGACGTACACGACCAACCGGCAGTTGGTCATGGGTTTTAAAAGGGAGATCGCCAGCCGCAACGCGGCGGTGTCGCTCGAGGGCTTTTACAAGGGCTATGTGGGGTCGCCGGCGAGCGCCAACTCGGGCATCGCCTTGGCCAACCTTGGGGCGGACTTTGGGGTCGTGGGCAACGAGGAAGTGACGTTCGACGCAGAAGGGCGGGCCTATGGCCTGGAAGTCTTGTTGCAACAGCGTCTGTACAAGGGGTACTATGGCCTGATGGCCTACACACTTGTCAGAAGCGAATACATCAATCCTGGTGAAGAGTTGGCCCTGTTGGGCTGGACGCCCAGCTCATGGGACAACCGGCACATTGTCAGCTTCACGGGCGGCAAGAAGTGGGACAGTGGATGGGAGTTGGGCGCGCGCGTGTTGTTCAGCGGCGGGCTGCCCTACACGCCCTACGACGTCGACCAAAGCTTGCTCATTGCCAATTGGCAGACGTTCAATGGACCGTTGTTGGACTACGCCCAGCTCAACGGCGCCCGCAACGGCAACTTCCACCAAGTGGACCTCCGGCTCGACCGCAAGTGGTTCTTCGACACCTGGTCGTTGGACGTGTTCATGGACATCCAAAATTTGACAGGCGCTGCACCACCCCAGCAAGCCCAATTGGACGTGCAGCGCAATCCTGACACCGGCGCCCCCATCCCATCGTTGGACACGCCTGGTTCTTTCGACCCTCGGTACATCTCAGCCAACTCAGGGGCGATCTTGCCGGCCATTGGGCTGATCGTGGAGTTGTGAGCCATGTCCTGGGGTTACCTTCGTGGGGTGACGCACTTGGATTTGGGTCGACAGTATGGGAGCTTGCCGTACGCAGGTATGCTCTTCTTTGCCGCCGTCTTCGGGACGCACTTCCATGTGATTTCTCTTCCCATTGGCGTCCTGGCAGGCGTGGCCCTGCTGTTGCTTGAAACCACCGTCAGCGTGACCTCCCAAGGCTTGTCTGTGGTCAAGCGTTTGGGGCGGATTCCCTTGCGCAGAGACCATTGGGCGAAGGACCAAATCCTTGGGGCCTCTCTTCAAGAACATCGCGACGTCACCACGTACACGAGTTGGTCCCAGAGGAACACAGTTCGGGCGCACAGTTTCATTTTGACCTTGCGGGTGGACTTGGGGAAGAATGGGGTGGAAGACCTCGAGGTGTATGAGTTTGCCAAACGCGACGACGGCAAACAGGTTGTCGACGCCTTGAAATCGCTTCACATTCCAGTGGCATGAGGGTGGACAAATTCCTGTGGGCCATCCGGGTCTTCAAGACCCGTTCCATGGCCAGCCAGCACTGCCGGGAAGGCAAAGTTTCGGTGGCCGACAAAGCCGTCAAGCCCGCCCGTGAAATGAAGGTGGGCGAGGTGGTGGAGGTGAGGAAAGGCGCGGTCCGGTTTCGCTACGAGGTGCTGTCCTTCCCACGGAGTCGGGTGGGCGCGGCCTTGGTGGCCAACCACATGCGGGACGTCACCGCGCAGGAAGAGCTGGACAAGCTGGAGATGATTCGACTGGCCCAACAAGACCGCCCCAAAGGCATCGGGCGCCCCACCAAGCGAGACCGGCGGGATTGGGAAAAGGCCTTCAAATCGTGAGGATGCCTTCGGATTCGGCGTTTGAGGTGCACAGGCTGAGGCCAGAGGAGACCTGGGAACTGCGGTACCGCGTGCTTTGGCCCCACAAACCCTCGGCCCAGGCATGTGTGATTGACGTCGACGCCGCCGACCACGCCACCCACCTCGGCGTGTTCATGGCGGAGCGCGAGCCGTGGGGGGTGTGCCTCGACGGGCGTGAGGGTGCGCTCGTGGGCGTGTGCTCGTTGTTTGAACAGCCGTGCACGCGATGCGCGGTGCCTTGGCGAGAAGAGGATGCCTTGCGCTTGCGCGTGATGGGCACCTTGCCTGAGGTACGAGGCCAAGGCGCTGGTGCGGCGCTGATCGCCCGGGCGGCTGAAGAAGTGGTGAAGCGTGGCAAATCCGTGCTGTGGTGCGACGCCCGTGAGGTGGCCTTTGGGTTCTATGAACGCCTCGGGTTTGGCTTCATGAACGAGATGTACGAATTGCCAGATGTGGGCCCTCACCGCACCATGGCGCTGGTCCTATCTTCGCCGCGCAATTGACGGAACCATGCCAAGCATCAGCCAAAAAGGGCAGTCCATGCCCGACAGTCCCATTCGGAAACTCGCCCCATTTGCCACCGCGGCCAAGACTGCGGGCAAGCGCGTGATTCACTTGAACATTGGCCAGCCGGACATCGAGACCCCTCAGGTCGCGCTGGATGCGGTTCGTCAAGACACCCGGACGGTCATCGAGTACAGCCCGAGTGAAGGTTTTGCTTCGTACCGCAACGGACTTGCCGCGTATTACCAGGGTGCGGGGTTGGACGTGGAGGGCGACGACATCTTGATCACCACGGGAGGGTCGGAAGCTTTGGTGTTTGCGTTCATGTCGTGTTTGGACCCAGGCGACCAAGTCATCGTGCCGGAGCCGTTTTACGCCAACTACAACGGCTTCGCCCAAATGGCAGGGGTGCAGATTGTGCCGGTGACGGCGCGGATTGAAGACGGGTTCGCGTTGCCTCCCATCTCCGACTTCGCCGCCAAAATCAACGACAAGACGAAGGCCATTCTGTTGTGCAACCCCGGCAACCCGACAGGGACAGTTTACGCCCCAGAGTCCTTGGACGCCTTGGCGCAATTGGTGCGTGACCATGACCTGTACCTCTTTGCCGACGAGGTGTACCGAGAATTTTGCTACGACGGGGCCCAGCCCAAATCGGTGCTTCAATTGCCTGGTTTGGAGCAGCACGTGGTCTTGGTCGACAGCGTGTCCAAGCGTTACAGCATGTGCGGTGCGCGCATTGGCGCCATGGTGACCAAGAACGTCGCGGTGCGCAAGGCGGCCATGAAGTTTGCCATGGCCCGGCTCTCTCCCCCCACGCTGGCCCAAATCGCGTCCGAAGCCGCCCTGAAAACCTCCGAGTCGTACTTCGAGCAGGTGCGCGACCGCTACGTGGCCCGGAGGGACGCCCTTGTGAAGGGGCTGAGGAACATCCAAGGGGTGACCGTGCCCAACCCGGGCGGGGCGTTTTACGCGGTGTGCGAGCTGCCCATCGACAACGCCGACGCGTTTTGCCAATGGATGTTGGAGCACTTTGACCTGGACGGAGACACCGTCATGATGGCGCCTGCCACAGGGTTTTACGCCACACCTGGTGCGGGAGCTCGTCAAGTGCGCATCGCGTACGTCTTGGACTTGCCGCTGATCGAGCGCGCGGTGGAATGCCTGCGTGCGGCGTTGGACGCTTACCCCGGGCGCCGCGAGGTTTGAATCGGAGGGAGGCGGCGTTAAATTCCGACTCCCAAACCGATTCAAATGACATTCACCAACCGCTTGCTTCTTGCCACCCTGGCTTGTGTGGTTTCCACGGCAGCCACGGCAGCCACGGCCGACCCCGGGGACACCACCTGGGTCCAAACGTACACTTGGGAAGCCCAGGACAACCCTGCCACGGCGTACGACAGCCCAGGACGGAGGTGGTTTGAGTTTCCTTCTGGGGACACGACGTACCGCAAGATTTTGATGTACCACCGCCTGAAGTGTTTCGAAAACGGCACGGCAGGCAACTTGGGATACCCTTGCGGGGAGTGGGATTACTTGACCTACAATTACTTGTTTGACCACACTGGGGAGCTGGACAGCACGGCGCTGACCCACCCCAAGTACTTGGTCAACGACGCGGATTTTGACATGGCCGAGCTTATCCTCAACCCGGAGGGTGGTGTGCCCCAGGACACCGTGTTGCACGGATTGGAAGGGGTGACGCACGCGTGGGAGAGTGCCCCGTCGATGTGGAGTTCCCTTTCAGGCGTTCCGCAATCTGAACTGGTCACCGTGGCCGGAGAAGAAGGTGTGCGCCACCAATGGATGTGGCACGCCTCGGAATTGGACAGCTTGGGATGGTCCGTGGGGGACTCGGTGTGGCGCTGGGCGGTTCCTCGTGCAGGGGAATTGAACGCCTCTTCTGTAGGGCGGTTGACGTTGCGTGCGCGATGGACGGACACCGACGCCCTGGACGGCATCTTGACGTCAGGCTGGACCACCCTCGTGGACGGTCCCGCGTCTGTGGCCGACTTCATGGGCGAATGGCACCTCGACTTCAACCAGCCTTGGGTGCGGTCTGAATCGGGCAACCTCGTGTTGGATTTGGTCTTGGAAGGGGTGGAAGGCCCCACCGGGAGTGAATTGGAGTGGCTTGGTCATGTCGGTGCAGACAGCTTGGGCCAAACGTGTCACCCTGGGGCAGCCGGCGCAGCCCAGTGGGTGGACATGAACGGGAACGACCGCATGGAGTTGAACCCGGCGGCTTTGTTTGGCCTGGACACCACAGTGACTCTCGAGTGTTGGATCCGCGGCGACCAAGCCGTTCTTCCGGCCAACACCACGTTGCTCGAAGGGCTCAACGCATTCAACCAGCGCGAACTCAACGTGCATGCGCCATGGAGCAACGGCCGCATGTATTGGGACGCGGGTTTCGACGGCGGGTACGACCGAATCGACCAGGCCGCGAGCGAGTCGCAGTATGAGGGCCAATGGATGCACTGGGCGTTCACCAAAGACGCAGCTTCGGGTTCCATGAAGATGTTTGTCAACGGCACGCTCTTTCATTCTGGAAATGGCAAGGACAACGTGATCGGAGAAATCGTGCGCATGAACCTCGGCGGTTCTGGCTACGGGGATGTGGACTATTACGGCGGCATTGCGGCCTTCCGCATCTGGCGTGCGGCCCTCACAGGTGAGGTCATCCGGTCCTGGAGCCATGTGGCCGCGCTGGATGTTTTGCTGGATCACCCTGAAATCGACCACTTTGTCGGGGCGTTGAACATGGCCGGCGCGAACGGGGAAGCCACCGACCAGGGTGCCCTAGATGGATGGTTGCACGGCGATGCAGCCCGTCGGCCGTTTGGTCCGCGCGAGGCGTTCTTGGACCCTGTGGCTTTGGAAGTCCGTCCTGCCCTGGTGTTGGTGGGAGGCGATGAGCCGACAAGCACGTTCACCGAGGCGGTGTTCGCCCAGGCGGTGGCCGTGGCCCCTGTGTCGGTGACCGAGTGGGGCGTGGACGGAAACGACGTCACGTGGACGGACCTGCACTATGGATGGCCTTCTGGAACCAGCACGGCGGTCTTGGCCGCCCAAGGCGACACCTTGGCCGTCCATCCCGTGGTGGGGGCGACCACCACGTACAACAACGAAACGCTCGATTATTTCGGGGTGCCGTTCGAGGTGGTGGACCGGTACGAGCTCTCCCGCTACATCACGCCTTATGGCATCAACCTCACCTTGGACAGCGACGGATGGGCTTGGGTGTTTGATGTGACGGATTATGCGCCCTTGCTTCGGGACAGCGTGGAGTTGGAGTGCGGCAACTGGCAGGAGCTTTTGGACCTGAAGTTTGCCTTCATTGAAGGAACCCCGCCGCGGGATGTGAAGCGGGTGGACGCGTTTTGGAAAGGGTTGCATTACCTGAGCAATTGGGACGACACCGTGTTGCCCCACACCTATACGCCAGAAGACGGCGAGGCGCAGTGGCGCTTGAAGACCCGGGCCAGCGGGCACGACTTCGGACAAGGCAACAACTGCGCGGAATTCTGCTACAACACGCACAGCGTGAATGTGGATGGCGCTCAGCAGTGGAGTTGGGAGATCATGCAGGAATGCGCAGACAATCCGTTGTACCCGCAAGGCGGCACGTGGATCTACGACCGGGCCGGATGGTGTCCAGGCGCACCTGTCCGCACAGAAGACCTGGAGCTCACACCGTTGGTGGCGGGGCAGGACAGCTTCACGGTGGAATACGACGTCACCTACGACCCGTATGGAAACTACCGCATGGAAGGTCAAATCATTGGCTACGGTGCGCCCAACATGGCGCACGACGTCGAAATCATGGACATTCTGGCGCCCAGCAAGAACAAGTTGATGTCCCGCCTCAACCCCGTGTGCGAAGACCCTGTGGTGCGCATTCGGAACAACGGAAGCGAACCCTTGTCGTCGGTGGCGTGGACGTTCGGAATTGCTGGAGAGACAAGTCAAACCGCCACGCTTCCATTGGACCCGCCTTTGGCGTTCTTGGAAGAGCGCGACGTCGCCTTGCCTTACGACGCCGAGGCGTACCACGTGGGAGATGAAGATGCCTTGCTGAGGTTTGAGGTTTCTGCAGAAGTTGCAGGTGGTCAGGACGAGGATCCGTCCAGCGGGTTCATGTCTTCGCACTTCCACCGCCCTCCGACTTGGCAATACAACAACCTGGACGACAACCGTGTCATCGTGTGGACCAAGACCAACAACGCGCCCTGGGAGACGTCGGTGGAAATTCGCCGTGCCGACGGCGGGTTGCAGTGGGCCCGAAGCTACAGCGAGCCCAACACGACCTACAGGGACACGGTGGTGTTGAACCAAGGCTGCTACCGTGTCACGGTGTTGGACTCCGGAGACGACGGACTCGACTTTTGGGCGAACAGCGACGGAAGCGGCTATGTGCGTTTGAAGAAGGTGGCCGGCGGAAACTTCCACATTTTCGAGTCGGACTTCGGGAAGTCCATCTCGCAGGCGTTCTATTGGGCGACCAACTTGTACAGCGATGTGAACGAGGCCGAGGTCCATGTTGGGGACATTTCGGTGTACCCCAACCCGTTCAGGGACCAATTGACGTTGGCTTCTGCCGGCCTTCAAGGCGACGTCACTTGGCAGGCCTTCACGGTGCAGGGGCAATTGCTGGACCAAGGGGCGTGGCAGGCAGGCCCTCAGTCGGGGTTGACCCTGTCCACTTCCGATTGGCCCACGGGGTCTGTGGTCCTGGTGCTGCGCCAAGGTGAGGTGCGTTGGACCAGGTGGGTCGTGCGCGATTGAGTTTAGGAGGGGGTGTTGTGTGAAAAACACCTCTTTTTTCGCAACCCACCCCCTTAGATGAGGGGTCTGATGTGAATTTTGTGTGATTTCTATGAACACACCCCCTTTCAAAAGAAGGGGGTGTGTAGTTTTGCCCAAAAATTCATTTTACATGAGTCTCAACCGTCAGCAAGCCCTCCATGAGGTGCTCGACCGCGTTCCCAACCACGTGGAGCGTCCGTCCAACAAGATTTCCGAGTACTTCGGAGAGAACGTGTTCAACCTCCACGTCATGCGCTCTTACCTCCCCGATGAGGCCTATGAGGGCATTTTGGAAGCCATGGAGAAAGGCACACCCATCAGCCGGAAGGTGGCCGACCAGACCGCCACGGCGATGAAGGAATGGGCGATTGGACGAGGTGCGACCCACTACACGCACTGGTTCCAGCCATTGACAGGCAGCACTGCAGAGAAGCACGACAGCTTCATCGCGCCCACGGCGGATGGCCGTGCGATCGAGAAGTTTGACGGCAGCTTGTTGGTGCAACAAGAGCCCGACGCCTCGTCGTTCCCAAGCGGAGGCATCCGCAACACATTTGAGGCGCGCGGGTACACCTTGTGGGATCCCACATCACCTGCTTTTGTGTGGGGAGAGACCTTGTGCATCCCGACCATTTTCATCAGCTACACCGGCTACGCGCTCGACAACAAGACCCCCTTGTTGAAGGCGTTGTCTGCAGTGGACGCTGCAGCCACGTCTGTGTGCCAATACTTCGACAAGAACATCACCAAAGTGAACGCCACTTTGGGGTGGGAGCAGGAGTACTTCCTGGTGGACAAGGCGCTCTACGCCGCGCGTCCCGATTTGGCGATGACAGGTCGCGCCCTGTTTGGCGCGGCGCCTGCCAAGGGCCAGCAGCTGGACGACCACTACTTCGGAGCCATCCCCGAGCGCGTGTCTGCGTTCATGAAGGACTTCGAGATGGAGGCGCACAAGTTGGGCATCCCAGTGACCACACGTCACAACGAAGTGGCACCAAATCAGTTTGAGCTTGCACCTGTTTTTGAGGAGGCCAACTTGGCCAACGACCACAACTTGATGTTGATGGAGTTGTTGGAGAAAGTGGCCCGTCGTCACGACTTCCGCATCCTGCTTCACGAGAAGCCCTTCGCAGGCGTGAACGGATCCGGCAAGCACAACAACTGGTCCTTGGGCACCAACACCGGGGTGAACCTGTTGAAGCCTGGCACCAACCCCAAGACCAACTTGCGTTTCTTGACCTTCTTCGTCAACACGTTGGCGGCGTTGCACCGCCACGCCGATGTGGTGCGTGCGTCCATCGCGAGCGTTGGAAACGACCACCGTCTGGGGGCCAACGAGGCGCCTCCGGCCATCATGTCTGCGTTCATTGGTTCGCAGTTGAGCTCGTTGCTTGACGGCTTGGAAGCAAGCATCAAGGCGGGCAAGCTCACCCCTGCGGACAAGACGGCTCTGAAGTTGGAGATTGGCCGCATTCCAGAAGTGCTGCTCGACAACACCGACCGCAACCGCACGTCGCCGTTCGCCTTCACTGGCAACAAGTTCGAGTTGCGTGCGGCGGGTTCCACCGCCAACTGCGCGGTGCCCATGACCGTCCTCAACACCATTGTGGCCGAGCAATTGAACTTGTTCAAGGCTGCCGTCGACGCCCGCATCAAAGGCGGCGACAAGAAGGACGATGCCATCTTGAAGGAGCTCCAACACCTGATCAAGGAGAGCAAAGCCATTCGTTTTGAAGGCAATGGCTACGGAGACGAGTGGGTCAAGGAAGCGAAGAAGCGCGGCTTGAGCAACCTCAAGGACACCCCCACGGCGTTGGAGGTGTGGGGACGCAAGGAGGTGGCCGAGCTGTTCAGCTCCTTGAACGTGCTGACCCCAGAGGAATTGCACGCCCGTCAGGAGGTGGAGTACGAGAACTACATCATGAAGCGCCAAATCGAGGCGCGCATTGCCGGAGACATGGCTTCCAACATCGTGTTGCCTGCAGCCATCGCCTACCAAAACATGCTGATCGACAACATCAGCGGTTTGTCGGAGGTGTTTGGAAAAGACGCGAAGGCGATGACCGCTGGGCAGCGTGACATTTTGGCCACCGTGTCCGAAACGGTTTCTGCCTTGTACAAGTCTACCAGCGCGTTGCGTGAGGAGCGGGGCAAAATCAACAAGATTGAAGACATCGCCGAACGCGCCGTCAAGTACGGTTCCGTCGTGACCCCACTCATCGAAGAAGTGGGCGAGCACTGCGCCCGCTTGGAGCAGACCGTGGACAACGAAATTTGGCCCCTGCCCAAATTCCAGGAGATGCTCTTCACCCGCTGAGGGCTCTCGTGCCAACGCATTGGCCTGAACAAATGGAAAAGACGCCTCCACAAGGGGCGTCTTTTTTCGTTACTTTCACCTCCTGAATCAAGCCAAACAAGGAATGCCTTACAACCTGCAAGCTTCCGTGGCCCGCATCGGCGCCACCCTGTTCTTTTCTCTCATGGCCACCGTGGGCATGTTCGCCCAGAGCGACATGACGGCCGAGGCCGACGAGGCCTTCGACCGCCGAGGATATTTTGAAGCGGCCCGCGAGTACGTGGCGCTGTACGCCAAGATCAAGTCAGACGTCAAACTCAAAGCATACTGTGCCTTCCAGGCGGGTGAAGCTTATCGTTTGCACCACAAGCCCGAAGACGCCACCGAGTGGTACGACAAGGCCATTGGCCTGAAGTACGGCAACAAGAACAACAAGGTGTTTTTGCTTTACGGGGACGCCCTCCGCGACCAGGAGGCGTACGACGAGGCGATTGAGATGTACGCCCGGTACGAGCAAGAGGGAGGCGACAGCCAGGTGGCTGAAGCGCGAATCGAGCAAGCCGACTTCGCAGCCATCATGATTGAGGAGCCAGAGAGCCGTTTCATCGTGGAGCCCATGGTCTTGTTGAATTCCGACGCGTACGATTTCTGCCCCACCATTTACGGCAAGGACCAGGACGAGATGATTTTCGCGTCGTCGCGTGAGTCTTCGACCGGCACCGACGAGGACCCCATCACCGGCCAGGCCTTCATGGATTTGTTCCGAAGTGAACAGGACAAAAAGGGCCGTTGGAGCGAGCCTGAGCCGCTGGGCAACACTGTGTGCACCGAGCACAACGAAGGAAGCGCGTGTTTCGACAGCGACGGAAAGACGTTGTTCTTCACCCGCTGCATGGAAATGGACGGGTCCAACTTGGCGTGCGACATTTACTTCGCCAAGAAGCAGGGCAACGGCTTCGGCGCCTCGATGGCTCTGGGCTTGGTGAACCGCGACGAAAACGACAGCTCTCAAGTGGGGCACCCTGCGTTGTCTCCAGACGACCAATTCCTCATTTTCTCCTCGGACCTCCCAGGCGGCTTTGGCGGAAAGGATTTGTGGTACGTCAAGTCAGAAGACGGGTCTTTCGCTGGCGCTGTCCCCCAAAACCTCGGGGCGTCAATCAACACTGCAGGCGACGAGATGTTCCCCGCATTCCGGGACAACGGCGACTTGTACTGGTCCACCAACGGCCGCGACGGTCTTGGCTCCTTGGATTTGTGGAAGGCTGAAGTCCGTGAGGGTGAATTGGCCTTTGCCGAGCCCAAGGTGTTGCCTTTCCCATTGAACTCCTCCGGCGACGACTTCGCCATTTCGTTCAAGGCCGGCTCGGACGAGGGCATGTTCACCTCCAACCGCGTGGGAGGCAAGGGCAAGGACGATTTGTACTCCTTCCGTCTGCCTCCTTTGGAATTCTGCTACCAAGCCTTCATCTACGATTACGACACTGGCATGCCGCTTTCCGGTGCGACTGTCACCCTTGAAGGTGAGGATGGATCGTCCAACGCGTACACCACCGATTCTGAAGGCGAGCTCGCATTGTGCGATGGCCAGATCGGACAGCGCATGACCTTCAACGTCGACGTGGCGGTGGAGGGCTACATCGGAACAGGTGACTTGCTCACCACCGAGGGCCTGACCGAGTCGACCACCTTGGCCCGGGAATACCTTTTGAAAGAAATCGTCTTGAACAAGGAGTACGACATGCCTACGGTTCTGTACCCCTTGGGCAGTGCCGACTTGTTGGTGGATGCTTCGGTGAATTCAGCGGATTCGTTGAATTACCTCGTGGACTTGTTGCAGCGCAACGAAAACCTGGTCATTCAACTGGAAGCCCACACAGACAGCCGTGGTGGGGCTGCGGCCAACAAGAAGTTGAGCCAAGACCGAGCCGAGACTTGTGTGAACTACTTGAAGGACGCTGGCATCCCTGCCGAGCGCATGGTTCCTGTGGGGTACGGTGAAGACGCATTGCTCGTGAGCGATGCAGAAATCAACCGTTTGCCCAAGGCAGACCAAGAGCGCGCCCATCAGCGCAACCGCCGGACGGTGTTCAAGATCATTGCGTTTGACTACAAAGGCGACGAATAAGACGTGAGCGACGCACGGTACGCTGCGCGCGGGGTCTCCGCGGGCAAGGAAGAGGTCCATGCCGCCATTGAGGGCATCGACAAGGGGTTGTTCCCCAAGGCGTTTTGCAAAATTGTCCCCGACCACCTGACGGGGAGTGAAGACCACTGCATCGTCATGCATGCGGATGGCGCCGGGACCAAGTCTTCCCTCGCCTACATGTATTGGAAGGAAACGGGGGACTTGAGTGTCTGGAAGGGCATTGCCCAGGACGCCCTGATCATGAATGTGGACGACTTGCTTTGTGTCGGATGCACTGGACCCATTTTGGTGTCCAGCACCATCGGCCGCAACAAGCACCTCATCCCAGGCGAAGTCATCCGAGAAATCATCCAGGGCACAGAAGCCCTCCTGGCCGACCTGCGTAAAGAAGGTCTGGACATCCGCTCGACCGGTGGAGAAACGGCCGATGTGGGGGATTTGGTCAGGACCATCATTGTCGATTCGACCGTGGTGGCGCGCATGGCGCGCAAAGACGTGGTCGACAACGGCAACATCGCGGCCGGCGACGTTGTGGTTGCGTTGGCCAGCCATGGCCAGTCGACCTACGAGACCACGTACAACGGCGGCATGGGCAGCAACGGACTGACTTCGGCCCGACACGATGTGTTTGGGTCCGATTTGGCAGAGAAGTATCCGGAGAGTTTCGACCCAGCCACATCCAAAGAGCTGGTGTACACAGGCTCATTTGGGCTGACAGACAAGGTGCCGGGTGCGCCTGTGGATGCAGGGCGCCTCGTGTTGAGCGCCACAAGAACGTACGCCCCCATCGTCCAGAAGGTCATGGCGTCGCATCGTTCGCGCATTCACGGCATGGTCCACTGTTCTGGCGGGGCGCAGACCAAGGTGTTGCACTTCTTGAACCCGGGGTTGAAGGTGGTGAAGGACAACATGCTGCCTGTCCCAGTTTTGTTTGAGACCATCCAGCGCGAGTCTGGAACCTCTTGGGAAGAGATGTACAAGGTGTTCAACATGGGGCATCGCCTTGAATTCTACACCGACCCTGAGACCGCGGAATCCATCATGGAAGTGAGCCGGTCGTTTGGGGTGGACGCTCAAATCGTCGGCCGCGTGGAATCCGCACCCGCAGAGACTTCTTCTGTAGAAATCGACGGGCCTTACGGCACGTTCACCTACACGTAAAAGGTGGCCTTCGACCGCGAGGAGTTGGGCGGCTGGGTGGCCAAATTGCAGTCCATTGCCGATCGCTTCGCTGAGGTGGAAAAACGCGTGGCGGACCCGGATGTGGTCGCCGACCGCCTGAAGCTCCGTGACTTCATGATGGAGCACAAGCGTCTGAAGCCCATGGCGGACAAAGCGGTTTCTTTGGTCGCCACGTTGCGGGATTGGGACGAGGTGCAAGCTTGGATTCAATCCGAAGACGAAGAGCTGCGGGCGCTCGGCGCCGCAGAACAACCTGTGTTGGAAGCGGCTTTGACCGCGGGTGTGGAAGAGGCCAAATGGATGCTCTTGCCCCACGACGACGCCGACGACCGTGACGCCATCCTGGAAGTGCGCGCGGGAACTGGGGGAGACGAGGCCTCTTTGTTTGCGGGGGACTTGGTGCGCATGTACCTGAAGCACGCCGACGAGAAAGGCTGGAAGCATCAGTGGCTCCAGGCCAGCGAAGGAACTGTGGGCGGATTCAAACAAGCCGTCCTCCGGCTGGAAGGGGAAGGGGTCTTTGGGTGGTTGAAGTTTGAGCGCGGTGTTCACCGGGTTCAGCGTGTGCCCGACACCGAGTCTCAGGGACGAGTGCACACCAGTGCCGCCACGGTGGCGGTCTTGCCCGTGGCGCGAGAAGTCGACGTCGAGCTGAACCTCAACGACGTCCGGAAGGACACGTTTCGGGCCAGCGGGGCTGGCGGCCAGCACGTGAACAAGACGGAGAGCGCGGTGCGCCTCACGCATGTCCCCACGGGCACGGTGGTGGAATGTCAGGACGGCAGGTCTCAACACCAGAATTACGAGTGGGCCCTTCAAGAGCTGCGGACGCGCTTGTACGACGCCGCCAGGGCAGAGGCGGAGGCCGAGCGTGCGGCCGAGCGGAAG
Organism: uncultured Flavobacteriales bacterium; assembly: GCA_938084585.1. GTDB lineage: Bacteria > Bacteroidota > Bacteroidia > Flavobacteriales_D > Sanyastnellaceae > UBA11663. Next base: position 15,842 of record CALKFF010000038.1, read on the forward strand.
TCGCAGGTCAGCACGGGGGACCGCAGCGCCAAAATCCGGACCTACAATTTTCCGCAAGGCCGGGTGACGGATCACCGCATTGGCCTGACGATTCACGCGCTGCAGGCGGTGATGCAGGGGCAACTTCAAGAAGTCATTGAGGCGCTTCACATGGCCGACCGCGCGGAACAACTCAAGAATCTTTGAACGGGGTGCGATTCCCCTTCGACTTGTGAGACCTTTGTGGCATGACCACGCCCGTTTCCCCACGTTCGACGTCTGCCCAATTGGCGTCAGCTTCAGGACTTTTTCAGACCATCCAAGCCAAAGCGTCTTTCTTGTGTGTGGGGCTGGATCCCGATCCTGCCAAAATTCCGGCGGCGTTTGGGACGGGGGTTGTGGCCATGGAGGCCTTTTGCAGCGCGGTGGTGGAAGCCACGCTGCCCTACGCCGTGGCGTACAAGCCCAACTTGGCGTTCTTCGAACAATACGGGGCCGAAGGATGGGCTGCCTTGGAGCGGGTCGTGGCCAACATTCCTTCGGACGTGTTGGTCATCGCCGACGCCAAGAGAGGAGACATTGGCAACACCGCCTTGAAGTACGCCCAAGCTTTGTTCACAGGCCTGGGTGCAGATGCAGTGACAGTCGCGCCTTACATGGGGCGAGACAGCGTGGAGCCTTTCACGTCCTTCCCCAACAAATGGACCGTGTTGTTGGCGCTCACTTCCAACCCCAGCGCCGAGGATTTCGAGTTCCACGGCGGGACGCCGTTGTTTGAAGACGTGTTGTCCAAATCCCAAACGTTTGAAGGGGCCGACCGGCTGATGTACGTGGTGGGGGCCACGCGGCCTGAGCAACTGGGGCGTGTGCGAAAGCTCGTCCCCGAGGCCTTTTTGTTGGTGCCTGGGGTGGGGGCCCAAGGCGGCACGGTGGAAGACGTGTGCACACATGGGATGAACGCCACCTGCGGCCTCCTTGTCAACAGTTCAAGAGGCATTCTCTACGCCGGTGGCCAAGAATCCACCGTGGAGGAAGCCAAGCACGCCAGCCAGGCCGCAGCCGCCAAGTTGCAGGCGTCGATGCGCACCGAATTGGAGAAGGCCAAGCTGGTCTGAGTCGCGCGTGAATTCCACGGCCGCGTCTGCAAAACAGGGGGGAGGCGGCCACGTTCAAGTCAGGTGCACGTTGTAGCTTTCACCTGAATGTTCACGTTTCGCATCTTTCCACGGATTTACCTCGCGCTCTCCTTCATTTTGGGCGTGGTCGTGGTGGGCAGTGTGGGCTTTGTGTTGATTGAAGGTTACTCGTGGGTGGAAGCCCTCTACATGACGGTCATCACCGTGTCCACGGTGGGATTTGGTGAGGTTCGTGAATTGTCTGAGGAGGGCATGCTCTTCACCTCCATCTTGATCATGGGCAGCTTGGGCACGTTCGCGTATTCCATTTCTGCATTGACGACCTATTTTGTGAACGGAGAATATCGAACCACTTTCAAAGAGGCGCGCTTGAAACAAGAAGTCGAAAAACTCAGCAACCACGTCATCGTCTGCGGAACAGGCCGTGTGGGGGAAATGGCCGTGCAAGAGCTGCTTGACCACAACACCCCGGTGGTCATCGTGGAAAACGACGTCGAAAAGGCCGATTCGTTGTCTGCCGAAGGGCACATCGTCATTTCGGGCGACGCCACCCGCGACGAAAATTTGGCCAGTGCCGGCATCACCAAGGCCAAGAGCGTCATCACCACCTTGCCCAGCGACGCCCAGAACCTCTATGTGGTGCTTGCCGCACGTGAGATGGCGCCCAACATTCACATTGTGTCGCGCGCATCCAAGTTGAATTCGGTGAGCAAACTCCGTGTGGCGGGGGCCAACAACGTGATCATGCCTGACAAGGTTGGGGGCGCCCACATGGCTTCCCTCGTCGTGATGCCCGACGTGATTGAATTCTTGGACCACTTGAAAATTCAGGGGGCAGACGACATCAACCTGGAAGAGATTCCTGTCAATGTGTTGCCTCAAGGGTTGAAAACGGCCACCTTGGGCGAATTGGACGCCCGCAACCGGGTGGGAGTGAATGTCGTGGGTGTGAAGCAGTCCGACGGGAACTTCATCATCAACCCTGGTCGCGACACCCCGCTGGACGACGCGTGCAAGCTGTTTGTCCTCGGCACCGCCGACCAACTCCGAACCATGAACCGAATCCTCGGGATTCAGCCCCCTCAGGGTTGAACCTCGGACCCACACCTTACTTCTTCAAGTCATGAAACGACTGTCTTCTCTTTTGCTTGCCTTGCTCCCATTGTGTGCAAGTGCCCAATCTTCCATCGACGACTCCATCAACGCGGTGATGGAGCCGGTCACCAACGCGATCATGAAGGTGATTTTTTTCACCGTTCCCGTCGGGGGTGGCATGGAGGTGCCTTTCGTGTTGATTTGGCTCCTTGCCGGGGCCTTGATTTTCACGGTGTACAACCGCTTCGTGAACCTCACGGCGTTTCGCCATGCCTTGGATGTCGTGCGCGGCAAGTTTGACGACCCCAACCACAAGGGAGAGGTCAGTCACTTTCAGGCATTGACCGCCGCCCTCTCGGGCACCGTGGGCGTGGGGAACATTGCCGGCGTGGCCGTGGCGGTTTCGTTGGGCGGTCCAGGCGCGACGTTTTGGATGATCGTGGCTGGCCTGTTGGGCATGAGCTCCAAGTTTGTGGAATGCACGCTGGGTACCAAGTACCGTCGCGTGAATCCCGACGGAAGTGTGTCTGGTGGACCGATGTACTACCTCCGCGACGGACTGGCGAACCAGAACAAGAAAGGGCTTGGGGCCGTTTTGGCGGCGTTGTTTGCCGTCGCCTGCATTGGCGGTTCGTTTGGCGGAGGAAACATGGTCCAGATCAACCAAGCCACGAGCCAACTCATTGCTGTGACCGGGGGAGAGGCCTCGATGTTCTACGGCAATGGATGGATATTTGGGGTGGCCATGGCGGTGATTGTGGCGGCCATCATTTTGGGGGGCATCAAGAGCATCGCCAAAGTGACGGACAAAGTGGTCCCCTTGATGGTGGGCATTTACATCCTTGGGGCGCTTGCGGTGATTTTTGGCAACTTGTCTGAGGTGCCCGTCGCATTTGGAAAAATCGTGGCCGGCGCGTTCAACAGCGACGCCATATACGGGGGCATCGTGGGGGTCTTGATTCAAGGGTTCAAGCGTGCGGCGTTCTCCAACGAAGCGGGCATTGGCTCGGCGTCCATTGCGCACAGTGCGGCCAAAACCGACGAGCCTGTGAGTGAGGGCATCGTGGCCCTTCTCGAGCCCTTCATTGACACTGTGGTCATTTGCACCATGACCGCGTTGGTGATCGTGATTTCCGATTACGGGATGTACGATCAGGCGGGCGTGCTCGCCAGCGCAAAAGCCGGTGAACTTCAGGCCATCAACTTGACGTCGTCGGCATTCAGCCAAACCTTGTCTTGGTTCCCGGTGGTGTTGAGTGTGGCCGTCATTTTGTTTGCGCTGAGCACCATGATCAGTTGGAGTTACTACGGACTCAAGGCGTGGACTTACCTGTTTGGAGAGACCAAGGCCATGGACATCACCTACAAAGCGCTGTTCTGCGTGTTCGTTGTGGTGGGGTCGGCCATCAGCGCGCAGAGTGTGTTTGACTTTGGAGACGCCATGATTTTTGCCATGTGTTTCCCCAATGTTTTGGGCTTGTACTTCATGGCCAGGGAAGTGAAAGAGGATTTGGGCGATTACATGAGGAGGGTGAAGAGTGGAGAAATCAAGAGGTACGACTGATCGGACTGACCGTTTCTACGGTGAAAGACACGCCCGCCTCCACGAATGGGGGTGGGCGTGCTTGTTTCTGGGTGCATTGCTGGCCTTCCGCCTTTGGCAACGCCATGAGTCGGCGTTGAACTGGCCCAACCGCCCCAAAGCAGATGTTGGAGAATTGTTGTCGTGGGCGGAGACGTTGCCTGGGTACGTGGTGCGGGCTCGTCCTCGCAAACCCACGAATTCGCGCATGCGCTTCCAAGAAATTCCTGCGACGAGCCGGCTGGAGCCTCGGATGCCCTTGGAGTTGAACATGGCCGCCGCCGAAGATTTACGTTCGCTGCCCGGGGTGGGGCCGGTGCTGTCTCAACGCATCGTTCGCTTTCGTGACGTGCTGGGCGGCTTTCACGACATCGACGATTTGTACGAGGTGTATGGACTGGACTCGAGCGTGGTGGATGGGGCGAAGGCTTACGTCACCGTGGATGCGACACTCGTTCGTCCCGTTTGTTTGGACACGGTGTCTTTCCGCTCGATGCTCAAGCACCCTCGCTTCGACGTCGAAACCACCAAGAAGTTGATGCGTGCCCGCGGCCGGGGCGTGCACACCTTGGATGTGATTTTGGGGCGGAGCCGGTTGGATTCGGCCATGTTGCGCAAGGTGCAGCCTTACCTCACCATGTGTTCTGAGCCTTGAGCATGGTGCGACTTGTCGGTTCTGCCCGAAATTCGAAGACGAAAACGAAATTCAATGCAAATTTCACTGACCAACGATCAAAAACTGATGCGCGATGCCATTCGCGATTTCGTGCATCGCGAGGTGTTGCCCAACCGGTTGCAATGGGACGAGGACCAGCACTTTCCCAGAGAGGTGTTCGCCAAAATGGGGGAGCTCGGGTTGATGGGCATGCTCGTGCCTGCAGAGTACGGCGGCGCCGGCTTGGGGTACTACGAATACAAGATGGCCATTGAGGAGATTGCCCAAGTGTGTGGGTCTGTCGGGCTGTCCATGGCGGCGCACAACAGCTTGTGCACGGGGCACATTTTGCAATTCGGCTCGCACGAGCAAAAGTCAAAGTGGTTGCCCAAACTGGCCAGCGGCGAGTGGATTGGGGCGTGGGGATTGACGGAAGCCAACACAGGCAGCGACGCCATGCGGATGCAATGTGTGGCCAAAAAAGACGGCGACCATTGGGTTCTGAACGGAACCAAGAATTGGATCACCCACGGCATCTCAGGCGATGTCGCCGTGGTGCTCGCCCGGACGGGCGACTTGCTGGACAGCCGGGGAATCACTGCATTCGTGGTGGAACGCGGCACGCCTGGTTTCGCCGGCGGAAAGAAAGAGAACAAGTTGGGCATGCGCTGCAGCGAGACCGCGGAATTGGTGTTCACCGATTGCCGTGTGCCAGAGGCCAACATTCTTGGTCAAGTGGGAGAGGGCTTCATCCAGGCCATGAAAATTTTGGACGGCGGCCGCATCAGCATCGCGTCCTTGGCCTTAGGCATCGCCAAAGGCGCTTTGCAAACCGCAAGGGACTACGCCAAGGAGCGTGAGCAATTCGGGCAGCCCATCGCCCAATTCCAGGCCATTGGATTCAAATTGGCGGACATGGCGACAAGCATCGAGGCGGCTGATTTGTTGACCCTCCAAGCCTGTGAATTGAAGAATGCGGGCAAGCCTGTGACCAAGGAAAGCGCCATGGCGAAGTACGAAGCCAGCGAGGTGTGTGTCCGTGTGGCCACGGAAGGCGTTCAAATTTTGGGAGGCTACGGGTACACGAAGGATTTCCCGGCTGAAAAGTTTTACCGCGATTCCAAACTGTGCACCATCGGGGAGGGGACATCTGAAATCCAAAAACTGGTCATCGGACGAGAGTTGTTGCGCGAGGGTGCTTGACTTTAAGAGTTTTCGTGTATTTTTGGCGCCCAATTCAACACCATGCTGAGCATTCAAGTCAAAGAAGGAGACAACATCGAGCGTTGCCTCAAGCAGTTCAAGAAGAAGTTCGATCAGACAAAAACCATGAAGCAGTTGCGTACGCGTCGTGAGTTCGTCAAGCCTTCTGTGTTGAACCGTGAAATGCGGAAGAAAGCTGTGTACAAGAACGGCTTGAATTTGAAGGCGCAGTAAGCATGTGCCTCATCCTCGGACGAGGATGTTTGAAAAAAGACGCGCTTCGACAGGCGCGTCTTTTTTTGTGCCCGAGATTTTGACCATGGTTGAGCACGTCGTCTCTTCTTTCTTGGGCCATTTGGAAAAGGAAAAGCGCGCGTCCAAGCACACCCTCCGCAACTACGAGGTGGACTTGAATCAATGCCAGCAGTTTCTGGCGGACACGTACGAATCTTCTTTGGTCGAGATGCAAGGCGACTGGTTGCGGTCCTGGGTGGTCTCCATGGTGCAGGAGGGCAAGCGTCCCAAAACGATTCACCGGAAAATCAGCGCATGTCGCACCTTTGTGAAGTACGCCTTGCGTCAAGGGTGGATGGATTCAGACCCTACGGAGGCTGTGGTCTTGCCCAAGTTGGACAAGCGGATTCCCGAGGTGGTGCCTGAACATGCCATGGTCACGTTGTTTGAGGAAGCGTTGTATGCCTCGGATTGGAAAGGGGCCCGGGACAGGGCGATCTTGGTGCTGTTGTACGAGACGGGCCTGCGCATGTCCGAGTTGATGGGGTTGACGCTCTTGGACTTGCACGCCACGCGCAACGAGCTTCGGGTTTTGGGCAAGGGCAACAAAGAGCGCGTGGTCCCGCTGTTGCCCGCCACGGTCAAGATGTTGCTGGACCAGTCTGATGCTCGGCCCCATGAGGCGACAACATTGTTTGTGACAAATGGCGGCAAGCCGCTCTACCCATCGTTTGTGTATCGTTTGGTCAATCGTTACCTTGGAGAAGTGAGTACGTTGCAGAAGTGCAGCCCTCACGTACTTCGGCATACGTTTGCGACCCACTTGTTGAACCGAGGCGCGGAGTTGACTGCAGTGAAAAAACTGCTTGGACACGCCAGCCTCACCTCGACCCAGGTGTACACCCAGCACACGACAGCAAAGCTGAAGGAGTTTCACCTCGCGTCTCCTTTGAACCGACGTTCGAAGGGCCGCACAACATGATTGGTCATGCAGATTCAGATTCATTCGATTCATTTCGACGCCGACGCCAAGTTGCTCGAGTTCGTGAAAGCCAAGTTGGAGAAGCTTCAAACCTTCAACAACGAGCTGCAGCATTGTGAGGTGTTTTTGCGGATTGAGAAAAGCGACAGCCGCGACAACAAGTTGGTGGAAGTCAAGGCCCATTTGCCGGGGCATGATTTGTTCGCCAAACGGCATGCGTCGAGCTTTGAAGCGGCCATGGACGAAGTGCACGAGGCACTGCGCAGGCAGGTTGTCAAAGCCCACGCCTGAGCCCTTCTTTTTGAAGGCAAAAAAACCTTGCGCGCTGGGCGTGCATCACGTGGATTTCTTTCATACATTTGCCCTCCTGAAAAATGGGAGGGCTTCTTTTTGCCCTGCTCTTTGAAATGTTGCCGGTGTAGCTCAGAGGCCAGAGCAGCTGATTTGTAATCAGCTGGCCGGGGGTTCGAATCCCTCCACCGGCTCACGTCACCAACCTCGCACGGTTGGAATTTATCAGGGGGTACGCCGGAGTTGGAGAGCCGGGGCAGACTGTAAATCTGTTGTCTCTGACTGAATAGGTTCGAATCCTATTACCCCCACAATCAATCGTGCAAGCGGAAGTAGCTCAGTTGGTAGAGCATCAGCCTTCCAAGCTGAATGTCGCGAGTTCGAATCTCGTCTTCCGCTCCGTTCAGCCGATGTAGCTCA
>CALKFF010000039.1 GCA_938084585.1 uncultured Flavobacteriales bacterium
GTGACCCTGTAGGGATTCGAACCCCAAACCTTCGCATCCGTAGTGCGATGCTCTATCCAGTTGAGCTACAGAGCCGTTCCACACTGACCTCGCGGTCAATCGGGGGGCAAAGATAGGCAGGCTTTTTTGTTGACCAAGCCCCGCTTCAAGAAAATGCAATTGATGGTCAGGCCCGGAAGTAACGGAGGCTGACCGTGGCCGCACCCTTCGAAGGAAAATTCCTGCCCACCGTCTCTTCTGAGCGCAACCCAGCCTCTTGGGCCATGGCGTCGTAGACCGGGATTTCGAGGATGTACTGGTCGCTGAATCCGTGGGTCGCGTCGTAGGCGGTGGCGGGGAGTTTGCCCTGCAAATGCTCGGCGTCTTCAGGCGCCACCGTGTGCAACTCGATGACGAGCAGACCATGCTCTGCGACGTAGGGAGACCACTTCATCAAGTGCTCCTTCAAGCTCTGCTCCACGTTGCGCAATTTGAGCCGCTTTCCTCTGAACGCGTACGCCCCAGTCGAGGCGGGATGGTCAGGACGTTCCATGACGGGCTCATTGTAGACGCGGTTGTGGTCCAAGAACGAGCGCACGCTCATGAGCTCCGACAACCGAATGTCGTGCTTCTCATACAGGTCGATCGCCAGTTGGTCGGGGTCGCCGATGTCGCCCCAAATGAAATGCCCCTCCACCCCTTTTTGCATGAAGTGGTCGGCCGTGGCCACAAGGGCTTCTTGGTTGAAGTCGGCCCCGACCAGCATCAAGGGATGCTTGTCCAAATGCTCGCCACGCAACGTCTCAGTCGCAATCACATCCCGCAGGTGCAACAACAGCGCCCCGTTGCCGCACCCCATGTCGCACAAGCCCAAGGGCTGCTGGTCCAACGGCTTGTTGAACACCTCCTTCACGACGTTGTCCAAATGGGTGAAATACGCCTTGTGCGCGCCGCCGGAGCCCCACACGTTGAGGGTGCGGTCGACGTGGATCTCCGCCTCGCCAGGTTCCGTGCGCCACAAGTGGTTGCCTTCGCCAAGGAGGAGTTCCTTGGCCCACAGGAAGGTTTGGGTGTACGAGGTGGTCACCCCGTACGCTGAGGCTCTACGCAGGAAGAATCCCCCGCGCAACGACCGGTCCCACGCCAAGGCAGCCGTGACTTCGCGCCAGGCCTTCTGCTTGGAAGGGTGCAGTAGAGCCACCGCGGCGTCCACATCTTCCCAATGCGTCAACGGCTCTGTCCCGTGCAGGGTGCCAAGCGCCACGAGCCAGGGGGCCACCAAGGCCCCTTCCAAATGGGTGCGCACGCGACGGGCCCAGGGCGCGTCTTGGCCTTGCAACGAAACAACCGCGTCTTTCAATTGGGCGAGGGCGTCCTGCGCCTCTTGAAACAACGGGGTCTCGGGGTCGTTCCACATGCCCACGGCATGCTCCATCCACGCGCGGCCGTGGGCGTACAGGTCCTTTTGGTCCACCCAATCGCCCACGTCCTCCAACGGACGCGGCATGTAATTCACTTTGTCCTCGCCACGGTGAGCCTGGAGGATGCCTTGGGAGCACAACATGCGCAAGCCCACGTTGAGGTACCCTGCGTTGGCCCCAAACACCGCCGCCAAGTCGTCCACATCCCCTCCCACGGAGAGGACTTCATCCAACATTCCACCCTTGGCCAACACGGGGACCACGCCGCACAAGGCCAACCCATCGAGGTGGGTGAACAGGTCGGCGCGCCAGCTGCGCTGGACGTCTTTGGATGGAACGTCGAACGGGGTCATTTCCGCTTCTTGGACTTCAGCGCACCTTGGTGCATCGTCACGGCAATGGTCTTGGCGTCGAAGTACGCCATGCTGATGTATTGGCGGCCGCCGTAGGGGTTGTCTTGGCCCCAGCTGTTCTTGATCACGAAGTACTCTTCCCCGTTTTGGTCTTGGGCGAGTCCCACGATGTGCATGAGGTGGTCGTCGGTGGTGGTGTGGTTCTCAAACCCGATTTGACGCGTGCGCTGGGTGACCTTTTGCTCACGGACCACCTCCTTCCAAAGCTTGGACTTGTCGTCCTCCACAGGCAACAGCGCCATGCCGTTGCGGAAGCTGAATCCCTTCTCGCTCACGTCGGCGTCCCACGCGACGGTGTAGCCCATCTCCAACGCCCCACGCACCATGCGGCGCAACTCGTCCAACGCCACGTTGAGGTATTCTCCACGGGAGAAGTTGTCCGGCACTTCCAGGGCGAAGCTTGCCCCGAACGGGTGGTGGGAGAAGCTGGTGATGGACACGTAGTTGTTGGCGTCGATGCCCAACATGTCTCGGAACGACTCGGGGGTGTAACGCTTGTTCTCAAACGTGAACGAGCGCGGCAACTCACCGAGGTAGGCGTCGCAAATGCCGTCCACCGCATCCCTCCAATCGTTGGACAGCACACGCTGCTCGCTCATGGCCTTCACGGCCGCGGCCAACACCGCGTCCAATTCGCCGTGGTTGAATTCCGTCTCGCCCTCGTCCAACCCGGTGTACTCGGCTTCAGGCACCAGCCCGTAATCGCGGACCGAGTTCAGCACATCGTGGCAGAGGCTTCCGGGCCCAAACTGGTGCAACCCGTGGTGGCGGAGGTACATCTCCGCTTTCAACGGGTAGGTGTGGCGGACCGACGCCATCTCGCTGAGGTCGATGACCTTGCCTGAGATGCGGGCCACCTCAGATTCGAGGAAGCTCGTGGTGGAGAAGCTCCAGCATGTGCCGGTTTGGCACTGGTCTTTCACCTCTGTGGCGGTCAAATCCGCCAACGTCTTGAATTGGTACACCGGGGCATCCTCAGACTGGGCGAGGGCCGAGCCCGAGAAGGTCACGGCGCACAACGCCACCGCAACGCGGGAGAAAAAAGGGGTCTGCATGGGGACAATTTAAAACGTCCCCGGCCTGCTTCGAAGCGTCGGAATGGAATCTTGTCCTCAGAAGGACGCCCGGGCGAAGTTGCCGAACTCCGAAGGCATCATCCAGGTCAAGAACACCGCGATGTTCCACCCCCGCGTTTCGTTGAGTCCCAACATCAGGTTGTCGCGGCTGACGCGGGCGTTCAGCTCGATGTGCCCGCCTTCTTCAAAGTCCAAATCGATGCCTGCGCTTCCGTAAAAGCCCATGCCCCACTGCGTGAGCAAATTGTTGGCCGCCGTGAGTTGCCCGCTGCCCACGCCTACCGACGTCAGCAGGTCCACTTCGTAGCGGCTGTTGCCCACCGCCGGCGTCAACACCACGTAATTCTCTTCAATCGACACCGCGTTGGCCATGCCGCCCAGCTCGAGCCCCCAAGACGCGCCCTCGGCCAAGTACACCGACGTGCGGTAGCCCAGGGCCACGTTCAACCGCTGCTCCTTGCCCAAAATGGGGTACGTCCGGATGTCCAGGTTGCCCTGTCCTTGGTCGGGAAGCAGGCCCGTGCTAAGCGTCCATGCACCCTCGGCCGTCATCTGGATGGCGTCGACGTGGAGGACCAAGGCCGTTTCTGGGTTCCAGAATTTCGCCGTCTTCAGCCCAAAGAACATCGCCGGCCGGTACTGCATAAGCGGCAAACTCTCGAGTTGCCAGTTGGGGAATTCGTTCAAGATGCCCGAGACGGGGTGGCTCTGTTGCTGAGATTGGAGTTGGCGCAGGCGGTCGTCGATGCTCCAAACTTGGGCGTTCACGTTGGTCAACCCGAGCTCGTTCAATCCGGAGCCGTCGTAGAAGTACGCCGCCAGCGGGTAGCCCCGGTACACCCCGATGTTGAGCCCAAACTCCACCCCCTCCCGCGATTCGTAGGTGTAATCTTCCTCGTCGCTGTACACGGTCATTTGGGCTTGGGCAGTCGCGGCCCATCCCAAGGTCACCAGGGCCAACACGGCCTGCCGCATCCCGATCGTCGCCTGTCTGATCATGGGTTCAATTTCGGAAAGAATCGCCAGCCCAATCCATGCGCACTTCCAGCCTGGTCAGCGGCCAATCGCTCTCGTCCCTGGGGGTGGCGGCCAGCTTGTCGACGACGTCCATGCCTTCCAAGACGCGCCCAAACACCGTGTGCTCACCGTCCAAGTGCGGCGCCCCGCCCTCCTTGGCGTACGCCTGGGCCTGGGCCGCCGTGTAATCCACACCGCGGTCGCGCTGCACCTTGCCCAACTCCTGCGGGCCAATCTTGCGGCCGGTGACGATGTAGAAATCGTAGCCTGAGGAGCGCTTGTCCGGGTTGTCATTGTAGCTGCGCGACATGGCCAAGGCGCCGCGGGTGTGGATGTGCGCGGCGTCAAATTCTGCAGGCAACGTGTGCTGGCCGATCAAGAACCTCAGTTGCTGTGGGCGCTCCTCCTCGCTGTTGCCGCCTTGCACCACAAAGTCCGGCACGACGCGCGTGAATTCCGCCGGGTCGAAGTACCGCCGATGCACTTTGTACAAGAAGTTGGCACGATGGACGGGGACGTCCTTGAACAGCTCCACGACAATGCGGCCGTGCTTGGTGTCCATGACAACGTGGTCTTCTTCCACCGTGCTTCCCCACTCCGTCAAAAAGTCCGCGGCGTTCTCGTTGGTCAGGGTGGGAAATTTCGACGCCACAAGCCGCTTCACACGCTCGTCGACGGCCACCTCTGCGGGGGTCTTGCCCGCTTGCGAAGTGGATTCCTTGGCGGGCGTCTCTGGCGCATCAGATCCGCTCCCGCATCCCACCGTGGCCCCCAACGCCAGCCCCCAAAACCAAACCTTGTTCATGGCGCAAACTTAGCCGCATCTTCGCAGAGTGAAGTACGCCATCGTCGACATCGAGACCACCGGAGGCACCCGCAAATCGCGGGGCATCACCGAGGTGGCGGTCGTGGTGAGCGACGGGCATCAGGTGGTGGACACGTGGAGTTCCCTGATCAACCCCTTCGAGTCCATCCCACCCCGCATCTCCGCCCTGACCGGCATCACCGACGACATGGTGGAAGACGCGCCGGGCTTCGACGAAGTCGCCAAAGAACTGATGGGCAAGCTGGAGGATTGCGTGTTCGTGGCGCACAACGTCGGGTTCGACTACGCGTTCCTGCGCGGGCACTTCGAAGCCATGGACATCTCGTTCCGACGGCCCAAGCTGTGCACCGTCCGGCTGTCTAGAAAGGCGTTTCCTGGTCTCCCCCGTTACGGACTTGGGGCGCTTTGCGACGCCACAGGCATCCCCCACACCGACCGGCACCGGGCGCTTGGGGACGCCGAGGCGACCGCGATGCTCTTTCACAAAATCATGGCCTCGGAACGCGGCCAGCTCGCCGTGGCCGACGCGTTGGAGCGCGGGACCCGCGAGCAATGGATGCCCCAGCACGTGCCCGCCAAGGAATTCGACGTGCTCCCCGACGAACCCGGGGTCTATTGGTTCATGGACGCTGCAGGCAAACCCCTGTACATCGGCATGAGCATCCACATCCAAAAGCGGGTGCGTAGCCATTTCTCCGGCACCACCGCCTCTTCCAAACGCCAAATCCTGATGCGCGACATGCGCAGCCTGAAGCATGAACTCGCCGGCAGCGAATGGATGGCCGCCGTGATGGAGGACGTCCGCATTCGGGCCCACTGGCCTCCCCTCAACCGGGCTCAGAAACAGCCCCGCGCCTACCGCTCCATCGTGCATTACGTCGACCGCCAAGGCCGAAACCGCCTGGCTGTTCGCGCCCAACAAGGCACACGCGGCGCCCTTCGCACTTTCCACAGCGAGGCTTCGGCCAGAAAGTGGCTCCACCAGCAAGTGCAAGACCACGGCCTGCGGTTTGACCTGCTCGGATTGGGCGCGCTGGTCCCTGAAGAACCCGTGAGTGTCGAAGAGCATGAAACCCGTTTCCCGGAGGCCATGCAAGCCTGGAAGCAAGCGCCCTCAGGTTGGTTTTGCGAGCGCGGCCGCACGCCCGACGAGCGCGGCTTCATCGCCGTCCGAGAGGGACATGTGGTGGGTTACGGGTTCGTGGAAGCCGACGACCTCAAAGGCGACCTCGCCTCGGCTGAGGGTCAGGAACGGTTGGAGGCGTTGTCGTTTGGGCTCCACCCTGTGGCGCCGTCGTCCACGCTCGACGCCCGCTTGCGCGAGGAGATGGCCTCCAACCTCACTTGGGTTGAAGCAATGTGATGAAAACTCAATTCTGATTCACCCAACCGTCGCCCACGCCGGTGGGGACATGTGCAGTGGCTTTGGAAAAGGCCAGGATGGTTTTGACCGTGGAAGGCTTGGGGAGCAGTTCAACGGTGGTGAAATCGGGGCAAGAAAACGTCAGAGGGTCGAATGAATCCATGCAGTGGAGGTGTGTTGTTCCCCCCTAAAACGACAAGAGGCGGACCCTATTGTGTCCGCCTCCCGTTTTTTCATCTTGGGCCTGTCGCGCGTCAGCCGGTGGTCAGCACGAGCTGCTGCTCGTCGACCATGCGCCTGAGGTTGATCAAGGCGTAACGCATCCGGCCCAAGGCCGTGTTGATGCTCACCCCCGTCTCTTCCGCGATCTCTTTGAAGCTGTATTGCTGCTCCAGGCGCATCTTGACCACCGCGCGCTGCTCTTCAGGCAACGCGGGGATCAACTGACGCAACTCCGCAAGCACCTCTTCCTGAACCATGGTGTCCATGGCGTTGGGCGCATCGTGGGCGAGCGTGTCGAAAATGTCAAACTCGTCGGTCGGACGCACCATGCGCTTCTTCCGATTGCGCCGGAAGTGGTCGATCGCCGCGTTGTGGGCAATCCGCATCACCCAGGGGCCAAACTTCCCCTCCTCCACGTACTTGCCCGACTTGAGCACCTTGACCACCTTGATCCAGGTGTCCTGGAACAAGTCGTTCGCCACCTCGTGGTCGCGGACCACAAAGACAATCTTGGAGAAGACCCCAGACTGGTAACGGTTCAACAACGTTTCGAATGCGCGTTCGTCACCTTCACGGTAGGCACGAATCAAGTCGCGGTCGGACAAAGAAGCTCGCATGACACCTCTGTTTACTTCACGCCTCTCTTCCGGGACTCTCCCGACTCAAGGCTTCATGAAATGGAACAAGGGTAAAATGTGTCGATGCGCGTCTGTTTGAAATCCAACTCCCACTAAAGTAGCGGTTTTCCTCATGGACACCAAACCTCAGGTACCTTCACGCTGTTAAAAACTGCAATGAAGATTGACATCCACGGGGCGAAAGTCCACAACTTGAAGGACGTCGACGTGAGCATTCCCAAGGAGAAACTCACGGTGGTGACAGGCTTGAGCGGGTCGGGAAAAAGCAGTTTGGCGTTCGACACCCTCTACGCGGAGGGCCAGCGCCGCTATGTGGAAAGCCTGAGCAGTTACGCCCGCCAATTCTTGGGCCGCTTGGACAAACCCGATGTCGACCGCATCGACGGGCTCTCCCCTGCCGTGGCCATTGAACAGCGCAGCGCCTCGGGCGGACCTCGTTCCACCGTCGCCACACGCACCGAGATCATGGACCACTTGCGCATGCTCTTCGCGCGCATCGGGGTCACCAAGTCCCCCATCTCCGGCGAGGTGGTGCGGAAAGACCGCGTGACGGACGTGGTGGACCACATTCTCACATGCGGTGCAGAGCGCATGATGCTTGTGGCGCCCCTCGCCCCCCGGGACGACCGCAGCCCGGAGGATCAGCTTCGGGTGTTGCAGCAGCAGGGGTACACGAGGGTGTGGACCGCGGAAGGCGCCATGCGCATGGACAGCCTGGACGGGCACGACGTCCTGGGCCTGGTCGTCGACCGCTTTTCCCCGCAATCCGCCGCCGAGGACGAAGGCCGCGTGGCAGACAGCGTCGAGACGGCCCTCTTCGAAGGGGGCGGGCGCTGCCAAGTGTGGACGACCTCAGAGGACGGCAAGGCCGAATCCGTGGAATTCAACGACCGCTTCGAACGGGACGGCATGGTCTTCCCTGAGCCCACCCTGGACATGTTCAACTTCAACAGCCCTGTCGGGGCGTGTGGGACATGCGAAGGCTACGGACACGTGCTGGGCATCGACCCCGACAAGGTGGTGCCTGACCCGACCCGAAGCTTGTACGATGGCGCGGTGGCCCCGTGGCGCGGCGAGCGCACAGGACGTTGGCGCGAGCGCCTGGTCATGGCCGCCGGTGCCGCGGACCTTCCTGTGCACACGCCTTGGCAGAAGTTGACCGACGCCCAGCGGGAGTTGGTTTGGAACGGATGCGCCCATTTCAAGGGCATCCACGCCTTCTTCGACATGCTGGAAGCGAAGAGCTACAAGATTCAAAACCGCGTGATGATCAGCCGGTACCGCGGCCGAACCAAATGCACCACCTGCCATGGCACGCGCATCGGGCCGGACGCACGACATGTGTTCGTGGGCGACGTCACCATCCACGACGTCTTGCGCATGACGGTGGAAGAGGCCTTGGCGTGGCAAGACGGCCTGACCTTGACGGAGGCAGAGCACGCCATCGCGGAGCGACTTCTGTGGGAGGTGAAGCACAGGCTGACCTGCCTGATGGATTTGGGCCTGGGGTACTTGTCCCTCATGCGCAGCAGCCCCACCCTGAGCGGTGGCGAATCCCAACGCATCGCCTTGAGCACGTGCGTGGGCAGCGCGCTTGTGGGCAGCACCTACGTGCTGGACGAGCCCAGCATCGGGCTCCACCCGGAAGACACCCAAAGGCTCATCTCGGTCCTGGAACGGCTCCGCAACCAAGGCAACACCGTCGTGGTCGTCGAACACGACGACGACATCGTGACGGCCGCCGACTTCGTGGTGGACATGGGGCCACAAGCGGGCTCCTTCGGCGGCGAAGTGGTCTTCAGCGGCCCGCAAGACGGCCTGTCCCAATGCGACGACACGCACCCCTCCTTGACCGCGGCGTACCGGAACGGGCACATGGCCATTCCAATCCCGGAGCAACGCCGAGCTTCTCAAGACAAGCTGTCCATGCGCAACGTGCACACCCACAACTTGCGGGGCTTCGACGTGGACGTGCCCCTGCGCAGCTTGGTGGCCGTGTCGGGCGTGAGCGGCTCAGGCAAAAGCACCTTGATCACCCAACTCCTCGTCCCCGCCGTGCAGGCCCAGCTCGACGGGTTCGGCGGCCAAACCAAGGGGTTCGAAGCCCTCGAAGGCGACCTAGGCACCCTGGAGCATTTGGAGTTCGTCGACCAAAACCCCATCGGCAAAAGCTCCCGCTCCAACCCCGTCACCTACGTCAAGGCCTTCGACGAAATCCGGACCCTCCTGGCCGAGAGCGCCCACGCCAAGGCGCGTGGACTCAAGCCTTCCCACTTCAGCTTCAACATCTCCGGCGGCCGCTGTGAGACCTGCGAAGGCGAGGGCCACGTCACCGTCGGCATGCAGTTCATGGCGGACCTGAAGCTGCCCTGCGAAGATTGCGGCGGCAAACGATTCCAGGACCATGTGCTGGAGGTCACCTACAAGGGCAAGAACGTCCACGAGATCTTGTCCATGACGGTCGACGACGCGTTGTTGTTCTTCGCCCCTGAAGACCAAAAGAAGCCCCCAGCCGCCATCCGGCGTCTCCTCGCCAAACTGCAACCCCTGCACGACGTCGGCCTGGGCTACATCACCTTGGGCCAGGGCTCCAACACCCTCAGCGGTGGCGAGGCCCAGCGCATCAAGCTGGCCGCCTTCTTGGCCCGAGGCGACCGGCAAGGGCACACGCTGTTCGTGTTCGACGAGCCCACCACAGGCCTGCATGTGCACGACGTGGCCAAGCTCCTGGACTCGTTCCATGCCTTGCTCGGCCAAGGCCATTCTATCGTGGTCGTCGAACACCACCTGGACATCCTCAAGTGCGCCGACTGCGTGATTGACCTCGGCCCCGGTGGCGGCGAACACGGCGGCCAACTCGTGCACGCCGGCACGCCTGAGTCCCTGGCCCAATGTCCCGAATCTGTAACCGGCAAGCACCTCGCCCCCAAACTCTCTCCGGCCTCATGACGTTCCGCACCTTCTTACTCGCCTCATGGGCCCTTCTCGCGGCAAGCTGCCAAGCACAAGAGCCCAAGGACAGCAGCCGCGCCTCGAGTTGGTGTGGCGAATTGAGCCCTGACGCGTACCGCGTGCTCCGAGAGCAAGGAACCGAGCCCCGGTTCTCAGGCGAGTTCTGGCTGCACGACGAGGACGGCGTCTACGTCTGCATGAGCTGCGGCGCCCGGCTGTTCGACTCCGGAACCAAATTCAAGAGCAACAGCGGCTGGCCCAGCTTTTTCCAACCCGCGGGCGACACGGCGGTCGACGCCCGCATGGACCTCAGCCACGGCATGCGCCGCATGGAGGTGGTCTGCGCGGCGTGCGACGGACACTTGGGCCACGTGTTTGAGGACGGTCCCGCTCCCACCGGCCTGCGCTACTGCATCAACAGCGTGGCGCTGGATTTCGTGCCGCGGGACAGCGTGGACATCCTGCTGAAGAAGGCCCCCAACTGACCTTAGCCATCGCGCAACAAAAAAGGCGTCCGTGGTGGACGCCTTTTTTTGTGGGTGCAACTGTCAATCAGCGCTTGGGCTTCTCGCAGACGAAGGTGAGCCCTTCGCTTTGGATGACCTCTTGGCCTCCGACCACGTTGCCGTCGGCGTCGGTCACAGGACGTGTGCGTCCGTGGACGTTCAACACCCCTTCGACTTCACCTTCCGTGGTCAATTGCATGAGCAAGATGCGCTTTGAAGGAGGTGCTGCCGCCTGACGCTTGTCCGGGGTCACAAACCACGCACCGTCGTTGGTGGCCAGCTCGCCGCCGGCGTTGAACGACTCGAAGTCCATGATGAAGCCAGAGACGGCGTTCATGTAGTTGTCCTCCGCACCGATGGTCACCCACGAGTCGTACAACAAGGTGGGGTCTGTGGTGGTGTCGTAGCGCTGGATGTCCGCAGACAACGCGCCACCCTTCAAGTGCTGGAAAAACGGCTTGGTCGACGTGACCTTCATGGGCGCGGACTTCTCGCCGTAGATGGCGTCGAGGATGTCGCCCTCGTTTTCCATCACCGCGTAGACGCGGTAGGTGTCACCGGGAACGACCCCACCGTTGTCGATGTAGTCCACCTCCAAGTGGGAAAGCTGGGCCACCGCAGTGGTGGCCATGCAGAAGGCCGCGAGGGCCAAACCTGTGTTTCTCAAATTCTTCATGTTCTCTAAGATAATTCAGAGTTGGTTATTTCAAGATGCGGTCGTTGGCGCGGGCCTTGCGTCCGCTGCCAGGACGGCTCCGGAACGCAGAGCGCACGGGCAAGAAATACCCAAACGACAATTCATGTGAATGCGCGCTGAGGTAGTTGTCGCCCAAGGTGATGTCGTAGTTGTACGCCAAGGTGAAGGCGCCGTAGTTGATGCCGGTGCCAATCACGAAGGCGTCCTGCGGCCGAAGGCCCATGCCTGCCCAATAGGTGCCGTTGTAGATGGCACGAAGGTGGAAATCCAACTGACCTGGCGTGGCCTCGGTCATGCGCATCAACGCGCTGGGCTGCAACGAGAACAGCTGCGTCACCTTGTACAAGTAGGACGCCATGAAGTTGTAGTGGCGGACCATCCGGTTGGCGTCGTCGTCGCCCCCACTCAGATTCAGCTTGTCTTCCAATAGGTTGTAGACCGACATCCCGAAGTAGTAGTTCTTGCCGTAGACCATCATCCCCGCGTTGAAGTCCACGCCGAAGGTGGATTCGATGGTTTGGGGCAAGCTTTGGTCTCCGGTTTGCCACACGTTCAAGCCAGTGCCGTCAAACACAAACTGATTGCCGCGCATGCTCAAGCCAAACGACACGGCGTCTTGGTTGCTCAGCAACACGCTGTATGCCCCGGTCAGCTCAATGCCCGTTTGCTGGATGGCGCCCCCCATGTCGTCGTTGTAGAGCACGAAGCCCACGCCGCCGCCGCCTGGAATGGCTTGGTGGCCGCTCAGCAACTTGGTGGTCGGCGCCCCGTCGAAGCCCGCCCACTGCTGACGGTAGCTCGACGACAACACGGTGCCAGGCTCGGTGCCGGCCACAGCCGGGTTGGCCAAGTAGGTGTTGGTGATGAATTGGGAGCGACGCCATTGCTGTTGTCCCCACACCACAGATCCTGCGGAGAACGCCACCAAGGCCAGGCTGGTCAAGTACTTTTTCATCTTGCTCAGTATTTGATGGTCACCGTGCCACGGATGGGCAACGATCCAGGGTTCAACTCAATGGTGTAGTAGTAGTCGGCCACAGGCAAACGCTGGCCGTTGAAACGGCCGTCCCAGCGCTCCAACCCGCCTTGCGTCTCGAACACGCGCTGTCCCCAGCGGTTGACGACGACCACCCGCGACTGCGGGAAGTCCTCCAACCCGCCGACGATCCAATCGTCGTTTTTGCCGTCGTTGTTGGGGGTCAGGGCGTCGGCGATGAACAGGCACCCCTCAATGGCTTCCACCGATTGGGACGTCGACCGCCGGCACCCCAGCACGTCGGTCACCACCACGGTGTAGGTGTCTTCCGTCAACCCCACCGCGGTGGAGGCCGTTTGGCTGAAGGGGTCGCTCCACTCGAAGGTGAACGGTGCCTCTCCCCCATTCACGCTGACCGTGGCTGTGCCGTCGGCCGCACCCCAGCACGTCACCGGCGAGGTCAAGGTGGACAGTTCCATGTCGGTGACGTAGTTGATGCCGATGTCGAACGTCTCGGAGTACGCGCACCCCACTTGGTCTGTCACGTGGGCCGTGTAGGTCATTTCGCTCAGGTTGTTCAGGTTGACCACTTGACCTGCAGTGTCAAGCACAAACCAATCCCACTCGCCCAACGTGACCGTGCCGCCTTTGGGGAAAATGTCGACGGAACCGTCGCTCATCCCTGTGCATGTCGCGTTGAACGGGAAAATCAAGAAGCCCAAAGGATCGGGGGCTTCAATCGTGAACAGCTCGGCGGTCTCGCACGCCGACGTGTCCGTGACCGTGACGATGTATTCGCCAGCACACAAGCCGAGGCTGTCGGTGAAGAAGGTGCCTGAGGTCTGGTTGAAGTACCCGACCGTCAATTCGCCACTGCCTCCAATGGCCGTCACGTCCACAGCCCCGTCGCAGTCCAAGCCGCACGACGGGTTGGTCACGTCGCCCACAATCAACTCAAGCGGAGCAGGCTCCTCCACGGTGATGAACGCCGTGTCCGAGGTGCAGTTCAACGCGTCGTACACCCACACTTGATAGAGCGTGGGACCGAGATCGCCAATCGACGCGGTCAACGGCAAACTGTCCGCCTCGGCCGAAAGCAAGACAGGCGCGGACTGGTTGTTGGTCAAGTACAGTTCGCCGCCGGAGCCTCCCGAGGCCTCCGCCACAATGGTTCCGTCGGAAGCGCCGGCGCACACCACGTCGGTCCATCCCACGGTCCATTCAATGGGTTCAGGACAGTTCACGTACACCGTGTCCACACGGAAACACCCGTTGTCGTCGGTGGTGGTCACTTCGTAAGTGCCGTCCCCGTTCAAGCACACCAGGCCGGACAATTCAAACCCGTCGTCAGTGAAGATGCCGCCGCCCATGGGGTTGCCCACAGGGCTCAACACCGTCACGCTCAGGCCTCCCGTGCCGCCCACGAGCAGGGAGTCTGGGATGACGATGGATGCGTCTGCTTCGCCAAAGCACGAGTTCTGGTTGCCAATGCTCGGCATCGCCTCAATGGGCTCGGGCGCCACCACGGTGAACCGGGTGGTGTCCATGCAGCCGTAGGCGTCCAGCACCAACACCGCGTAATCCCCAGGCTCAACGTCCGAGAAGGTGTTGACGTCGGTTTGGGCCACCAACTCCACGTCGGTGAAATCCAAGATGATTTCCTCCACGTCCGAGAAGGCAAACCCATCAGGGAACGCGTAGAGGTCGTACGCGGTGCTGGGCACGTCCGCGCTGCCAAGGAATTCCAATCCGACTTCGGCGTTGTCCCCAGGACAGGTCGTCAGCACGCCAGACACGTTGGCTTGCTCGGAGGCGTAATCCAAGCACGGATGGGCCACCTCGATGGACCCAGACAAAGCTTGTTCCTCAATGAACCACTGTTGTTCTTGATCCTGGTCGCCGTTGACGAACACCTGGCAATTCGCAGAGAACGTCCAGTCGCCGCAGGTGGTCACGCGCGCCACCTCCACACGGAGGTCGTCCCCGGCAATGGCGTTGGGCGGCCCCTCCACAATGCCTGATCCGTCGAGCACAGGCAACACATACAGAAGGCCGTTCTCCACCTGATGGGCGCAAACGTTGGCGCCCGCGACGCTGCCGTCGGTGTCGCCAATCTTGCCGGGAATCACACCAGGCACGCCGCCAAAGTTGGCGTCCCCGCTGAGCATGCCGATGGTCCAGAACGTGTCGTATTGATTCAAAGGGAAGAAGTCCCAGAGGAACTCTGTGTTCGTCGAATTCATGGCGAAATCGCCGTCCACAGGGTTGTGACACCCGCAAGGCGCGTCGATGCCCATGGGCGAGGATCCGGCACCTGTGTCGGCAAACACGGCCGACAACACGTCGGTGGGGTTGGTGAACTCGGCGTACACAATGAAGGAGGCGTACCCGTCCAACGTGCCTTCTGGATCGAACGTGTCTTCAGGCGTGGGGGTGTCGGCTCCGTAGAAGACCGTGTCGACTTCCACCACAAAACCAGTCATTTGCGCGGTCGCAGAGGCCGACCAAACCATGCCCATCATCAAGAGGACGAGACCGGCCCAAGGAAAATGTAGATGTCGCTTCATGCAGGATGCGTCGTTTTCGCTATTTGGCTTGCAAATTAGCGGTTTTCAGCGCTTGTTCAACCAGCCCAAACACCATGGAGTCAACCTCCCCCCGTGCAGAACCCACATTTGATTCGTTGTTCGAGGAACAAGGCGTCTTGGCGGTCGTCAAGCCCAACCGTCTGTTGGTGCACCGCACGGACATCGACTTCCACGAACCGCACAATTTGCGGGACTTGGTGAATGCAGCGCGTCCCCGCGAGGCTTGGTTGCAGCCGGTGCACCGCCTCGACAAGCCCACAAGCGGCATTGTCCTCTTCGCCACACCAGGCGACGCCCTGAACGACTTGAAGTTGGAATTCGTACATCGCCGGACCACCAAAGTGTACTGGGCCATTGTTCGAGGGTGGACGGAAGACGAAGGCGTGGTCGAGAAGCCGCTGCCCACGGCGCACAACCCCAAGCCCAAGGAGGCGGTCACCCGATACACCACCCTAGCCAGGACGGAGCTGAACGTGCCTGTGGGCCCCTACGAGACGTCTCGCTACAGCCTGGTTGAATGCCGCCCAGAAACGGGACGGTTCCACCAGATCAGGCTCCACTTTCGTCACCTTCGGCATCCGCTCGTCGGCGACTCACGCTACGGCGACAAACGACACAACCGGGCGGTGGCGGCCGGCACCGGGACCGACACCCTCATGCTTCATGCTGGCAGGCTCACGGTCAACCTCCCAGGGGAGCGCGGCACGCTTCACGCCCAGGCAGCGGTGCCCGCAGGGTGGGATGCGTTGTTGAACGGCTGGTCCTGGGAGGGCGACCTCTCTGGCGTGCCGCGGACGCATGGAGTGACTGTGACCTAGGACGCGTCCAGGACGGCGCCGGGTTTGGGCTAATTTCGCGTGGAGCCACGCAACGACATGGAACAACAAGCCCCCTACAAGCCCCAGCACAAAGTCCGCATCGTCACCGCCGCGAGCCTGTTTGACGGCCACGACGCCGCCATCAACATCATGCGGCGGATCATGCAGAAAACCGGATGCGAAGTCATCCACCTGGGGCACGACCGCAGCGTGGACGAGGTGGTCACCACGGCCATCCAAGAAGACGCCCAAGCCATCGCCATGACCTCCTACCAGGGCGGGCACATGGAGTACTTCAAGTACATGAAGGACCTGCTGGACGAGCGGGGCGCGGGGCACATCCGAATTTTTGGCGGCGGTGGAGGCACCATCCTTCCAGAAGAAATTCAGGAACTGCACGACTACGGGATTGAGCGCATCTACCACCCGGACGATGGACGGGCCATGGGGTTGCAGGGCATGATCAACGACCTGATTCAACGAGCCGACTTCAACACGGTCCCCAACCTGGACGCCTTGGACGGCGCCACCACGAGGTTGGCCCAGCGCAACGTGCGCGACTTGGCCCGGTGCATCACGGCCGCGGAGAACAACGCCGAAGCCTTCGGCGCCGCCTTCGCAGAAGTCAAGGCCCACCTTCCCGTCGTACCCGTGTTGGGCATCACCGGCACCGGCGGGGCGGGCAAATCGTCCATGGTGGACGAACTCGTGCGGCGGTTCTTGATCGACTTCCCCGAGAAGCGCATCGCGCTGGTGAGCGTCGACCCGTCCAAGCGGAAAACCGGCGGGGCGCTGCTCGGCGACCGCATCCGCATGAACGCCATCCACTCAGACCGGGTGTACATGCGCTCCTTGGCCACGCGCCAATCGAATTTGGCTTTGTCGCGTCACGTGCAGGAAGCGCTCGACATCCTCAAGGCCGCTGAGTTCGACTTGATCGTGTTGGAGACCAGCGGCATTGGCCAAAGCGACACCGAGATCATGGACCACAGCGACGTGTCGTTGTACGTGATGACCCCCGAGTTCGGGGCGGCGACGCAGTTGGAGAAAATCGACATGCTCGACTTCGCCGACGTGGTGGCCATCAACAAGTTTGACAAACGAGGCGCCCAAGACGCGCTGCGCGACGTGCGGAAGCAGTTCAAGCGCAACCACGACTTGTGGGAAGCCCAAGACGACGACCTCCCGGTCGTGGGCACCATCGCGTCCCAATTCAATGACCCAGGGACCAACGAGCTCTACCGCCGCATGATGAACACGCTGGCGGACAAGACGGGCGCGGCGCTGTCGTCCAATTTCGCGGCGGACCAGGGCACCAGCGAAAAGGTGTTCATCATCCCCCCTGCACGGACGCGCTACCTCAGCGAAATCGCCGAATCCAACCGGGCCTACGATCGGTGGGCCGAGAAGCAGGCCGACTTGGCCGGAAAGCTCCAAGCCCTGTCCACCGCGGCCGACTTGGTCGACGGAGACGCGGCCGACGCCTTGGCCGACCGGAGCAAGCACATCCAACTGGATCTGGATGCCCGCCTCAAAGAATGGCTCGAAGGCTGGCCTCAGTTGCGCGGCCGTTACGAAGCCGACGAGTACGTCTTCCAAGTGCGGGGCAAGGACATCAAAATCCCCACCTCGAGCAAGAGCCTCTCCCACCAAGACATCCCCAAGGTTGCCCTGCCCTCACTGACGGGATGGCGCGACCTGGCCAAATGGCACCTGCAGGAAAACCTGCCCGGCTCCTTCCCCTACACCGCGGGCATTTACCCCTTCAAGCGGGAGGGCGAGGATCCCACGCGCATGTTCGCCGGCGAAGGTGGGCCTGAGCGCACCAACAAGCGTTTCCACTACGTCTCCTTGGGCATGCCTGCCAAGCGGTTGTCGACGGCCTTTGACTCGGTGACCCTTTACGGCCGCGACCCCCACGTCCGGCCCGACATCTACGGGAAAGTAGGCAACTCCGGGGTCAGCATCTGCTGCCTCGACGACGCCAAGAAACTCTACAGTGGGTTCGACCTGTGTGCGCCCAACACCAGCGTGTCCATGACCATCAACGGTCCTGCGCCGGTGCTCCTTGGGTTCTTCTTGAACGCCGCGATTGACCAGCGCTGCGAAAAGCACCTCCGCGAGCACGGCATGGAAGCTCAGGTGGAGGCCGTGCTGAAGGCCAAATGGGACGACCGCGGACTGGCCCGCCCCTCCTACCACGGCGACTTGCCTGAAGGCAACGACGGGCTGGGCCTGTTGCTCTTGGGGTGCACGGGCGACGAAATCCTCGACGCGGCCACGTACGACGCACTGAAGGCCGAGGCCTTGTCCAGCGTGCGGGGCACCGTGCAAGCGGACATTCTGAAAGAAGACCAAGCCCAAAACACCTGCATCTTTTCCACGGAGTTTGCGCTTCGGTTGATGGGCGACGTGCAGGACCACTTCATCCGACACAACGTCCGGAATTTCTACTCGGTCTCGATCAGCGGTTACCACATCGCTGAGGCCGGCGCGAACCCCATCACCCAGTTGGCGTTCACCCTGGCCAACGGATTCACCTACGTGGAGTACTACCTGAGCCGGGGCATGGACATCGACAAGTTTGGGCCCAACCTGAGCTTCTTCTTCTCGAACGGCATCGACCCGGAGTATGCGGTGATCGGACGTGTGGCCCGTCGGATCTGGGCCAAGGCCATGCGCGAGAAATACGGGGCCTCTGCCCGGGCGCAAATGTTGAAGTACCACATCCAAACGTCCGGCCGCTCGCTGCACGCCCAGGAAATCGACTTCAACGACATCCGCACCACGTTGCAGGCGCTGTACGCGATCTACGACAATTGCAACTCGTTGCACACCAACGCCTACGACGAGGCCATCACCACGCCGACCGAAGCCAGTGTGCGCCGGGCCATGGCCATCCAGCTCATCATCAACAAGGAGCTGGGCTTGGCCAAAAATGAAAACCCGCTGCAAGGCGCCTTCATCATTGAGCAGTTGACCGACTTGGTCGAGGAAGCGGTGCTCAGCGAATTCGACCGCATCACCGAACGCGGCGGGGTGCTGGGCGCCATGGAAACCATGTACCAGCGCTCGCGCATCCAAGAGGAAAGCTTGCACTACGAGATGCTCAAGCACACTGGCGAATACCCCATTGTGGGGGTGAACACCTTCCTCAGCAAGGAGGGGTCGCCCACCTTGGTGCCTGGAGAAATCATCCGCGCAACGGAGGAAGAGAAGCAACGGCAGCTCGGCAACCTCAAGGCCTTGCACGACATGGCAGAAGGCACCTCTTCCGAGTCGTTGACGCGCATGCAAACGGCAGCCACTTCGGGCGAAAACATGTTTGACGTGTTGATGGAAGCCACCAAGAATTGTTCGTTGGGGCAGTTGACCGACGCCATGTTCGACGTGGGTGGGGCCTACCGCCGGAACATGTAATCCACGGCAAGGTATCTTGCCGCCATGCCTCACGATTCTTCTCCCACCTGGGTCCGTCCCGCCCGAAATGTCCTCGGCATTGTGGCGGGGTGCGTGTCCTTTCCTGTCCTGGTCACCTTGGGCCATGGACTCTTTGCCTCCGCTGGGGTGTCCCAAGCCCCCACCGTCTCTCCACAAGAGGCGCCGGAAGTTTGGCAGGCCTTCATGGAAAGCCTCTCTGTCCTGGAACTGCTGTCGGCTTCTGCGGCGCATTGGGGCGGCACGTTTCTGGCGGCTGCGCTGGCCACACTCATCTCCGCTTCTCCCAAACCCACGTCGGGTTGGGTCCTGGGCGGGTTTGGGTTGCTGGGCGGCGCCATGAACGCGTTCATGCTCCCAGGCCAGCCCACTTGGCTGATGATTTTGGACGTCGCCCTGTACCTGCCCATGGGGTGGTTGGGGGCCATGCTCGTCCTGCGCTTGAAAGGCCCCAACGTCTGACTGGATGGCCGCCCGCACCGTCGCCTTGTGGGCCGGCCCCAGAAACGGGAGCACCGCCCTGATGTACAGCTTCGCCCAGCGCGTGGACACCCGCGTGATGGACGAACCCCTGTTCGGGCACTTCTTGTCCTTCACGGGGGTGGACCGCCCTTCCCGAGAAGACGTGTTGCGCACCATGCCCCTCACGGCCGGCGATGCCCTGGCTTCTGTCGTCCCGGGTTCCGGCGACCAAGTGTTGTTCCTGAAGCACATGGCCAACCACCTCGAAGGGTTGGATTGGAGGGACGTCGATGGCCCGCGTCACATGCACGTGGTGCTGACCCGCCACCCGGACGGCGTGCTCCCCTCCTACGGCGCCCACATCAGCCACCCCACCATGTTGGATTTGGGCTACGCCCATCAGCTCGACCTGGTGAAGCGCATCCCCGACCGCGTCTTGGTCGTGACGGCCGAATCACTGCAAGCCAAGCCCGAGGCCACTTTGAAAGCGCTGTGCATGGAACTCGACCTGCCTTGGGACGCGTGCATGCTCTCCTGGACGCCTGGCGTCCGGCCTGAAGACGGGGTGTGGGCCAAGCACTGGTACCACGGCGTCCATGCCAGCTCTGGATGGGAGCCCCGGACGTTGAAACGCGGCAAAGTGGCGGCGCACTTGGCCTCGTTGCGCGAGGAATGCGTGTCGCATTACCTTGCTTTGAAAGACCTCGAAATCTCCATTTGACATGGCCAAATTCAACCAACCCGACCCAAGAAACGAAGGCACCTGGTGCTGGGTCAACGGACTCGTCCGGCGCGAAGACGCGAAAGTGAGCGTCCTGGACAGCGTGGTCCAGGGAGGCGACGCCGTGTGGGAAGGATTGCGCGTCGCAGACGGCCGCATCTACCAAATGGACGAGCACTTGAAGCGCCTGGTGGACAGCGCCCACGCCCTGCAGTTCGCTGACATCCCCGGTGTGAAAGACGTTCGTCAGGCCGTCTTCGACGTGCTCGCGAAAAACGGCATGACCGACGGCGTGCACATTCGGCTGACGCTCAGCCGCGGCGTGAAATCCACGTCGGGCATGGACCCTCGGTTGAATGTGTTTGGGAGCACCCTCATCGTGCTGCCGGAATACAAAGGCGCCGTCTACGGCTCAGGCCAATTGAAGCTTGTGACCAGCGCCATTCGCCGGAATGCCCCCTCGTTCTTGGATTCCAAGATTCACCACAACAACCTGCTCAACAACATCCTGGCCAAGATCCAGGCCAACCACGCGGGCGCCGACGACGCGGTGATGCTCGACGACCGCGGATTCCTGGCCGAAACCAACGCGACGAATTTGTTCCTGGTGCGCGACGGGGTGCTGTGCACGCCGTTTGGCCACGCCTGCTTGCCGGGCATCACCCGGGGTTACACCTTGGACCTCGCGCGCCACCTGGGGATCGACGTCCGCGAAGGAGATTTCAGCTTGACCGAACTGTACACCGCCGACGAAGCGTTCACCACAGGCACGATGGGCGGGTTGGCCCACATTGTGGAAGTGGACGGCCGAACCATTGGGACCGGACCTGGAACACCTCCTGGACCAGTGACTCAAGCCCTCCAAGACGCCTACGCCCTTCACATCCCTTTCACCCCCCTGCCTCAACCATGACCTGGTTGAAGTCAGCCGGTTGGGTGGCGTCGTGTGCCCTCATCTCCGTTGGGCTCGGATGGTGGTTGGGTCAAGGCGCGCAAGATTGGATGGCGCCTGAGGTGTCCAGACCCACCACCATGGACCCTGAAGCGCTCCATGTGTTTCTGACCCAATTGCCGTGGCAAGCCCACGCGGCCCGACTGGCTGGGCATGTCCTGGGATTGGCAGTCGCCACCGTCCTTCTCACGGTCAACGCGCCCCGAGCCAGGCGAGACGGCCTGGCATTTGGGGCCTTGATGGGGTTGGGGGTGGCCTTCGACATGTGGCGGGTCCCCCACCCGGCCCCGTGGACGGCCCTGGCGTTGGTCACCACCGCGGCGATGCTTTGGCTCAGCTTCCGTGTGGGATTGCGAATCAGGAAGACGCCGGACGCGACTTCGATTTGACCCACGTGTTGGTGGCGATGCACACCACCACAAGCCCCATGCCCAGGAGGCTCAACGAGGACATCGTTTCGCCGTAAAGAATCCATCCGGCGGACAACGCCATCACTGCGCCCAAGTATTTGAACGGCATGACCATGCCCGCGTCTTCTTGGTGAAGGGCCACGGTCATCAGAATTTGGGCGGCAATGCTCAACAAGCCCACCAAGGCAGCCAGCCCCCACATCGGCGTGGTCATGGGGGTCCATTGGGGTAAACTCAGCGCCCCCATGATGGGGAACGCCAGCAGGTGAAACCACACCACCACCCCCACCGGATGGTCGGAATCGCGGCATTTCATGGTGGCCAGGTACGCCACGGCGGCCGCCGCCGCCGACATCAGTCCGAGCCCCCACATGCCCCAGGACACACGAGGGTCAAATCCCTTGACCATGACGATGCCCACCAAGGCGCCGCCAAGCAAGAGCCATTGCTTCTTTTGGACTTTCTCCCCCATGAACAGCAAGGCCAACACCACCGTGAACACCGGACTGAAGTATTGAATGACCGTGGCGCTGGCCAAAGGGATGTGCCGCACCGTGTGGAAGAACCCCGACAAGCCCACCATGCCAGCGAGCCCACGAACCACAAGCCACATCCGGTTGTGGCCCAAGATGGGAAGATTGTGAGCCTTGAGGTAGGCCAAACACACGGCCAACGACAACGCAGACCGGAGGAAGACCAACTGAAACGTGCCCAATCCCGACAGTTCCTTCACGCAGAGGTTGGCGCTCGTATAGAGCAACACCGAGGCCAACATGGCCGCCAGGCCGCGCCTCACCGCACCACCGTGACGGTGCCACGCAAGAACGTGGGCACCAAGTCGTGGAAGCCTTTCACGTTGACGCTGTAGCCATACACGCCGTCGGGCACAAAGTGGGTGCCGTCGCTGCGTTGGTCTTGTCCGTACCAAGACACGTCAGGGTCGGTCGTTTCGAAGACCAACTCCCCCCAACGGTTGAAAATGCCGTACCAAAACATCTCGCCTTCGTATCCCGACCCCAAAGGGTGGAACGCGTCGTTCACGCCGTCGTTGTCTGGCGTGAAGGCGTTGGGCACATACATGTGGAATTCGACGGGTTCAAAGTGGGCCGTCACGATTTCCACGGGCACGTCGGTCAAATCCAGGGCCATCGGGTTGGCCTTGGCTTCAGGCGAAGGCTCCGACACGGCCACTTCCCAATGGCTGAACTGCCACTCCTCTTCAGAAATGGCCTCGAAGACCACAGGCCCCATCGGCTCGAAGGACGTGAACCACGTCGCGTCCACCATGGCCATGTTCTCCACCCGAACCTGCCCGGCTTGCTGCGGGGAGACCACGACAGTGAGGTCGGTGTGCGGAATTTCCACAAAGTGCGCGGTCACCATGCCCGCTTCGTACACCTCGTAATCGGCGTTCAACGATTCGGCGTCGGGACCAAGCGTGTTGCCGTTCCACGACCAATGCGAGAACGCCCACCATTCGTTGGGGTCGGCCATCAAGCTGTGCATGCCCACGTTCATGGTCTCGACACTCGGGTTGTCTTGCAAGGTCAAGCCGTCCAACACCACAAATCCCGCCCCCTCTGGGGACACGTTGAACATGACGTCCTCTGGCGGCACGGGAATCCCAAAGTGCGCCACCAAGTGCGCGTCGCCTGTGAGCGTCAGCGGCAACAGAGGGTCGTTGACGTTGGCGATGGTCACATCCCCGGAAACCACCTGCCAGTACAAGAAGCTCACTCCGTACGCCTCCTCAGCCTCCAAGACAATCGGCACTTCAGAGAAGTACCATCCGTTGAACGGCGTCATGGCCGGGGTGATGTCCACGGTGTTGATTTCCACCTCCCCTTGGCCCACGATGTCGATTGTCAGGTTGACTTGTTCGATGTCGTAGCAGTCTTCCATGCCGCCGACCAACTCGTCCTCGCAACGGCTGTCGATGAAGTCACGCAGCTCCTGAAGCTCATTCTCCCATCCGGCCATGGAACCTCCCCATCGGTCAAGTTGCCGGGGCATCTCTGGTTCAATGACCGCCACCATGCTGTCGAGGACCGCGTGCATGTTGGTGCAGGAAAAGGCCGTGTTGCCCAGGTCAGCCCAGCGGTTGATGTAGGTGTTCCAGAAGGTCTCGTTGCCAAGCAACGCGTTGAGCACAGGAATGTGGCCTTGCCCGCCCAGATTGCCCATGCTTTCAGGGTTGCACGGATCGGCCGTGGGTCCGGTGTCTGGCACCCCAGAGTAGTTCACGTAGTGGCCAAAACTGGCGTCCATGTCCCACAACGCATAGCGCCAACGCTTGGCGTTTCCGTCAGGATGGCGGCCACGCCACCATGCCGTGTTCCAGTTGAGCCAGTCGGCCGAGACGATGTAGCTGTTCAGGATGAAGTAATCGATGAGCGACAGCGGGTTCAGCTGGGTGATGGCGTAGTCGTAGTTCGCCGCGTCGGTCATGTCCTGCGTGGTGCAGAAGTTGACGAAATCGTACCAATCGTCTCCCGTTCCGTACTCTTCCCAAGTGCCTCCCCACGTCTTGAGGAAATCCACAAAGTGCCGCGGCTGGTCGTAGTACTCCTCGGTGAAATCGACGTCGTCCACCTTCTCACGGTACTCGTACACCCCCCAGTATTGGCCGTTGAGGTACACGATGCAACTCTCGTTGGTGCGCTCGTCGAGCTTCAAATCCGCCAAGTGACTCAAGGTGTGCACGTACGCGTCACGGATGTGCGCCCCCGGTTCAAACGGGTAGTTGTCGTTGGCGGCTGCCTTGAAAATCAAGCGTTGGTATTGGTCCCGCGATTTGACGTGGAACATCTCGGCTTCCAGGGCGTAGTTGTACCCCATTTGGTCGCGGGTGATGTAGTCGAAACCGCGCTGTCCGTAGGCGTTGCTGTCGTTGCCGTGCTCGTTGCTGTCGCCAGTCGCCTCGACCCAAAACGTGCCGTCGGCGTGAAAAAACTCGATGTGGGCGCCTTCCCCGTTGCCCCAACCCCAAGTTCCATCTTCTTGGCCGTTGCCGCTGACCGACACCACGGGAATGGTGTGCGCGTCGGCCCCCAAGAAGTAGGTGTTCGTCGCGATGTAACTCGGCGCCTTGCTCGGAGGCACGTCGTCGTCTGGATCGAACGCCACCGCCCGAACCACCGTCGTCTCGGTGATGTTGATGGGCCCTGTGTACAGCGTGCTTCCCTCTGTGGGCGTGTAGCCGTCGAGGGTGTAGTAGATGTCGAAGTTGCCCGGAACAGACAACGACACCGAAAGCGCACCCGCGTGGTAACCAGACTCCACGTCAAACGTGGGCGTCGGGGCATACCCGGTGTACATGTCGAATGGATCTGTGCCGTTGGCCCCTCCAGGCGAAGGCGCCACACACACTTCCCAACTGGCGCCGCCGTCCACATTTCTGGCCCAACTGTGGTCCGCTTGGGTGGTGCTGAATTCCGCACCGTACGTGTAAGACTCCAAGACGTTTTCAGACGGATCTGCGAACACCAGCGACTCTCCCTGGCATTGGTTGATCTTGAAGTTGGTGTTGAGGAATCCGCCGACGTACAAGTTGGTCGGCAACTCCCCCTCTGCAGAGCAAATGACGATCAAGTGCCCGCCCGCGGGAACCACAGTGCCCGCAGGGATTTCGAATTTGTCCACGTTGGCGAGGTTGTCCGAGAGGAAATACCCTCCCAAGTCGACGTCCGCCCCTGTGGGGTTGTAGAATTCGACAAAATCTTCGTTGTCGCCCCCCACCCCGAGGGTGTAGTTGCTGCACGAAAATTCGTTGACGACCACTTGGGCTGTGGCCCCCAAGATTACACCCCACGCCATCAACCACGTCAAGCCTCGCGTCATCCATTTTCGTTGGCCCATGGGCAATGATTTCATCCTGTTCACTTCACTTCAAACCTCACCACCGCCGATGCATGTTCATTCACGAGGCGAAGCACGTAGCTGCCTGCCCCGAGCTCTGACCGAGAGAGTTGGGCAGCGCGGCCCGTCACTTGGCGTTGAAGGACGAGTCGACCCTGCATGTCCATCACGTTCATCTCCCATGTCCCGAGCGGGAAGGTGACGGTGCTGAAGTCGGCCATCGGGTTGGGCGCCACCTGAATGGCGGCCGCCGCGTCGAGGGAAGTCACAGACATCACGCATCCATCGACCATGGTGTGCAACGTGTTTTCGTAGTTCTCGTTCACCACATCCACCACGGCGGCCAGGCACACTTCGTTGTCCGCCTCCGCCCAATACACACGGAGGAACGGCACCCAATCGAGGTTCTTGTGGAAGGAGTCGCCCTGGTAGCTGAGACCCACCACCTTTTGGCCTCCGGGCACAAACGACGGCGTGATGTCGTACCCAATGGGGTCGGCAAGGCTGATGGCGTCGCTGATTTGGACACCTGTGAAGTCGAGCTCGTACCCGACAATGCGGTTGTACTCGTTGAGCACGTGCACGTCGAAATAGTTCATGTCCCAGTTGACGTCCGCCACCATGAAGTGCACGGTGTCGAAGATGTTGGTGATCTCCTGCACCGGGAATTGGCATTTGTCGTGCACACCGCTGCTGTCCGGGTGCATGTGCGCCTCATTGAACCACTGACATTGGGACATCAAGGCCGCATCGCTCACGGTGATTTCACCATCCTGATCGATGTCCGTGCACGTGGATGGGGCCAAATCGTTGCCGAGGATGCCTTCCACGTACGCCACCGCGTCGGCAAATTCCTGGGCGTCGTTGTTGTCCAAGTCGCCCACCAGCGCGGTGCCTCCGCACTCGCCGTTGCAATCCATCTCGGCGGTGCCAAACAACACCCCGTTGCAATCGTAGAACGGCTCGCAACCGTCCACGTGGTCCACCACCAAGGCGCCGCTGCTCCGATCGAGCTGGATGCACACCGCGGCGTGGTTGTTCTCGTAGGAGTTCTCCGCACGGCCCAGGGCGTCGGGGATGAATTCGTAGTTGGCCCGAACCACCAAGTAGTAGGTGCCGTCTTCCACGTTGGTCACGTCAATCCACTGGCAGCTCAACCCCGCCCCGTAGATGTCGCCACACCCTGCAGAAATGCCCATGTTGCCGCAACCGTACTGGCCGGTGCCGCCTCCGCTGCATTCGAGATCCATGACGCAGAAACCATTCTTGAAACCGATGGGGATCAACCCGCCGTCCAAGTCGAACAAATCGTACTTGGCGTAGCCGTTGTGGTGCCAGTGGCCGTGGCAGTCGCCCCATTCGAATTGGTTGTTGCCTTCTTGGTTGGGCACGCCGATGTAGTAGTCGAGGTCGCCGATGTTCTTGATGTGGGTGGTGAAGCGAACCAACTCTCGGGCGCCGTATCCGTTCAAGCATCCCTCGTCGATGTAGCAATCCGACTCGTTCACCTGCATGACTTCGGTCGACAGGCTGTTGATGATCGCGTCTTCCACCACAATCAAATCTGGACCGTTGCACTCGGGGTCGCCGGGGTACACGCACGAGCCGTTGTCGAGCTCGGCCATGGGGCTGTAGTTGCAGGCTTCAGGGTCGGTGCACCCGGTCGGGGGTCCAACGAAGTCGAATTCCCATCCCCAGTCTGTGGTGCAAGGGCCGTCGAACGAAGCCCAACGCACCCAGTAGGTCACACCCGCTTCAAGCAGCACCGTCAACTGAGCTTCTTCGCCGCATCCACCTTGGTTGTCGTCGAAGTAAATGGACCCTTCGTTCGTGTCGTCGAAGTTGCCCATTTGACAGTAGTCGTAGATGTACAGGCGGGTGTCGCAGCCGTTGCCGCACGAGCTGAAGGAGTACATGCCGTTGCCCTCGGGCGTGAACGTGTACCAAAACGACGACGACGGCGAGGTCACGGTGCCGTAATCTGCCGACGTCAACGGAATGGCGTCGTTGCACGTTTCGCCCGGAGCGCAGGCAAAAATGGCGCCTGCCGACTCTCCGAAATCGCCGCCGGAGGCCATGGTTTGGCCATCCAGTGTCACCACGTATTGGCCATCCCCGTAGCCACAACACATCCCGTCCCCGAAGGAATCGAAAATTTCAAATTGAATGCATGGCGCCTCAGAAGCCGGGAGGCACAGCGTGTCTCCGTACACGGCATCCCCCTCTTCGTAAGGGCCTCCCGACAGCACCACCTCGCCATCCAGCGTGACTTCCCAGGAGGTTTCTCCGGGATAGCTGTCGGTCAGGATGTCCACGATCAAGGTGCTTTCGTCCGAATCGCATTGGGCGAAGGTGTCCAGGGAAAGCGTCGACAAGACAAGCGTCGCATACAGGGCGGACACAACTTGGCAAGGGTGAAAAAGGTTCATGGCGTGCAGGTTTCAAGAGGGATGACTCGCGCGCGCGAGACGCCGCAAGATAGGCCATCCCCTAGGGAGACACTTTTCGCGGTTCTCAGGTTGCACGGATGCGCGTCACTGGACGCCATGGCATATTTTTGCGCCATGGCACACGATCACCACGACCACCTTGAGCCCGAACAAAACGAAATCGGCGGGCCAGTTGTTTTTGCCCTCTTCCTCTTCGCCATCGTTGTCGTGGCGATTGGCATGATGGCCTCCTGATTCAGGAGACCCTTTACACTCACCTGCCCTGCACCAAGGTCATCTCATCGACGAGGTGACCCGCGCCTGCGTACACGTCCATCACCCAGAGGACGTAACGGATGTCCACCATGATGTTTCGGCAGCGCGACCCGTCAAACAAGATGTCGCTCATGGTGCTTTCCCAGCTTCGGTCGAAGTTGATGCCCACCAGGTGCCCCATGTCGTTCAACGCCGGGGAGCCTGAGTTGCCTCCTGTCGTGTGGTTGGACCCTGTGAAGCACACCACGAGGTCGCCGTCTTCGTTGGCGTAGTCCCCGTATTCCTCCGCTTCCAGCAACTCCACAAGCCGCGCAGGCATGTCGAAATCTGGATCGCCCGGCACGTACTTCTGCAAGATGCCACGCGCCGTGCTGAGTGGGTTGTACTGCATGCCGTCGTAGGGGGCACTCCCCTCCACCTTGCCGTACGTCAACCGCAGCGTGCTGTTGGCGTCGACGGGGAACACGCGGTCTGGGAACGCTTCCCGCAAGGCCTTGGTGTACGCCGCGGAGGCTGAGGCAATCTCTCCCCGAAGGCGGCCATACTCAGGGGCCACCTCCGCGAAGTAGTTCGCACGAAGCTTTTCAATCCACACATACGCGGGGTCCTTCGCGAGCTTCTTCCACGATTTGGGGTTGTCGTTCTCCAACAACTTGGCCATGTCGTTCGCGTTGTCGAACACGCTCTTGGCGAAGACTTTGTCGGCCCAAGCCAACCCGCCTCCCGCGCCATCCACTTCCGCGGCCAACCCCTCTGGGGCCAAGTCAGTCGGAATCCATTTGAGGTATTCTTCCACAAGGCGACCGAGCAAACGCTCGTCGACCCCCGCGTCGTAATCCCGTCGGAAACCGTCCTCTGCCCAACGGAGCCGGGCCAGAAGCGATTCCCTCGCCTCCCCCTCGGCCTTGCCCTCGATCAGCGCGGAGAATCCGTGGGCGTAGTTCAAGACTTCCGGGCCGTAATAGGCCAACTCAATGAACAGCGAACGCGCCTCCAAGAAGGGGAAGTACTGCGCATTCAACGCGACAATGTCTTCCACCACCTGGGAGCCGGAGACCTTGTTCAATTCGGCTTCCAACGTCCGCTTCTTGTCGATGGCATGAAGTTCCGTGAGTCCGCGGTTTTGGCCTTTCCACTTCTTCCAGGCGTTGGCCACGCTGCTCTGCTTGGCGGCGTAAGCGATGCGCAGGGCATCGCTGGACGCCCGGGCCGCGTTGATAACCGCCAACCCCTCGTCGCGCATCGCGATGCGCATGGGGTTGAGCCGTTCAATCACGTGTACCACCGCATCCGAGGTGAGGTACTGCTCGGTCCGTCCAGGAAACCCAAACACCATGGTGAAATCGCCGTCCTGAACTCCTGACACATCCACGGGAAAATGGTGCTCAGGCGCGTAGGGCACGTTGTCCGAAGCGTATGCCGCAGGCTGGTTGTCGCGGTCCGCGTAGATGCGGAACACGCTGAAATCGCCGGTGTGACGTGGCCAAACCCAGTTGTCGGTGTCCCCCCCGAACTTGCCCACGGCAGAAGGAGGTGCGCCCACAAGGCGGACATCACGGAAGACCTTGCTGGTGATCAAAAAGTGGCTGTTCCCGTAGTCGAACTCCACCACTTCACCTTCCAACCCTTGCCCTTCGGTGGCTTCTTTCACAATCGCCGCCACTTCGTCGTTCCATCGGGCTTCTCGGTCCTCGCCTTCCAAACCTTCGCACGCCGCCAACAGCCGCTCGGTCACGTCCTCAATGCGGTCGATGAACGTGCACGTGAGGTCGGGGTTGGGCAATTCCTCCGCCCGAGTCATGGCCCAAAACCCGTCCGTCAACAGGTCGTTGTCCACGGAGCTGTGCTGTTGGATTTGGCCGTAGCCGCAGTGGTGGTTGGTCAGCAACAACCCTTCAGCACTCACCATCTCGGCCGTGCAGCCGCCGTTGAAATGCACCACCGCATCCTTCAAGCTGCTGTGGTTGATGCTGTAAATGTCTTCCGCCGTCAACTTCAGTCCCATCGCCTGCATGTCTCCTTCCACCACCTTCAGCAGGGTGGGGATCCACATGCCTTCGTTCGCGGAGGTTTGGGCGGAGGCCACCAAGGCCAAACACAGTGCCAACGCGCCTTTCCATGTCCATGTCTTCATGCGTCCAAGATACCTCAGGGGCATCGACGGGTCCAACGGCTCAACTACATTCGTGCCATGGCACAATCCAGTTCCGACTCCCAGCTTCAGCCCCTCCCCTCCGACCTGCTCGTGGACTTGAGGAGCGACACCGTCACGCGCCCGACCGACGCCATGAAAGCGGCCATGCACGCCGCGGAAGTCGGCGACGACGTCTTCGCGGAGGACCCCAGTATCCGCGAGCTTGAGGCGCGTTGTGCAGCATTGATGGGGCACGAGGCGGCGCTGTTTTGTCCGTCCGGCACCATGACCAACCAAATCGCCATTCAAGTCCACACCAGGCCTGGCGACGAAGTCGTGTGCGACCAACTCGCCCACATCTACAACTACGAAGGGGGTGGCATCGCCCGCAACGCAGGCGCCTCCGTGCGACTCCTTCACGGCGACCGGGGACGATTCAGCTTGAACGAGTGCCTTGACAACATCAACCCTCCTGACAGCCACTACGCCCGCACCACCCTTGTGGCTGTGGAAGACACGTGCAACAAAGGGGGCGGTTCGGTGTGGGACCTCGAGGAGTTGGAGGCGCTGTCCAAGGAAGTTCACGCAAGGGGACTCGCTTTTCACCTCGACGGCGCCCGCGCATGGAACGCATTCGTGGCACGCGGGCAATGGGGCGACGCCGGTGCGCTGGAGGCCTATGGCCAGCTGTTTGACAGCATCTCACTTTGCCTGAGCAAGGGCTTGGGATGTCCTGTGGGCTCGGTGCTGGTCGGACCTCAATCCTTCATCCAAGAAGCCCACCGCGTTCGCAAAGTCATGGGCGGAGGCATGAGACAGGCAGGGAGCCTGGCGGCGGCAGGCCTTCACGCCCTGGAACACCACGTGGCGCGTCTGGGAGACGACCACGCCCACGCCAAGCAACTCGAGACCACCTTGTCGGCGCACGCGGACGTCGCGTCGGTCGACCCTGTGGAAACCAACATCGTCATCTTTTCATTGCACGGGAACCAAGCCAACGAGGCGGTTCAGGCCTTGGCGGCGGTTGGGGTGGGGTGCTTTGCGTTTGGGCCAGACAAGGTCAGGCTGGTCACCCACTTGGACATGACTTCAGACGACGTGCACGAAGCGTGCCGACGCATCGCCCAAATCCGACTTACTGGGCCACAAGCCTGAGGGCGCCGCGTCGGGCGGGGCTGGTCAACGTGTACATGCCCGCCGGCAATTCCGACGACAAGGCAATTTCACTTGCGAGTGGCGTCCACACGACGTCCACGCAACGTCCCTGGGCGTCCCAAAGCTGCCACAAGGCCACGTCCTCGCCTGACACGCCCACCAACGAAGTCCTGCCGATGAACGGATTGGGCACGGCCAGGGCGCCCTCCCATGTGGTGGTCGCCAAGGCTCCACTTGACAGGTCAGACAAGCCGCTTGTGCAATCGTCCACCGTCAGGACCATCACGTCCGAATCGGAACATCCTGTGGCGTCGGTGACTTCGAGCCCCAGCACGGTCGTGCCAGGTTCTGCCGCGAATTGAAGGAGCGGGGTCGACGCACCGGTCGACCAGTTGTAATTCAGTCCATTGCCCAAAGGCCCCAACAACGTGACCAGATCGCCTGCGCAGGCAAACACGTCTGGGCCCAGGTTGACCTCAGGCACGCCCACCGCATCGACCCACACGTATTCCGAGACCTCGCACCCTTCGAGCGAGACCAACGAGACCTCACACAAGCCCGGGGGCAAATCGGACACCGCTGTGCCTTCAAACTCATTGAGGCCCACTTGCCACGTCACAGAATCAAACTCTTCCAGTTCACCCACACTCACGGAAGCCTCCATGGCCCCCGCTTCGCAATCCGGCGCCAAAGAGACGGTCAGCGAGAGGGCTTCCGGCTCCTCCACCTCGAAGGTCTCGCTGTACGAGATGCCACACACGTCCGCGTCCACCATGTAGGTGCCAGGCATCAACCCCGACAAGTTCGTGCCCTGATAGGTGCTGCCGAAGGCACCGCTCCACTCCCACGAGGCGCCCAGCGGGCCCACGTTGGGGTTCAAGGTGATGGCGCCGTTGGGGTTGAAGCCTTCCGCCAAGTTGCAAGAGAGTCCTGAGACGCTGGCGCCAACCGCAAGCGACTCGTTCAAGTCGGTCGACTGGATGGACAATTCCACGGTGCCGGTTTGGCCTCCCCATCCGTCGATTTGAATCAACAAGGACTCCCCACCTTCAAAGCAAGGGGTCAACATGGTGCTGCGGTAGGAAGAAATGTCACAACCATGGTCGTCGCTCGCATTGACGAGGGTATACGACCCCCAATCTGCGCAATCCTCGGCGGACCACAGGGCAATTTGCGTGTCGAACGACGTGGAATCGTTGCACGTGGAAATGCGGTAGGAGCCACCTTCTGCAGGGACGTCCCAACTCAGCCACAACGTGTTGGTCGCGTTGGGGTCGGACGGACACCAGCTTCCGTACACGCCGCAGGCCAGGGCCGGCGGCGTCACTTCGCCGGGGAGCACAGACGCCCCCTCGTTGGAACCCAACCAGTTGGCCCCGTTGGCCTCCACAGGCAAGGGCATGCAAGGCAATTGGCCTTGAAGTTCGTCGACGATGTCCAGCGAAATGGGCCAGTCGTTGCCTGTGTCTGTGCCCTGGAAACCGAGGACTGGGGCGCCGTTGAGCACCACCCCGAAGCCTGACCCGCCGTCGCCGTAGCTGTCGCGGTGGACCAACACCAGCTCGCTGCCTGAAGCCACACACACTGTGGCGCTGGACACCGTCAGATTGTTGCCGTACACTTCTCCGCCCAGGCCAGGGGTGCCGTCTCCACACCCCACGTCAGGATTGCCTCCCCACAACACCGCAGCCCCATCGCCGCAGCTGCCATTCGCCGGGATCAACTCCCAGTACATTTCATATCCCCATGCGTCGGTGGTGATGTCCAACGATACTGAGACCGAATCGCCTTCACACTGGGCAAAGGCATGCTGGTTGAACAGGGCTGCAGAGAGCCAAAAAAGGGCACGTTTCATGATGTGGAAGTTACGGGCATCTCCCAGAATTTTGTCCCATGCTCATTCTGTTGTCTCCCGCCAAAACCTTGGCCCCTTCTGCCCCGGCCTCCAGCCAATTCAGCGGCGCGCTCACCCAGGCGGAAAGCTTGGACGTCGCGGCGTCCATTGTCGCCGCGTTGAAAACGTGGTCCCAAGAGGAATTGGCCCAGCGCATGAAGCTCAGCCCCACGTTGGCCGAGAAAGTCCACCGCTGGCACCAAGCGTGGCAGCCTGACTCCAAATTCGCCGCAGGATGGACCTTCAAGGGAGACGCCTTCAAGTCCTTGGATTTGGGCTCTGCTTCTGAAGAGGTCGTCCTTCGTGCGCAGGCGCGGCTGCGCATTTTGCATGCCGTGTATGGACTCTTGCGCCCCCTGGACCAATACGCCCCGGTGCGGCTCGAAATGGCCCAACCTTGGTCCCCGACGGCGGACCAATCCAACATGCACCAACATTGGAAAAGGCGGTTGCCCGTAATGGTGGGGCGCCACCTTGACAAAACGGGGCAACCTTGGATTTTGAACTTGGCCAGCTCCGAATACAGCCAAACCGCCCTGCACGGCCGACCCTCTGACAAGGTGGTCACCTGCCAATTTTTGGAAGACAAAGGAGGCCAATTCCGAAGCGTGTCTGCCTTTGCCAAGGCCGCACGCGGCGCCATGGCCCGCCACGTCCTCGAGCACGACATCCAATTGCCCGAACAACTGACCGGTTTCTGCGGTTTGGGGTACGCCCACAATCCTGAAAAGAGTGCGCCCGGGTTGCTGATTTTCACCCGACCTTCGCGGCCATGAAAACCATGCAGCATCGCATTTGGACTGTGGCCGCATCCTTGACTTGCGTCCTGGTCCTTGCACTGGGGCCCGCAACGTCGGCCCACGCCCAACGCCATAAAAAACCCAAGAAAGACCAAACCCAAACCATGGATTCTCTCTCCTATGCCCTCGGCGTCCTGTTCGCCACCAACCTCAGCAACGAAGGACTCAAACAAGTGGACGGCGACGCCCTCAAGACCGGATTTGAAGCCACGTTGGCTGGCGAATCTGCAATGAGCGCGGACGAAGCCAACGCCATCGTTCAATCGCAAATGGCCCAAATCAAGGAGCAAATGGCCTTGGTGACCAAGCAAGAAGGTGAGGACTTCCTTGCGGAGAATTGCAAGAAAGACGGCATCCAGACCACCGAGTCCGGACTGCAGTACCGCCACGAGGTGGTCGGCACGGGTGCCGCCCCCGACGCCAACGACGAAGTGACTGTCCACTACCGCGGCACCCTGTTGAACGGCGAAGAATTCGACAGCAGCTACAAGCGCGGAGAACCCATCTCGTTCCCGCTCAACGGCGTCATCCGTGGATGGACGGAAGGTCTTCAGTTGATGCAAGAAGGAGGCAAGACCACCTTCTACATCCCCCAAGAATTGGCCTACGGCGCACGTCCGGCGCCCGGGGGAGCCATCCCTCCCTACGCCGCATTGGTGTTTGAGGTGGAGCTCATCAAAGTGAACGCCAAGCCCTGACCGCATTCAGGCGCGTGACAACTTGAACCCTGGACGCCTTGTCCAGGGTTTTTTCTTGCCTTGTCGGACCGGGGTGAAACTTTTGGTCGGGCACGCCCGTATTGCACCCCAACTCCTCTTTCCTCTGGCAAGTCCCTGGACATTTGGACCGGGCCCCCACCTCCATCCGGCATGACCCCATTGATGGTCTGGTGAAAGGGTGGCTCTGCCAGGAGCCGAAGAAGAGAAGCGGCCTGCGCTCTGCGCGGGCCGCTTTATTTTAGCCCCAAACACCTGCACCATGCGCTTCTCTCCCACCCTCTTGAATTTCTTTCCCATTGCCAACGATGCCATCGTGCTTGGCCTGCTTGTGGGTGCGCTGGGGCTCGTGTTTTACACGCACAGCCTGCCGCGCTTCAAGAAGTTCTACACCTTCGTGCCGGCGCTTCTCATGTGCTACTTCATTCCCGCTGCCCTGAATTCTCTTGGCGTTGTCAACGGAGAGGAGAGCAACCTCTACTTCGTTGCCTCGCGGTACTTGTTGCCCGCCAGTTTGATTCTGCTCTGCCTTTCCATCGACCTCAAAGGCATCTACAACCTCGGCCCCAAGGCCATTGTCATGTTCTTTGCGGCGACGCTTGGCATTGTGGTCGGTGGCCCGCTGGCCTTGTGGCTGGTCAGCACAGGCAACCCTGAAGTCTTGGGCGGCGACGCTCCGGATGCGTACTGGCGCGGTTTGTCGACCGTGGCGGGATCGTGGATTGGCGGTGGGGCCAACCAAGCGGCCCTCAAGGAGATTTCAGACACCCTGGACAGCCAATTCTCCATCATGCTCATTGTGGACGTGTTCGTGGCCAACCTGTGGATGCCGTTCCTCCTGTTTGGGGCAGGCATCCGTGAACGCATCGACGGATGGCTGAATGCGGACGCCACGGCCGTGGACGAGCTGCAGGAACGCGTGGAGCAACTTCAAGCCAAGTCGGCGCGCATTGCGTCGTTCCCCGACTGGATGGTGATGGTGGCGTTGGCGTTTGGCGGCGTGGCCGTGGCGCACCTCGTGGCAGACTTGGCGTCAGTGGAATTCACCGCCTGGCTCGACAACACCTTGGCCGCGAATCCAGACAGCATGGCCATTTATTTATCTTCCATCACCAAAGGCTTCTTCTGGTTGGTGGTTGTGGCCACCGCCATCGGCATTGCCTTGAGTTTCACGCCCGCAAAAGAATACGAGGGCGCAGGCGCGAGCAAGATGGGATCCGTCTTCCTCTACGTGCTGGTGGCCACCATCGGCATGAAAATGGACATCGGCAGCTTGATAGAGAACTGGGCGATGTACGGCTCGGCCGTCACCATTGGACTCCTCTGGATGCTCGTGCACATCGTCGTGCTGTTGGTGGTGGCCAAATTGATCCGCGCCCCCTTCTTCTTCGTCGCGGTGGGCTCGCAGGCCAACGTTGGCGGCGCAGCCTCCGCCCCGATTGTGGCCAGCGCTTTTTCACCGGCATTGGCGCCTGTCGGCGTGTTGCTGGCCGTTTTGGGCTACGCCGTGGGGACCGTGGGCGCCATCCTCTGCATGGAGTGGATGCACGCCATCTCCATGTGACGTGAGATGAATCTCGGAGCTGTCAAACAGCGCCGCCAGCTTCCCTGACCTTGGCGGCCAAATAGGCGGCGTTGTGCTCGTTGGGCTCAAACTGAATGGGCACCACCTCTGCCACAAGGATGCCTTCCGCACGCAAGGTGTTCACCTTGTCTGGGTTGTTCGTCATGAGCCTGACTTCTGCCCAACCCAAGTCTTCCAACAGCTTAGCCGCGACGTCAAACTTTCTCGCGTCGCGTTGGTGGCCCAACTGCTCGTTGGCCTCAAAGGTGTCAAGCCCTTGGTCTTGGAGGTTGTAGGCTTTGAGCTTCTCCACCAAGCCGATGCCCCTTCCTTCCTGCCTCAGGTACAGCACCGCGCCCCCATCCTGCGCCACGCGCTGGAGTGAAGCGTCCAGTTGAGGGCCACAATCGCACTTCAACGAGCCCACAACGTCTCCTGTCCAACACTCCGAGTGAATCCGAACCAACGGCGCCTCACCTGCAGGGACTTCAGCCTTGGACAACAGCACCAAGTGAGGGAAGTCATGAAAACCACTGTCGTAGGCCCTCACCTCGAACGATCCTGACTCTGTCGGCAACTGCGCTTTGGCCAATGGCTTCATGACGCAAAGATACTTGCCCTCTCTCCTCTGTTGCACCGCCCAAGGACAAACAAAAAGGGGGAGCCCGCAGGCTCCCCCTTCCTCAATTCAGTTTCAGTTGAATCAAGAGCAAGACGCTCCGAATTCAGCCAAGAAGGACAACAGGTCAGACGTGGTCACCGCACCGTCGCCGTCAAGGTCGGCAGGGCAGTCGTTGTTTCCACCTTCCTCAAACTCACAAGAGTTGTCGTCGTCGTTGGCCAACGGGTTGTAGTTGGTCGCGTTCTCGTACATGCAACCGGGCACAAGCAAGTTGCTGCAAGAGCCGTCGTCGGCAGTCGC
This sequence comes from uncultured Flavobacteriales bacterium, assembly GCA_938084585.1. Taxonomy (GTDB): domain Bacteria; phylum Bacteroidota; class Bacteroidia; order Flavobacteriales_D; family Sanyastnellaceae; genus UBA11663. Next base: position 37,224 of record CALKFF010000039.1, read on the forward strand.
GTACGGATCGTACTCCAAGAATTCAGGGTTGGTGCAACCGAGCACTTCGGGAATCACCACACAAGCCTCGCAGCTGTTCCAGCACACCACGTCGAGCGCGGCGTCGCCAGTCACGTCGTACGTCCGGTTGGTGAACCCGTCGATGGTTGAGGTGCAAGGATCGCCTTCCACAAACTCTTCCTGACCAGTCCAACCGTCCACAGTGAATTTGTACTCAATCACACCTCCTGGGAGGTCCACAGTCAACTCGTACACTCCGTCTCCGTCGGCGTCGGTCATTTCAGCGCAAGCGCCGCACCAGCCGTTGAACGAACCGTTCAAGTTCACGGTGCCGTAAGTGCCAGAGAATCCAGCCATGTCCACTTTGAAGGTCACCGCACCACCCGCTGGAGCAGGCTCGTCGTTGCAAGTGCCGTCGCATGTGCCGTAGGAATCGTTGGCCACAGAGCCCGCCTCGATTTGACGATTGGCGTAGCCGCTGAAGTCAGTCACAGGCGCGCAAGTGGCACCCTCGACCATGTCGTTGACCAAGTTTTCTTGGTCGTCGAACCCGTTGATGGCGTACTTGTATTCCACCAAACCAATCAAATCTGGCACGGTGACTGAGTAGATGCCGTCGCCGTCGTCGTCGGTCATGGTGTTGTACACGTCGTTCGCGCACCAGCCGCACCATGGGCCAGTCACAAACACGTTGTCGAACTCAGGAGCACAGGTCATGTCGACGTTGAACGTGACACCCATCTCACCGCCGCCGCCGTTGTTGCAGGCAGAGCAGCTGTTGAAGCACACCACGTCGAGCACTTCGTCCATGCCAGAACGCTCGTGTGTCCGGTTGAAGCCGCCCACACCGTTGGCCACTCCGCAACCCTCGAGCAAGAAGTCTGTAGCCTCTTCGCCGTCGTACACAGCCACGCTGTCCACGACAGTCAAGCCGTTGTTGAACTTGTACTGGAACGAAGCCGCACCGGAAATGTTGACCGTCGCAGTCCAGATGCCATCGGCATCGTCGTCGTTCATGGCCACCGCACCGAACTGCCACGCTGGCTCCGTGAAGGAACCCATCACGAACAGGCCGTCCGCAGACACCTCAATCTGAGATGCGTCCACTTGGAACGTCACGTCGGCTGGGTCTGGATCCACAGCGCAGATTTCTGAGCACTGCGCAAAGCAGCCCTGGAAACTCACAGGAGCACCCAACTCGACCACCACAGAACGGTTGCCACCGCATTCCAATTCTTCATAGCCATCGAGGCCGTTTTGGAATTTGAACTCGTAGGTCGCAGCCTCCAATGACTTGGTGATGCTCCAAGAACCGTCGCCATTGTCCATCATCTCCTCTCCTGACCAGCCGTTCATGGCACCAGCGAGGTACATGCCGTCCGCCGCAACGGTGATGTTGTCGGTGAGCACGGTAAATGTAACTTCTTCCGTAGGCAAGGCATCACCGCAAGGGGTGCACGACGCAAAGCAAACCGCATCCAACACCGCATCTTCTGTTCCCACGGTGTAACCACGGTTGCCATTCACTGCGCAAGCAACGGGAATGGACTCGTCCAATCCCCAGTTCGGACCATTGATAAACTTGTACTCCACAGCCTCGCCTTCTGCGATCATGGCCGTGTATTCCCAGACGTCGTCGCCGTCGTCGTCCGTCATGGCAGTGGCTCCGGCAGACCAGCCTTGGAAGGTGCCAGCAATGAAGACGCCAATGGAGTTGGTCTCTTGCTCGCCCATGTCCACGCGGAAGGTCACCGCGTATTCCGTGGCCGTTTGCGGCACACAAGCCTCGCAGCTGTTGTAGCATACTGCGTCAAGCACCACGTCGCCTGTTACGTCCAAGGTGCGGTTGGTGAACCCGTCAATGGTGGATGTGCAAGCGTCTCCTTCGGTGAATTCTTCCTGAGCGGTCCAACCGTCCAAGGTGAACTTGTATTCCACGGTGCCACCAGCGAGGTCCACTGCCAATTCGTAGATGCCGTCGGCGTCGGCGTCGGTCATTTCAGAGCACGCGCCACACCATCCGTTGAACGAACCGTTGAGGTTCACTGTGCCGTAGGTGCCTGCGTACTGGCTCATGTCCACCTTGAATGTCACGAGACCTCCAGGGGTTGGGGCCGCGTCATTGCAAGTGCCGTCGCATGTGCCGTAGTAGTCGTTGGCGGTTTGACCTGCGTCGATCTGACGGTTGGCGTAACCGTTGAAGTCCGTCACAGGTGCGCAAGTGGCGCCGTCCACCATGTCGTTGATCAAGTTTTCTTGATCTTCGAAAGCGTTGATCGCGTACTTGTATTCCACCACACCAGTCAAATCGGGCACAGTCACACTGTAGATGCCGTCGCCATCGTCGTCAGTCATGGTGTTGTACACGTCGTTCGCACACCAGCCGCACCATGGGCCTGTCACAAACACGTTGTCAAATTCGGGGGCGCATGTCATGTCCACATTGAAGGTCACCCCCATCTCGCCATCACCACCACCGGTGTTGCCAGCGTCGCATGCCACGCAGCTGTTGTAGCAAACCACTCCAGGGTTGGTTCCGCCTTCAGCCACCTCCCACACGCGGTTGACGAATTCAGCAGGTGAGGTTGTGCACGCTTCCGAGCCGTCGAACGTCTCAGCCTGGGCCCAGTCACCGTTGCCCAAGAACTTGTACTCTTGAGCACCTGGCTCAAGCGCCATCGTGATGGTGTAAATGCCGTCTCCATCGGAATCGTCCATGAAATTGGCAGTGTTGTTCCAGCTGTTGGCCGTGCCAGCCCAAGAAACAGAAGTGTACCCGGTGCCGTTGACATCCACAGAGAACGTCACATCGACTGTGGTCACAGCCACAACGTTGTCGTTGCAAGTGCCGTCGCATGTGCCGTAGAAATCATTGGCTGTGCCATCTGCTGCAATTTGACGGTTGGCATAACCAGCAAAGTCAGTCACGGGTGCGCAAGAAGCACCATCCACCATGTCGTTGATCAGGTTTTCCTGGTCATCAAAACCATTGATGGCGTACTTGTATTCAACTGTGCCGGCGAGGTCTGCAACCGTCACGCTGTACACCCCATCCCCATCTGGGTCGGTCATGGTGTTGTACACGTCGTTCGCGCACCAGCCGCACCATGGGCCCGTAACGAACACATCTGTGAAGCCCTCAGGGGCACACGTCATGTCGACGTTGAAAGTTGTTTGAGCTTGAAGGCCAAAGCTGAACATGGCACATGCAAGCATGAGATAATAACGCATGAGAGAAAGGTTTTTAGAGTCGAGCAGAGAATCGAGTTCTCGACGAATTGGTTAAAAAACGGGACGAGGACTCATTTTCCCCAGATTACAAATATAAGGAATTGACTTTGGTGTCAATTGAACACTGCCTTGAGTTGTTTGAATGTGGTCACAGTTTTTCCACATCGACGCTGGCTGGAACGCGGAAAGAGAGCACCGCCGCAAGCGCCATAAGGCTTCCTCCAATCATCACCGCAGCCATCCGATTGCCGTCCAGCAGGTGCTCCATGAGCCACCCAAACCCGAGAGAAGCGATGATCTCTGGCAGGACAATGAAAAAATTGAAGATGCCCATGAACAGGCCGACTTTGGCCGGAGGTAAGCTTGGGGCCAACATGGCGTAAGGCATGGAGAGGATGCTCGCCCAGGCCACCCCAACCCCGGTCATGGACACAAACAACCACGACGCATTGGGAACCACGCTCACCGACATCAACCCAGCCGCCCCCATGAGCAGGCACACAGCGTGGGTCATGCGCTTTCCGAGCGAAGAAGCCATCTTGGGCAGGGCCAACGCAAACAAGAAGGTGACCAGGTTGTAAAACGCCAAGGTCAACCCTGCGAACTCCACCCCTTCAGTGTACTCCGGACTCGCCGGAGCGGCTTCGAACACGTCCACCGCCACAGCAGAGCTGTAGTAAAACCACATCAAGAACAAGCCAGGCCATGTGAAAAACTGAACCAGCGCCACGCGCTTCATCACGGAAGGCATGTTCGTGATGCCGTGCCACACCTCTTTGGCCACTTCGGCCACGCCCTTGCTTTCCTGCATGGCCGTCAGCTCCTCTTCGGTCGGCGGGTGTGGCTTGGTCTTGAAGACTGTCCAAAGCACGGCTCCCAGAAAGGCCACAGCGCCCAAGTAAAACGACCATTTGACCGTTGCAGGAATGCCGCCAGCTGCCGGATCGTTCACCACACCGAACACATTCCCAAGCAACCACGGCAACGCGGAGGCCACAACCGCCCCCACCCCGATCATGAAGCTCTGCATGGCAAACCCCTTGCTGTGTTGCTTCTCGGGCAGCATGTCCACCACAAAGGCCCGGAAAGGCTCCATGCTCACGTTGATGCTTGCGTCGAGAATCCAAAGCAAGCCGGCCGCCATCCACAACGCGGTGGAGTTGGGCATGAACACCAACGCAATGCTGCTCAAGATGGCCCCCACCAAAAAGAAGGGCTTCCTCCTCCCCAACTTCGTCCAAGTCTTGTCACTCCAAGCCCCGATGATGGGCTGCACCACCAGCCCTGTCAGCGGCGCGGCCAACCAAAGCATGGGGATTTCCTCAGGCTGGGCGCCCAGGTACTCGTAAATGGGACTCATGTTGGCCATTTGCAAGCCCCATCCAAACTGGATGCCCATGAACCCAAAACTCATGTTCCAGATTTCCCAGAAACTCAAATTCCGCTTTTCCATCGTGAAGGTGTCTTGATGTGATGTCGTAAGGCTCCAAAAATACCCTGGCGTCACTTCGTGTGCAAATGACACTTTCCCCGCATTGGGGGCCTCGCACCCTCAAAATTGGACGCATAAAAAACGCCGGGCACATGCCCGGCGTTTCTTCATTCGTTGACGTTCCGCTTTAAAGGTCGGAACAAGCAGCGCCGTAAGCGACCAAGAAGTCAAGCAAGTCGGCAGAGCCGATCTCACCATCTCCATTCGAGTCGAATGGACAAGCAGACTCCCCTGTGCATGGTTCGAAGATGCACGAACCGTTGTCGTTGTTGGCGAAGGCCACGTAGTTCTCAGCCGACGCATCTGTGCAACCTGAGAACACACAAGAACCGTCTTCCACGGTGTACACAGCGTCGTAGTTGTCTGCCCCAGGGTAAGTGCATCCGGTGCCCACGCAAGAACCATCGTCGTTGTTGGCAGCCGGGTTGTAGTTGTCTGCGAGTGGGTTGGTGCAACCGCTGATGATGCAAGAACCATCGTCGTTGTTGGCCGCAGGATCGTAGTTGTCCGCAACCGGGTTGGTGCAACCGCTGATGATGCAGGAGCCGTCATCGTTGTTGGCCGCAGGATCGTAGTTGTCTGCTGCCGGGTTGGTGCAACCGCTGATGATGCAAGAACCATCATCCACGTCGGCGTTGGGGTCGTAGTTGTCTGCCGCTGGATCGGTGCAGCCCGCGAAGATGCAAGAACCGTCGTCCAAGGTCGCGGTGGAATCGAAGTTGATCGCGCCGCTGTCCGTACAACCAGAGCAAGAACTGTTGTCTCCTCCGCACACGCCACACAAGTCAAGCGACAAGCAAGACCCGTCGTCCTCTGTGGCATCAATGTTGAAGTTGCAGGCCAAATCGTCCGTGCAACCGAGCACTTCCAGCTCGTCACACACACCGTCGCCGTCCGCATCGTTGATGCATCCGTCGCAGTCGTAGTACGTCTCCGGGAACACACAATCGGCGTCTCCTTCAGCTTCTGGGTTGTAGTTGCAGGCCAACTCGTTGTTGCAACCGGCACCGGCCACAGGGAAGGTCAACGTCATTCCTGAAGCGTACACGGATTCCTGCGCGGCATCTCTGAACTGGATGTTCACCACCGCGTCCGTGACACCCACAGTCGTCACCTGACCGAGCAACACACGGCCGTTGATGGGGTTGCCCTGACCGTTGGCACCAGGCACAATGAAGATGGAGCCGCCGATGAAGGTGTTCACCACAAAGTCGCCTCCGTTGTTCCAATCGTCAAAGGATGTCAGCGCCGCATCGAATGCAGAGTTCAATCCGTCGTCGTCGCCAGGCTCCGCGCCAATCGTCCACCACGTGTCGTACTCGAGCGTCGGGAACGCGCCGAACAACAAGGGGTTCACGCTGCCGCCGAAGTCAGAACCGAAAGCATCTTGGTAGAAGGGCGCATTGCCGACCAACGACCAAGGCTCGCTGTCGGTGCCGTAGATTGCAGTCACCTCCACATCCGAGGACGTGAAGTTGGCGTAGATGCGGTAGGTGGAGGCCCCAGTTCCGAGCGGGTCGCTCGCCACGAGGTCGTAGCTCAAGCCTGTGCACAATCCGTTGCCGAAGGTGCAAGAACCGTCGTCCGCCAACGCATCCGCGTCGTAGTTGTCGGCCGAGGGGTTGGTGCAACCCTGGCACCCTGTGCCGTCGCCACCGCAAATGCCACACTCATCGAGTGTCGTGCAAGACCCGTCTTCTTCTGTCGCCGCCAAATCAAAGTTGCAAGCTGCGCCGTCGGTGCATCCAAGCACTTCCAGTTCGTCACACACACCGTCTCCGTCGGTGTCGTTCAAGCAGCCATCGCAATCGTAGAATTCAGCTGGAAAAATGCAATCGCCGTCCCCTTCGTCAAGAGGGTTGTAGTTGCACGCCATCTCATCGTTGCACCCTGCTCCGGCGACCGGGAACACCAATGGCATGCCGGACGCGTAAAATGACTCCTGGTTTGCATCGCGGAATTGAACGTTCACCAAGGCTTCTGTGGTGCCTGACGTGGTCACCTGGCCGAGCAAAACCTTGCCATCGACAGGCACACCTTGCGTGTTGGCACCAGGCACAATGAAGATCGATCCACCCACGAAGGTGTTCACCACAAAGTCGCCGCCGGCGTTCCAATCGTCGAACGAAGTCAAGGCCGCGTCAAAGGCTGAGTTCAATCCATCGTCGTCGCCTGGCTCAGCACCAATGGTCCACCACGTGTCGTAAGTCAGAGAAGGGAAAGAGCCAAAGAGCAAGGGGTTCACGCTTCCTCCGAAGTCAGATCCAAAATCGTCTTGGTAGAAGGATTCCTCACCCACCAACGTCCAAGGCTCAGTGTCGGTGCCGTACACCGCCGTCACTTCAACGTCGTTGCTGCTGAAGTTGGCGTAGATTCGGTAGGTGTCCGCGCCAGTTCCAAGGGGATCGGCTGCGACGAGCTCGTAGCTCAAGCCTGTGCACAGTCCAGCGAAAATGCACGAACCGTCGTCTTCGTTCGCCACAGGATTGTAGTTGTCCGCGGTTTCAGAAGTGCATCCGGGAACGGGCACCTCTGGAAACACCAAGCTGTAGCCATCAGCATTGAAGGTGTTGGAGTCCGAGTCGTCCCATTGGAAGTTCAACGTCATATTCACCACACCGTCGGTGGTGAACTGTCCGACCAGGACACGGTTGTCGCCTCCGGCCACGGCATCGATGCTTTGGCCAGGGATCAAGAACCACGACCCACCAATGAACGTGTCGATGGTGAAGCCTGCTCCTGTCTCAAACGTCGTGAAGTACGAGTCCATGCCCACTTGCTGCGCGTCGCTGGTGCCGTCTGCATCTTCCGAGCCAATGGTGAACCAGCTGTCGTAGGCCAATGAGGGGAACGCTCCGAACAACAAAGGGTTGACGTTCTGGGCCAACGCCCCACCAAAGGGGTCTTGGTAGAACGACGTGGACACCCCCAACACCATGGGTGCTGATTCAAGGGCGTACACAGCCACCAATTCGTCGGTGGGGTTGTCGAAGGTCGCGTAGACCCGGTAGGTCGTGCCGAATTCAGATTCGCCGACGGTCTCGTAGTCCACGCCCACAAATCCGCCCCAAGCCAGGGAGGAAGCCATGGCCAAGAGGCAGGCTGAGAAGAAGTGTTTCATTGGGTTTTGGTTTGATTTCGGTTTCGGGCAGGCCCGGCACGTTGCAAACAACACACCTGTACCTCCTCGAAATCTACGACAATCTGCCCCAACAACGTTGGGACCAACGAAATACTTCTCCCGACCAACAACGGTCAGCGTCGGACCAACGACACCAATTTGGACGTGGATGGGTCGTGCGCACCCTCTGCGACTTCACCTCGAATCTCAGGGATTAGGGCGTTGGCCAGCGCCTTTCCAAGCTCCACCCCCCATTGGTCATAGCTCGCAATGCCCCAAAGGACACCTTGGACAAAAATGCGATGCTCGTGCATGGCGATGAGCTGACCGAGTGCCTTGGGCGTCAGTGCGTCGAACAACATGAACGTCGACGGCCGGTTCCCTTCAAACAACCGATGGGGCTCGTCTGCGGCAGGGGTTTTGCCGGTGAGCAACGCCTCGGACTGCGCGATGGCGTTGGAGAGCAACAGCTCATGCATGTGGTCGTGCCCGCTTGTGGGCGCTTTGAACGCCACGAAGTCCACCGGGTGAATCTCCGTCCCTTGGTGCAGCAGTTGGAAGAAGGCGTGCTGGCTGTTGGTGCCAGGCTCACCCCAGACCACGGCCCCTGAATTCCAGGAAATCTTTTCGCCTGTGCGGCCCACAGATTTGCCGTTGCTTTCCATGTCTGCTTGCTGCAAGTAGGCAGGCAAACGACTTAGATCTTCCGCGTAGGGGATGACCGCGTGGGAGCGCCACCCCATGACATTTTGGTTCCAATGGCCCAACAGGGCGAGCATGACTGGCACGTTGTCCTTCAACGCCGTGTGTCGGACGTGCGTGTCCACCTCACGGGCGCCTTCCAAAAACAATTCAAAGTTGCTTCTGCCAACCGCCACCGCAATGCACAGGCCCACAGGCCCCCACATGGAATACCGGCCACCCACCCAATTCTCAAACCCGAACGTTTGCGCAGGAAGCACGCCGAAGGCTTGCGTGGCCACCAAGTTGGTGGACACCGCCACGAGTTGCTCTGAAAGCGTGGCCCCACCGGCCTCAAGCCAAGCTTTGGCGATGGCGGCGTTGGCCATGGTTTCTTGGGTCGTGAACGTCTTGCTCACCACCACCACGTACGTTGTGGCCGGGTTCAATCCAGCCAACACAGCCTCGATGTGGGCGCCGTCCACGTTGCTCACAAAGTGGGTCCGCGGGCCGCTGCGGAACTTGCGCAATGCTTTGCATGCCATCGCAGGACCGAGGTCCGATCCGCCAATCCCAATGTTGACCACATCTGTCACCCGACCGTGGGCGTGGGCATCGTGAACCCTGTCCACGAAGTCCAGCATTCGGCCGCGCACGTCAAGCACCCCAGGCATGACATCCTGCCCATCGACCTCGTAAGCGTCAGAAGCTTGCCCGCGGAGGGCCATGTGCATCACTGCGCGCCCCTCGGTGTGGTTGATCGGCGCACCGCCAAATTGGTCGGCAATCGCCTGCGGCACCCCCGCTTCCTTCGCCAATTGGAGCAAAGCGTTCACCACTTCGCTGTCCCAACGCTGCTTGGACGCATCCACATACAGCCCTGGCAGTGCCCAGGACAACGTCTCAAGCCGGGCGGAATCCTGGCTCAATGCAACTCGAACGTCGAGGGCAGCCTTGGCCTTGCCGAGCTGTTGCAGGTCGGCTTCCGCGCTGGACTGATCCAAACGGAAAGACCGCCAATCTGATGTGGAGGCGCTCATGCTCACTTGGATTGTGCGCCGGTGGCGTTCAAATCCTCAAACGCTTGGGTCAGGCGCGCCACAAAGGCGTCCTCCCCCTTCCGCAACCACACGCGCGGGTCGTAGTGCTTCTTGTTGGGCACGTCGTCGCCTTCGGGGTTGCCGATTTGTGCCGCCAGGTAGTCTTGCTTGCCGTTGATGTAATCGCGCACGCCGCTCAAGAACGCCCACTGCATGTCGGTGTCGATGTTCATCTTGATGGTGCCGTAGCCAATGGCCTCACGGATTTCCTCCAGAGAACTGCCGCTGCCGCCGTGGAACACGAACTCCACAGGCTCCGGACCGGTCTGGAAGGTCTCTTCAATGTGCTTTTGACAGTCGTTCAAAATGCTTGGGCGCAATTCCACGTTGCCGGGCTTGTACACGCCGTGCACGTTGCCAAACGCCGCCGCCACCGTGAAGTTGGGCGAGATGGCGCTGAGGACCTTGTACGCCTCTGCCACTTCCTCCGGCTGCGTGTAAAGCCGGCTGCTGTCGATGTCCGTGTTGTCCACGCCATCCTCTTCTCCTCCGGTCACCCCGAGTTCAATCTCGAGGTGCATGTCGATGGCGGCCATGCGCTTGAGGTACGCAGCGCAAGTCTCCAAATTCTCCTCAAGGCTTTCCTCACTCAGGTCAATCATGTGCGAGCTGAACAACGGCTTGCCCGTTTTGGCGAAGTGCGCTTCTCCGGCCTCCAACAACCCATCCACCCATGGCAACAAGTTGCGCGCGCAGTGGTCGGTGTGCAAGATCACGCTCACGCCATACGCCTCAGCCATCGTGTGCACGTGGTGCGCACCGGCGATGGCACCCAACACCGCGGACTGTTGGTTGTCCAAAGACAAGGACTTGCCTGCGTTGAACTTCGCGCCGCCGTTGGAAAATTGGAGGATCACGGGGGCATCCACCGCTTTGGCGGTTTCAAGCACTGAATTGATGCTGTTGCTGCCAATGACGTTGACGGCAGGAAGTGCGTAGCGGTGGGCTTTGGCGTGTGCCCAAACGTCGGACACTTGGGTGCCTGTCAAGACACCGGCTGGAAATTTCGACATGATCGTGGTTGTGTTTCGGCGCGAAAATACTTGCCAGATTCACGCCATCCTAACCCTTCAGGGCAGCATCTCCGCGGGAAGCGCCCCTTGTCCATCCATCCACGCCACGCTCTGAAGCGCCGTTTCAGCCTGGGGTGTGCCGGGGTGGATGGCCGCCGTCCGCAGGTACGCGCGGCGCGCCAGAGGTTTGTCCTTCAAATGGACGTCGTAGACAAAGGCCATCAACAAAGCACAATCGGGACGCTTGTCGAATTTGGGATAGCCGTCATGGAGGTCTTGGTATTGCAACACGGCTTGCTCAAATTTCCCCGCAGACACGAGCAAGTCGGCCCGACGGAACAACGCCTCTGGGGCAAACACATGGTCCGCATGCAGCCTCGCGAAGTCGCCGTACGCCACGAGCAACGCTCTCCTCACCTCCGGCACCACGTCTTCGCCCTCGAACGCCTGTTGCTCCAGCGCCCGGATGTCCATCAGCACTTCAGGTTCAGCCTGACCTCCGTCACATCCCGCAACGAGGCTTGATGCCACCAAGAAACCAACAAGCCCACGGTTCAACGCCGACGGGATTTCGGGAATTTCATTTTGTAATCCACGGGAACCTTGCCCAAGCCAATGTCCCGAAGCTTGCCGTGCAACAACATGCGCTTGGCGGCGGGCACGTGGTCCGGGATCATGGTGCCGTCGAGGTGGTCATTCTCATGTTGCACGATGCGCGCCGCAAGGCCGTCCAAGCGCTCCTCGACAAGGTTCCAGTCCTGATCGTAATACTCCACACCAATGCGCTCGGGCCTTGTGACCGGTTCACGGACGCCGGGAATCGACAAACAGCCTTCGTCCATGGACGACGTTTCCTCTGACAGGTCGAACAACACGGGGTTGATCATCACCCTCTTGAACCCCACACAACCTGGGTCGCCGCCATCGCCCTCTCCAAAGGGCGAGCCGTCGGCCACAAACAAGCGCAAAGACAATCCAATTTGAGGAGCAGCAAGCCCCACCCCATCGGCTTCGTACATGGTCTCCCACATGTCCTCAATCAACTGCCCCAAGTCGGGGTGGTTTTCCTGCACTTCTTCGGCTTCCTTTTTCAGAACGGGATCCCCGTAGGCAACGATGGCTCGAATCATGTCACAAAGATAGGTTCAGTGCGCAGCACAGGCACCAGGACGAGTACCTTTGACCCATGTCCGAACTCCACAGCATTCCGGAGGCCATCGAGGCCATTCGCCAAGGTGAAATCATCATCGTGGTCGACGACGAGGATCGAGAAAACGAAGGGGACTTTCTCATCGCAGCGAGGCACGCCACCCCTGAAGTGGTCAACTTCATGGCCACCCATGGGCGGGGTTTGATTTGCGCGCCCCTGCTCGAGGCCCGCTGCGACGAATTGGACTTGGGCTTGATGGTCGAACGCAACAACGCCACGTTCGAAACCCCTTTCACCGTGTCGGTGGATTTGATCGGCCATGGCTGCACCACCGGCATCTCCGCCAGCGACCGCGCCAAAACCATTCAAGCCCTGATCAATCCGCTCACCCAACCCGAAGAATTGGGTCGACCTGGACACATCTTCCCCTTGCGCGCCAAAGCCGGCGGCGTGTTGCGCCGCCCAGGCCACACCGAGGCGGCCATCGACTTCTCACGCCTGGCTGGGTTCGAGCCTGCCGGTGTCATTGTGGAGATCATGAACGAAGACGGCACCATGGCGCGATTGCCTGAGCTGATTGAGTTGGCCAAAGAGCACAACATGAAGTTGGTGTCCATCGCCGATTTGATCGCGCACCGTTTGGAACACGAAAGCCTCGTGGAACGGACGGGCAACGTGACCTTGAACACAAGCTTCGGCACCTTCCAGGCCATCAGCTTCAACCAAACGACGAACGACGTGGACCACATCGCCCTGGTGAAGGGCACTTGGGAAGAGGGCGAACCTGTCCCGGTGCGTGTGCACGCCTCCACCATGGTCGGGGACATTTTCCAAGTGAATGACTTCGGCAAAGGTCCCCTACTCCACGCGGCCATGAAGCACATGGAAGAGGTGGGCAAAGGGGTGGTCGTCTACCTTAACAAGAGCCTGCCCAACGACGGCATGGCGGCCGAATTGGCGGCCTACGCCAAAGCGAACGAACACGATGGCCAGCAATACTTCAACAAACTCGACTCCAAAGACCGCGGCATCGGCGCCCAGATTCTTCGGAAGGTCGGCGTCCAAAACATGACGCTGCTCAGCAACTCATCTCATGCATTGGGTGACGTCGGCTACGGACTGTCGATCCACGAAGTCCTTCCCCTGACCCTGGACTGACCTCAACGTCCACACCGAAAGGCAACAAAAAAGCCTGCCGAATGGGCAGGCTTTTTTTGTGGTCCAATGAGAAGGCTTAGCCCTCGGCTTTGTCGCCTTTGTTGAACTTGGCGTACTTCTGGCGGAATTTGTCGATTCGACCTGCGGTGTCCACAAACTGGGCCTTTCCAGTGTAGAAGGGGTGGCTCTTGTGGCTCACTTCAATCTTCACCAGGGGGTACTCGTTGCCGTCTTCCCACTGGATCGTTTCCTTGGTTTCAGCCGCGGACTTGCTCAAGAATGCATATTCGTTGCTCATGTCCTTGAAGACCACCATGCGGTAGTTGTCTGGGTGGATGCCGTCTTTCATGTCGCGTAATTGGGGGTGCAAATGTAATCCACTTGGTTCAAACCGCCAACACTTTGTTTGCGCCTTGACGGTGAAATTGTCATGGTCGTGTCACAGAAAGCCATGAAATCAAAAAAGTCCCGACTGCACTTTCTCACAGAGTCAATACCATGTATATTGCCCATGTTAAAGTGAGTTTAGCGAAAGCTAAGCATCAAGTGATAATTTGGTTAAGTTGGTCCCGCTCCGAAACGTCGGAGCGGGATTTTTCTTTCCTGGATTTTCCCACGCAGCTCTGGGGATACTGAATCCACAGCCCCCCTCCTGAGCCCCATTCGGCGCGCGACCTTGCAAGCATGCTTGCGCCCGTCCTTTTGCCCCTCTACATCTTCGTTCATGCCATGTTCCACGCCGGAAACCCGGTCGCGGAATGGTCTGTGGTGCACACCTCTGACCGCACATGCACCGTTCACCTCGACCTTGTGGGGGGTGCACCCGATGTGGATGTGGCCAAACTGTCGCTCATCGCCCCAGACCACTTGCATGGCCTCACAGTGGCAAGCCACGCCTCGGCCAACCCGGCCGACCAGTGGAAGCGCAACAACACATGGAATTGGATGTGGAACGGCGTCTTGCCCCCCATGTCGCTCGACTTTGAGTTGGCCTGGGAGTCTTGTGAAGACGGGACCACCCCAACCATTGATTTGGCATGGGAACAAGTGGCTTCCACAGCGAGGCAGTCTTGGAACCTCGGCTCTGTCCTTTTGGCGGACCTCCCCTCCCTCTCCTCAGCGGCCGAATCGACGCCTCCCGGATCGCGCAAAGCCTCGAATGAATCCAACGGATCGGCCACGGTGACCTTGATGATGCCTGAGGTCCAGAAGGGATCGTTTGTGAAGTGGAGCGAATACATCCCTGATGGATGCACATGCACCGTCTTGGACTCGGACGGCAGTTCCTCTCGTCAAACCGCCACGGAGTTGATCTTTCTTTGGTTTGAAGTTCAAGCTTCTCGGGGGCTGAATCCCACATACAGCTTGCGTTGTCCAGACGATGTGGATAACCGCAGCCTGGCTTTTGACGGAATGGCGGAGGTGGCATTTGGAACGGGCACAAATACATACCATATTGCGGGAGTTGAATGGAATGCTCCACCTACGGAGCGCAATGAAATCATGGAATCCCCGCAGATCACGGCCACCACGCCGGATGCAGCGCCTGCTGCCCCGGAAGCCCCGACCGCACCGACGCGCCCCCAGACCTCTTCAGGTGTGGAGTTCGCCGTGCAGTTGTTGGCGAACCACCGCGATTTGACCCACGACGAGCTCGTGGAGTTCCTTGGTTACACCCAACCGCTGCACATGGAGCGACTGGATGGATGGTACAAGTATGTGACCGACAGCCACAACTCCTACGCCCAAGCACGTTCCTCTCGGAACAACATTTGGGCGACCACCAACGCCAAAGATGCGTTTGTGACAGCACAATTGGAGGGGCAACGCATCACCGTGCAAGAAGCCCTTCTCCTCTCCAACCAAACTTGGATTCCCTGAACACCATGGCGACCAAAACGACAGACTGGAACTCCTCAGTCCAAGGCTACAAAGACTACCTCGTGCTTGAGCGAGGCCTGAGCAAGAACTCCGTGTTGGCCTATATGCGGGACATCCACCAATTCCGGGACTTCGCCATCAACGAAGAAAACGTCCAGCGCCCCACGGACATTGAGCTTCCTCACGTCGAGCGCTTCTTGGGACACCTGTACGACAAAGGGTTGGCACGGAACAGCCAAGCGCGCATGCTAAGCGGTGTGCGCAGCTTCTGCAAGTACCTGCGAATTGAAGGGGTGATGGATTCCGATCCAATTCAGCTCATCCAGGCGCCCAAGCCAGAGCGCAAGCTCCCGGACGTGCTTTCCGTGGAGGAAATCGAGAGCATCATCGGGGCCGTGAACATGAGCCGTCGTGAAGGCGTTCGGAACAAGGCCATGCTTGAGGTGCTGTATTCCTGCGGTCTGCGCGTCTCTGAACTGATCGAATTGAAAATGTCGCGTGTGGACCTCATTGACGGCGTGGTCAAAGTGGTCGGCAAAGGCAACAAAGAGCGCGTCATCCCGATTGGGCAACAGGCCTGCGACGCCATCGACGACTACCTCAGCCATTATCGGGCAGATGTGATCCCGCTGAAGGGACATGAAGACACGTTGTTCCTCGGACGTCAAGGCCGAGGCATGACACGTCAAATGGCGTTCACCATGCTCAAGCGCAGCGTCATCGCTGCAGGCATCCGCAAGAACGTGAGTCCGCACACCTTCCGGCACAGCTTCGCCACCCACCTGATCGAGTCGGGGGCAGACCTTCGTGCCGTGCAGGAAATGCTCGGTCACGCGCAGATCAGCACCACCGAGATTTACACCCACTTGGACAGCCGCTTCCTCAAAGACCAGGTGACCAAGTTCCACCCGAGAAGCGACAAGGCCGAAGACAACATGGCCGAGGCTCCTGCCGCGGGTCAAGAGGTCAACTGACCGCGTTCTCTCTGAGTTTCGACACATCCCAGGAGGCCAGAGCTTCCTGCAACATGGCGTGCGGCGCATCCACATCCGGAATGGGCTGGCCAAGGGATTGACATGCCTTGGCCAACACGTCGGCCGCATCGCGAGGCGACACCGGTTGGGCACGGGTCTGTTTGGACAACTTTTGGCCCAAGTCGTTCTTGACCAAAGGAACGTGCACGTATTCGGGGGTTTGAAGGTTCATGGCCTGTTGCAACGCCATGTGTGCCGCCGTGGACGTCCACAAGTCGGCGCCCCGCACCACGTGGGTGACACCTTGGTCGGCGTCGTCCACCACCACCGCCAAGTGGTAGGCCCAGTGGCCATCCGCCCGCTTGAGCACAAAATCGCCCATCGCGTCGCCGGCCACTGAGGAGGGCCCGCGGCCGTGGTCCTCCCACCTCTGCACATCCTTGGGCATGTCAAACCTCCAAGACCGCGGCGTCTCACCGTCGGGCAAGCCCGCCTTGCATGTGCCGGGATACAGCCCATCCACCGCCGTCGACGCCAGGTCTTTTCGAGTGCAGACGCATCCAAATGCGTGTCCGCCGCGTTTCAGAGACTCCAAAGCCTCGGCGTACAAGGCGTGCCGATCGCTTTGGCAAACCACCTCCCCGTCCCAAATCAGCCCAAACGCCTCAAGGGTGCGAAGGATGTCGTCGGCCGCCCCAGGCACTTCCCTGGGCGGGTCTAAGTCTTCCATGCGAAGCAACCAAGTCCCACCCTGGGACCTGGCGTCCAACCAGCTGGCGAGCGCCGCCACCATGGACCCCATGTGCAACCGCCCCGTCGGTGATGGCGCAAAGCGCCCGACGTACGGTTGTTGGGTGATCATCCCCGCACGAGTTTGCGGTACTTGATGCGCTTGGGACCTTCGTCGCCCAGACGCTTCTTCCGATTTTCTTCGTACTCGCTGTAGGTGCCCTCAAACCAGTAGGCTTGACTGTCTCCTTCGAAGGCCAAAATGTGCGTGCAGATGCGGTCCAAGAAGTAGCGGTCGTGGCTGATGACCACGGCGCAGCCCGCAAAGCCTTCAATGCCTTCCTCCAACGCACGCAACGTGTTCACGTCAATGTCGTTCGTCGGCTCGTCAAGCAACAGCACGTTGGCCTCGGTCTTGAGGGTCATGGCGAGGTGCAAACGGTTGCGTTCGCCGCCGGAAAGCACCCCACACTTCTTTTGCTGGTCTGAGCCATTGAAGTTGAACTTGCTCACGTAAGCCCGGCTGTTGAAGAGCTGGCCGCCGATTTCAATTTGCTCGTTGCCTCCGGAGACGACCTCCCACACGGTTTTGTTGGGGTCGATGTCTTGGTGACGTTGGTCGACGTAGCCAACCTTCACGGTCTCTCCCATGTCGATGGCGCCCGCATCCGGCGTCTCCTCCCCCATCATCATGCGGAACAACGTGGTCTTTCCCGC
>CALKFF010000040.1 GCA_938084585.1 uncultured Flavobacteriales bacterium
GCGGCGCATGCTCGAAAATTGGGGGTACGCCGTGGAGGTGGCCTCAAGCGCGGACGAGGCGGAAGCGCGGATGTCGCAGACCCTGCCGTTCTTGGTGTTGCTCGACGTGCACATGCCGGGCCGCTCCGGGGACGAGGCCGCCCGTGCTTGGCGGTCCAGCGACGCGTCTTGGGCTTCTTTGCCAATCATCGCTCTGACCGCCGATGCGGAGGCGGGCACCAAGCAATTGGCCCAACGGGCAGGAATGAACGACGTGGTCGTCAAGCCTTTCAATCCCGCCCACCTGAGGTCGCTCGTGGAGTTGTACGCAGGCGCAGGTGGGGCGTAACTTGCCCTGAACGCCAGAAATCCTGTCATGAAACACGTCCTTGCCTTGGTCTTCGCCGCGACGGTTGCGGCCACCATCCCTGTCCATGCCCAAGTCCAAGAGTGCGTGGACGTCTCCCTCATCAATCCCGAGGCCGTGTGTCCGACGGTGGTCGACCCGGTGTGCGGCTGCGACGGGTTGACATACATGAACAGCTGCGAAGCCCAAGCCCAAGGCGGCGTGACGTCTTGGACCGAAGGCACCTGCGCGGTTGAATCCTGCACCGATGTGGCCGGGGTGGACTTTGGGGAATGCGACTTCGTGTTGGGCATTGCGCAAGTCAACGGCGTTTGCCAAACCATTTCAGGTTGCGATCACGTCGTGAACGGGATCGATTACAGTCCGGCGTTTTTTGAGGACGAGCCCACGTGCACCATGTGCAACGAGGTGCCCCCGGAGTGCGGCCTGCAGCTGTTGACGTCCACCGAGGACGGGATGTGGTACACCTTCGAAGCCATCGACGTGCCTGAAGGTGCGGAACTCACGTGGTGGATCGACGACTTCTTGGCCCAAACAGGCGGCCTTGTGTTCGAGGCAGGGTTCGACTTCAATCCGTTTTGGAGCGTGTGCGCGCAGTACGAGAGTGCACCCTGCGGCGGGTTGGTGGAGCAATGTTATTCCAACCTTGAAGGGGTGGCCCCATGCACGGACGTGGCGGGGGTGGACTTCGGACTCTGTGAAATGGCCATGGGCGTGGCCAACGTGGGGGGCACGTGTCAGTTTGTGAGCGGCTGCGGTTCCTACGTGGCGGGTATCAATTACGCTGGCGCGTTTTTCGATTCCATGGAGTCGTGCATGGCGATGTGCAACCCTGGCGGCACGCTGCCAGGATGCGTTTACCCGGAAGCGTGCAACTTCAACCCTTTGGCCACGGAAGACGACGGATCCTGCACGTTTCCACCTTTCGGCTGCGGCTTTTCACAAGGATCCGGGTGCATGTACCCAGGCGCATTGAACTACGATGCGTCGGCGTTGGTGGACGACGGGTCATGCCAATTCGCCCCCAACAACACCGATTGTCCGGGCGACGTGGACGGCGACAACACGGTGGGGGTGAGCGACATCCTGACCCTGCTTGGCCAGTTTGGCGCCGTGTGCGACTGAGGCCATGTGACGTCGCCTTGCGCCTGGGCGTTTTGGGGAAGGCACAGGCCGTTGTAGCTTATTCCCATGAATCGAGTCGCTTTTTGTGCCGCGTTCTTGAGCGCGATGACCTTGGCCCTTCCTGAGTCGGCAGCCCAAAACCCTGAATTCAACGGAGATCCCTGGGAAGTTCGCCTTCCCCAAGGAGCCCTGACGCCAAGTGACGACGCCCAGCGCGCCTTCCGCGACGGCTCAGTGTGGCACCAAACCGCAGCTGCCCAGGCAGGGTGGAGGGTTCAGGCGCATGAAAACCGTGCCGTGCCGGCGCGCATGTACGGTCCTGGCGTGGTGTTGTCCGGCGATTCGCCCGAATCTCGCGCCCTGGCGGCCTGGGATTGGGCCTTGGGCAGTTTCGGCTTCCTCAGCAACGACCTCGGCGAGGTGCGCGTGGCGCGCGGCAACAAGCACGACCGTGTGTTTGCCACCCAGGAACTCGACGGCCTTCCTGTCTTGGGGGCCAAGCTTCAGGCCAAATTCCTGGGCGACCGCCTCGTGATGGTGGGCTCCGATTGGTGGCCCAACCTCCAGCCGGTCCAAGCCGACCCTGCCTTGACGCAAGCTTCGGTGCTTGAGTCCTTGCAGGCCGACATGGCCGTGGGAGAAGCAGGGAACGTGGGCACCACTTACCTGAGCGACTTTGGATACGAAGACTTGGGCATGGCGTGGCTTCCTGTCCGCGCTGCCGAGGAGGGGCAAGCGGTGTGGAACGCGCGCCCTGTTTGGCAAGTGGAGATTCAAGGACGACGCGGCGTCATTCCAGTCCGTTACCTGACGTGGGTCGACATGTCCAATGGGACTGTTGTTCTGCGCCAAAACCAGGTGATGCACGAGTCGGGCCACCGCGAAGAGGCCAAGACGCACAGGATGGGACACGTCCCGGGGATCACCAAGCCGGTGCTCCCTGTGTTTGGTCAACTCAAGGCCAACGTGCACCCAGCTTACCCTTACGACGACCAAGAGGCGATGGGCATGCCCCATTTGGAGCTTCCCTTGAACGGCACCAGCTACTTCACGGACAGCGATGGCCTGTTCAACACAGATGTCAGTCAGGAGGTGGCCGACGTGCCTGTGCAGTTGCGCGGCTTGTTCGCGACGGTGTTCACCAACGGCGTGACGCCACTGCTGTCCACGACTTTCGTCAACGACTTCAACAACCTGACGGCGCCAGGCAACGTGAAGGAAACCAGCGCCTACAGAAGCACCAACATGATCCACGACCACATGCGGACGTGGTTGCCGGAGTTTGACGATTTGGACTTCAGCATGCCTGTGAACATCGACGTGGCCGGCGAGTGCAACGCCTTCTACGACGGGTCAAGCATCAACTTCTACGACGTGGGAGGGGGGTGCAACGCGACCTCGCTCATCGCCGATGTGGTGTACCACGAGTACGGCCACGCCATCAACGACTTCTTCTACCAGTCCTACTTCGCCAACTTCAGCAACGGCGCCATGAACGAGGGCTACGCGGACCTCTGGGCCATGTCCTTGGGGGACCTTGCAGAAATCGGCAAGGGGTTCTACACCGACAACCAGGACGGCATCCGCCGCTACGACATCGACCCCAAGGTGTACCCCGAGGACATCGTCGGGGAAGTGCACGCCGACGGCGAAATCATCTGCGGTGCGTGGTACGATACCCACTTGCTTTTGGGTGGAGATTGGGCCCAAACCATGCCGCTGTTCGTGGACGCGTTCCCAGGCCTCCAAGCCACGGTTCCCAACGGTTTTGAAGGCCAGGCTTACACCGACGTGCTCTTGGACGTGCTCCAAGCGGACGACGACGACGACGACTTGCTGAACGGCACCCCCAACGCGGCGGCGATCATCGAAGGATTCGACATCCACGGCATCCGCTTGTTCAGTTACGTGGAGTTGGAGCACACCCCGGTGGAGTTCACGCCGGCCGAGACCACCGTGACGGTGGAAGCCGAGGCCAACATCGTCTTCCCGTACGTGACCTACTTCGACAGCATGCGCTTGCACTACCGGTTGACGCCCAGCGCGCCATGGACGGTGGTGCCCATGGGCCAAGACAACAGCCTGTTCACCCACGCCATTCCGGGCGTGGCTGCGGGCACCGTCATTGAATACTACATCGACATCCTCGATGTGTTTGGCGGCATCAGCGCGACCACCCCGGTGGCCTCGGACAAGGCCGTGAACGGCAACCTGCCCAACTACGTGCTAGTAGGGGTGGAGCCCGTGCTTCGGGACGACTTGGACGAGTACTCGGACTTCGGGAACTGGGACATGGACCTGCCGACAGACAATGCGACCACCGGCATTTGGGCGGCAGAAATCCCTGTGGGATCCATGGGCGACGTCAACGACCCTTCCACCGTGGTGGCGCCGCTTCAGGACCACACCCAGGGGTTCTTTGGATTTGCGTTTATCACAGGACTCAGCGGCGAACTGGGCGACGGCATTGGCGCCAACGACGTGGACGGCGGACACACGACCCTGGTGTCTCCGGTCATCGATTTGACCCCGTACGAGAACCCCGTCATGACGTACTGGCGGTGGTACGCCAACGCGCCTGCAACCGGCGCCAACCCCGCTTCTGACTGGTGGCAGGTGGAAATCACCAACGACGGGGGCAACACGTGGCAGTACCTCGAGAACACCCTGCAGCAGGACATCTCGTGGCGACGCAAGGCCTTCCGCGTGGCCGATGTGATTGAACCCACCGACGCGTTCCAAATGCGCTTCATCGCCTCCGACAGCACCACGCAGGGAGAGTACCTCGACGGCGGAAGCTTGGTGGAGGCCGCTTTGGACGACATCATTTTGTACGACCTGGGCTCGGGCGACGACGTTGAGGAAGCCGTCGACGTGGCTTCTGTGAATGTTCTGCCCAACCCGGCCTCCCACGAGGCGACCTTGGTGGGATGGATGCCAGGCAGCTCCATTCGGGTGCATGACCTTCAAGGCCGGGAGGTGGCCCTGAGTCGCGCCAACGGAGCGGGCCAAGTGCGTTTGGATGTGTCGGCTTGGCCTTTGGGGGTGTACAGCGCCTCAGGCTGGGATGGCCGAGGTGAACAGGCCCAGGTGCGTCTCGAAGTGGTGCGCTGAGGTTTCAGACGCCTTCCACCGCGTCACGGCTGATCCAGCCGACGTTGCCGTTGTCGAGCTCAATTTCTTGCCATCCCTCGGTGTCGTGCAACAAGCATGCTGCTGCACCTTCATGCAACTGAAACAGCACCGTACCAGAGGAAGAGGGCGTGCTCCGCACGTCTGTTCGGTCCACCATCACCACCACGCGCTGGGGAGCTTGGATGCGTTTGTGCGATGCGTACGCCCCGGCAAGGCCGATGCAGGCCAGGACCATGCTGCCAGCCCCCAAGAACCCGACGGTGGAGCGGGAGGCGGGGCGGGCCTTGCGCCAGCGGGCCATCCACAATCCCCAGGCGAGACACCAGCACACCAAGGCCCAAAGCAGCCAACCCCTGAGCTGTTCAGCCCCAAGCCAAGTGCGGAGCCAGTCCTTCAATCCGAGGGTGGGCACCTCGGCGATTCGGTCCACGATTTTGGATTCGAGTAGCGCCAGGTTGGCTTCCAGCCCAGCATGGCCGGGGTCGAGCAAGCTGGCGCGTTCGTAATGGAGACGGGCCACGCCGAGTTTGCCCAGTTTGTACGCGGCGTTGCCTGCATTGTATTCGGAAGAGAAGTGGCTCACTTCTTCAAGGAGGGCTTCGTATTGGTCCAAGGCATCTTGATGCTGGCCGGCTTCGTAGGCGTCGTTGGCCGCTTCAAACGCGAGGGTCCAATTCTCCTCGGCAGGGTCGCCGGCGTGGCCAGTGAAGGCAAGCAGGAGGCAGGTTGCTGCGAGAAGGAGGGGCTTCATGTCCATGCTTGTTCAGTTCGTTGGGCCAAAGACCTCAAGGTTTCCGCCAGGTCGTCTGCTTGGATGGCGCTCGCGCCGTAGCGGTGCATTTCCAAGGCGGACCATAGGGCGTCCCATTCTGAAGCCAAGTCGGGCAAGGTCTCGCCCAGGGTGGCGTGGACCGCCTCCCGGGTCAAGGCAGAGCGCTCCCACTTCAATTTGGCCATGAGGTACTGCTCCATCGCTTCGCCAACTTCTTCAGCAGACTGACCTTGCTTCAACTGGGCGTTCAGCACTTTCAAGGCGCGCTTGTGGCGGGTGCCAAGACGATCTTGGGCTTCGCCGGCCCGTGTGCTGCGTTGCCAAGCGGCCACGCCGTAGGTGGCTGGCCCCGCCAGGAAGAGCACCACCAGCACCCACAACTTCCACGCCCACGTGCCGCGAGGGAGGAACCGAGAGGGTTCCAATTCGATGTGTCGGATGTCTTGGTTCAACACCTGGACGTCTTGTTGGTGGTTGAACGACACGCCTCCAGCGCCGGCTTCTCCTGCGTTCACCTTCAGGGAGAGGGCAGGGGCTCGGCTGGTGATGTGTTTGGCGCGCAGCGGATTGAAATAGGTCGCTTCCACCCCGGGAAGGGTGTAGGTGCCAGGGGCACGAGGGATGGCGACAAACTTGAACGTGCGGCTGCCACTTTCGCCTTTGGCGGTGATGTTGATTTGGTCTTCCACCTCGGCGTCAAACACTTCGAATTCTGCCGGCCACACCAACTCTGGCTCCTGAAGAAATTTCAAGTTGCCCCGCCCTCGGTACGTGACCTCCACGGTGACCGCCTCGTTGGCGTTGAGGCTGTCGAGCGACGCCTTTTGGGTGACGGACAATTCGGCGAATGTGCCCAGGGAGTTGGCCGGCGCAGCTTCTGGCAACGGCAACACTTCCAACGTCACCGGTTCGCACGTCGCAGTCAGTTCACGCCCTTCGAAGAAGTTGACCCGCATGTACCCCACCAGGTCAAAATCCTTCAGTTCAATCGTTCCGGTTTGTTGGGGGAACGCCACGATTTTTCGGACAGTGGCCACGTTGTAGCGCTTGCCGTTGATGAGCTGCGGTTCCCAGCGCGCGTCCGGCATGTCGACCGTTTCCTTCCAAAAGCCGTCGAGCTCAGGGATGTCGTAATTGCGAACGTCCAGGTTGTTGTACCGGTTGTAAATCTTGTAGTTCAGCACGACCGGCTCTCCGAGGTACAGGGTGCGCTTGCTGGGCTCAATCGCAGTGACCAAATCCCGGGCGGGCTGCCTCTGGGTCGTGCCGTTGCGGCTCTTTGTGCGGGAAGGCTGGGCTCGGCCTGAAGCAAACAACCGGACAGGGTTGCTTTTCAGCGGTCCTTCGCTGGTCTTCCAAGTCTGGGCAGGAACGGAAATTTCTCCAGACCCCACCACCTTGTAGTTGTAGGTGTAGCGCTGCTCCGAGGTGGTCACCCCATTGACCCAAGACGTGCTGTTGGACGTGCTGGGCCCCATTCGGAATTCAAGACCTTTCACTTCAGGAGGGTCGATGTCCCGGACTTTGCAATTCACAAACGTCAAGGACAGCCGGAGCATGTCGCCAGACTGCACGTCCGTGGCGTTGACCGTCAGCTCCACCCGCGCATCGTCCCGCTGGGCGAGTGCAGGGGCCGCAAGCCCCGCCACAAACAGCAGCGACCACAACCAGCCACGCAGGGCGTTTGAAGCGGGGATGTCACCAATCTTTTTCAATGGTCTTTGATTTGCCTTGGCCTTGCTGCGCTTTGGCCTGGCGCAATTTCGCTTGGACTTCTTGTTCCTGCCGCTCCAAACTTTCCAAAATTCGCTCCATGTCTGTGCGGCTGATTTGGCCTTCATGCGGCTCTTCCTTTGGCTCGTCTTCTCCCTGACCATCCTGAGGCTGAGGTGCCTCCTCCTCGTTCTGGCCATCTTGGGGTTGTTCTTGCCCTTGCTCCTGCTGGTCCTGCTGCTCCTGGCCCTGTTGCTCCTGGTCCTGCTGGTCCTGGTTTTGTTGCTCTTGGTCCTGTTGCTCCTGGTCCTGCTGTTCCTGGTCATGCTGCTGCTGCTGCATCCGTTGCGCCAAGGCCAAATTGTGTCGGGCGTCGTCGTTGTTGGGGTTGAGCCTCAGGGTTTGTTTGGCGCGTTCAATGGCCTCCTGGGCATCTCCTTCCACCAGCGCGCTGATGCTGGCGTTGTAGTGCGCAAATTCCTCCAAACCTGTGCCTTGAAGTTGTTGGGCAGCCTTGTCGAACGAAGCCTTGGCAGAGGTCCAGTCTTCCGCTTGCATGTGGGCACATCCTTGGTTGTACAGGGCCACGCCTCCCATGTCCTCGTCTTGCGTGGCCTCGCCGAAGGCCTTCAGCGCAGCGTCGGCATCGCCGTCCATGAAGGCTTCTGAGCCTGAGACTAGGTGTTCTTTTACCGCGGTTTGGGCTTGGGCGGACACCCCTGCGCCAGCCCCCAAGAAGGCCAGCATGCCAGCCTTGGTGAGGCTTTTGCGGTGGAAGACCGCGGCCGGCACGAGCATCTCCAGCAGCAACAAGAACGCCGCGAGGATCAGGAAAGGCATGAGTTGGTGCTCAAAGTCCACGAAGCTCACTGCGGCCACGCGGGCGGTGGTCAGCTCGTTTTTGAATTGAATCAGGGAGGAGAGGTCCACAAAACCGGTGCCTGCCCGGGTGTAGGTGCCTTGTCCGGCTTGGGCTGCTTCGATCAAGGTGGCCTCGTCCAACTTCGACACCACCGCGTTGCCTTGCCGGTCCGTCCGGAACCCGGATGGATTGCCTCGGGCGTCAAAGGCAGGGATGGGGGCCCCCTCCAAGGTGGCCAGGCCCAAAAAGTGCACGTTTCCGCCTTCTTGGGCGACTTCAGCGGCGGCCGCGACGACATCGTCCTCGTGGTTTTCACCGTCCGTCAACACCACCACGGTGCGGGACGCTTCGGAGTTCTCGTCGAAGCCTGTCCAGCAGGTGCGAATGGCAGAGCCGACGGCGGTGCCTTGGGTGGCGACCATGCCAGGACTCACAGAGGCCAAGAAGAGCTTGACGGCGGCCACGTCGGTGGTCAGGGGGCACTGGACGTAGGATTCTCCAGCGAAGACGACCAACCCAATGCGGTCGCCGGCGGTTTGGGCCATCAGCCGCTCCACAGTGCGGGAAGCCAGGTCGAGCCTTGGCATGCCCACATCCTCGGCCATCATGCTGT
This sequence comes from uncultured Flavobacteriales bacterium, assembly GCA_938084585.1. Taxonomy (GTDB): domain Bacteria; phylum Bacteroidota; class Bacteroidia; order Flavobacteriales_D; family Sanyastnellaceae; genus UBA11663. The sequence continues at coordinate 8,567 of CALKFF010000040.1, forward strand.
TGCTGACGTCGAGCGCCACCATCATGTCGATGCCTTCCGACTCCACTTCTTCCAGCCGGCTGCCCATTTTGGGGTCCAGCCAACCCACCACCAAGGCCGCCAGCGCCCAGCGCCAAAGCAGGAATTTCCAAGCCTGACGGAACACCCCGTAAGGAGGGAGCACGGATTCCAAGCGGGCCGCGTCTGAGAACCGTCGGATGGTCTTGTGTCGCCAATGGAAGTGGGACAGCGCGAGCAAAGTGGCCAGGGCCGTCGCCACCAGCAAGGGCCATTGTTCCATGCGGTGGAGGGTCAAGCTGGGCACCGCGGCCTGCGCGGCAATCCATGATGCGGCCAGCCCCAGCCACAGGACGACTTCCAAAAACAGCACCAAGCCAAGCACGGGCCGCAACGAGGGATGTTCTTGGGGATTCATCCGTTGGCGGATTTCAGAATTGTGGATTTCAAGACAAACTCCAGCGCCAGCGCCACCATGGCCAGAAGCACCCATGCGCCGCTGGCCTCCGTTTTGCGCTGGTACCGCAACACGTTGAATTGCGTGCGTTCCAAGGTGTCGATCTCCTGGTAGATTTCCTCCAGCTTGTCTTCGTTTGTGGCCCGGAAGTAGCGTCCGCCGGTCGCTTTGGCAACCTCTTGCAGCGTGGCCTCGTCAATCCGCACGTCAACCCAATCGTACTTGTACTTGCCGTTGGGCAGAATCGCCACCGGGCTCTTGGCCTTGCCGATGGTGCCGACCCCGATGGTGTAGACCCGAATGCCATTCAATTCGGCCAGCTGCGCCGCGTCGCGGGGCTCGATTTGACCTGCGTTGTTTTCGCCGTCGGTCAACAACACCACGACTTTGCTTTCCGCCTCCGACCCCTTCAATCGGTTGACGGCCGTGGCCAGGCCCGTGCCGATGGCCGTCCCGCCTTGCAATTGACCGGTGTTCAGTTGGTCCAGGCCGTTCTTCACCACGATGTGGTCGGTGGTGATGGGGACCGAGGTGAATGCTTCTCCTTCGTAAGCCACCACGCCAATGCGGTCAAATGGACGGCTGTCGACAAATTCCATGGCGACTTCCTTGGCGCTTTCGAGGCGGTTGGGCTTGAAGTCTTTGGACAGCATGGATCCGCTGAGGTCCATGGCGAGCACCATGTCGATGCCTTCTCGGGTCATGTTCTCGACGGTGGAGGCCGTTTGTGGTCTGAACAGCGCCACGCTGAGCGCCACAAGGCCCAGGGTGCGAAGCCCCTTCGGCACTTCCAGCCACGTCCAAACGCCCCAATCGCGCAGGGTCCAGGCAGGCGTGTCGGCCTTGTGCAGGGCCGAGGGCGACCACCACATCCCCTGTGTCGCGTAGGGGCCGGTTGGCCAAAAGGTCAGGGCCAAGTGCAGGGCCAGAATGGCCATGCCCAGCCAGCCCCATTCTGCAGCGCAAATCACGCCCTCACGTTCCGCACCCCACGCAACCGCCACACCAAGCAAGGCCATGGCGTGTGGGATGGTTCGGGCCGCAAGGGGCCGCCAGTTGACATCACGCATCTTCATGGCGGGGTTGCGTTTCAATCACGAATGCTCGGTAGGCTTCCAAGGTGCCCAGGTGGGTCAAGTCAGGCAGTTCTCCTTTCGCAAACTTGACCGTGTCTGCCTGAGCCAGGGCCCTTGCGAGGCGGTCGTGCCATCCCGAAGGGACCCGGGATGCACCCAGCATGGCCACCACTTCGTCGGTGGTTTTTTCGGCCGCACGCATGTCGAATTGGCCTTCGAGGTACCGTCGAAGGACGAGCGAAGCTTCAGCCTGGACCTCCTTGGCCTCGCCTCGTTGCCACGCCTTGTTGGCGATCAACCGATCCAGCGCTTCCAGCGCCACCTCATGGGGTGGCCTTGCAGGCGTCTTGTCCGCTGGGTGGGAAGCGCCCTCGTCCAATGTGGCGTTTCGCCACGACCTCCATTTCCATGCGACAAAGGCGAGGGCGAGGACCAGCAGCGTCCCAGCCCACCAAGGCCAGGTGCGGGCGATTTGCTCCCACAGCGTCCATTCAAAGACCACAATGCCCTGCGCCGGTTGGGGCTGGGCTTCAGGCTTCAAGTTTGGGGTGACGACTTCGAGCATGAAAGGCTGGGTCGTGTGCGGCCCGAAGGCCACCGGCGGGACGACCACAAAACCAGAATCCCAGCTCGTCACCAGCCAAGACTTCTGCAACACCACGTCGCCTGCAGCGCCCACAGGGGAGGGCAGGGTGTCGAGGTCGCTTTCAGCCAGCACTTCCAACCCACCTGCGGTGGTGTCTGCCCAAGCGGGCCACGCGGCGCTGTCGGCCACGCCCGCGTTCAGTTCTTCCAGGGTCAAGAGCCAATTGGCGGTCAATTGAACGCGCTCCCCCCATTGGAGGGTGGTGGTGTCGGGTTGCAACGACACTTGACCCCAGCCCAAACAGGGCAGGGCGAGCATGGCCATCAGCCCAACGTGGGTGCGGCATGTGCTGTTCTCAAGCCCGGCCATGGAACAACTTCATCAAAGGTGGAACCAGGGTCTCGTCGGTCGAGATGCATGTGTGGTCGACGCCAGCCCGCGCCATGACGGTCGCAACTTGGCTTCGGTGCGATTCGCCCTGCGCGGACCATGCCCGTTGTGCGCGGCGTGAAGAGGTGTTCATCCAGGAGCTCTTGCCCGTCTCAGGATGGATGAGCTTCATCCAGCCCATGGCGGGGAGGTTCCGGTTCAGCGGGTCGTCCAGTTGAATCGCCACCAAGTCGTGTCGACGTCCGGTTCGTTTCAACGAGGTTTCCAGATCGTCGCCCGACTCCAAGTCTTTGAAGTCCGACAACAGGAAGGCGATGGTGCGCTTCCGCATGGCGGTGGAGAAGTGTCCGAGGGCTTTGACCAGGTCGCTGCCCTTGCCTTGAGGGGTGCAATCCAAGATTTCGCGCACGATGCGAAGGGCGTGGGTCCTGCCCTTGCCTGGAGGGATGAACTTCTCCACCCGGTCGGTGAACAGCACGGCGCCAACTTTATCGTTGTTGCCCATGGCGCTGAAGGCCAAAATCGCGGACAACTCGGTCACCAAATCTTGCTTGGTGCGTTGTTGCGTGCCCCCTTGGATGGAGCCACTCATGTCCACCAGCAGGAACACCGTGAGTTCACGTTCCTCCTCAAACACTTTGACGTGCGGAGATCCCGTGCGGGCGGTCACGTTCCAATCGATGGTTCGGACTTCGTCTCCGGCTTGGTATTCGCGGTTCTCGCTGAAGGCCATGCCGCGGCCCTTGAACGCGCTCTTGAATTCGCCCGCGAAAATGCGGTCGCTCAAGCCGCGGGTGGCAATTTCCACCTGCTGCACCTTTTTCAGCAATTCAGACGCCTCCATGGCTGGGGAAGAATCAGGGGACTTCGACGTGGTCCATCAACTCGGTCAGGATTTGGGCAGACGTGATGCTTTCCGCCTCGGCTTCGAACGTCACGCCAATGCGGTGGCGCATCACGTCCATGGCCACGGCCCGGACGTCTTCAGGCGTCACAAATCCACGGTGCTTCAAGAACGCGTGGGCCTTGGAGGCCATGCCCAGGCCGATGCTTGCCCGCGGCGAAGCGCCGAAGGCGATCAGGTTTTTCAAGTGGCCCAACCCGCAATCCTCGGGGTTCCTCGTCGCGAAGACGAGGTCCACGATGTAGCGCTCGATTTTTTCGTCCATGTAAATGGAGCGCACCAGTTTGCGTGCCTCCACAATGTCTTGCTGGCTCACGACTTTCTGTGGCTTGGGCAACCCCGACTCTTGAAGGTTGGCCCGCACGATTTGGCGCTCCTCGTCTTTGGTGGGGTACCCGATGACCACCTTCAGCAAGAAACGGTCCACCTGCGCTTCAGGCAGGGGGTAGGTTCCCTCTTGCTCCACTGGGTTCTGGGTGGCCAAGACCAAAAACGGTTCTGGCAGAGGGTGGGTTTCCCCGCCGATGGTCACCTGCCGCTCCTGCATGGCCTCCAAGAGGGCGCTTTGAACTTTGGCGGGGGCGCGGTTGATCTCGTCGGCCAGCACGAAGTTGGCAAACACCGGACCCTTCTTGACGGAGAATTGCTGGTGTTGTTGGTTGTACACCAGGGTTCCGACGACGTCGGCAGGCAACAAGTCAGGGGTGAATTGCACCCGCGAAAAATCGCCGGCAACCGTGTCGCTCAGGCTCTTGATGGCCAGGGTTTTGGCCAGTCCAGGCACCCCTTCCAATAGCACGTGCCCGTTGGCCAACAGGCCAATCAACAAGCGGTCCACCATGCCCGACTGCCCCACAATCGTGCGGCCCATCTCGGCTCGAATCAACTCCACGAACTGGCTCTTGGCCGCGATGTGTGCGTTCAAGGCTTGGATGTCTGGCGCTCCCGTTCCAGCGGCCTCTTGAGGTTCCATCAATTCCATGACTCGCGAAGATATCGGAGGCGTGCGCGGATGGAAAAAGGGGTTCTCAAAATTGTGTGAATAGCGCGTGGGAAACCTTTCGAAGGTCGCCTTGGTGGAGAGGTGAGGTCTGGGGCATTTTGGCCCCCATGCTTCTCTCAGACATCCTCCAAAACGTGGCTGAATTCCACGACGCTTTCCGCATCCCCAACGCGTCCAAGCCCCATGCGGACTTGACCCAGGAGGAGGCCGAGCTTCGTCACCGGTTGATGGCGGAGGAGAACGACGAATACCTGGAGGCGGCGTGCGCGGGAGACATGGTGGAAGTGGCGGATGCGCTGGGAGATCAGCTTTACATCCTGGCTGGCACCATGATGCGCCACGGCATGCAGGACGTGATTGTCAAGGTGTTTCAGGAAATCCAGTCAAGCAACATGTCCAAGTTGGGGGCCGACGGCCACCCCATCCTTCGGGAAGACGGCAAAGTGATGAAGGGCCCCAACTATTTCCGGCCCAACATTGCGGGCATCTTGGAACACCACGACTCGGCTGCAAGCCTCAACACGACAGAGGTCAGCGAGGATTTGCCGTTGAGCAACTTGGCCTGGAGCGTCGCTGAAACGCAATTGGCCCAGGTTTGAAAACGGGGGCGCTTTTTCACCGCGCCCTGAAGTCGGCCCGGTCGGGTCGCTTGACGCTGTTCAGTCGGTTGATGCAAGAGGTGGTGCCGTTCAACAGGCCCCACCGGATTCGCGTGGTGGACCTGTCCGCCGAACAGTGCAAGGTGGTGTTGCCTTGGCGCCGGCGCAACTTGAACCACGTGGGCACGATGCATGCCTGCGCCTTGGCCACGGCCGCAGAGTACGCGTCTGGGTTGTGTTTGCTCAACGCGATGGAGCACCAGCGGGTGCGTCTGGTGATGGCCAACCTGAACATCACGTACCCCAGGAGGGCCCAGTCGGCATGCACGGCTGTGGCCAAGTTGGATAGCCAGCATTTGGCGGAGATTTTGGCCCAGCTTGACAAGGAGGGCAGGGGGGCGTTTGTGCTCAAGGCGCAGGTCAAAAACGCCAACAACGAAGTGGTGGCGTCGGCGGAAATCACATGGCACCTCAAGCGCCTGTCGGCTTGAGGATTCCAGTGGTCTGAACCGCTTATCTTTGGGGGCCTCAAGACGCACCCATGATTGCAATCACCCTGCCGGACGGCACAGTCAAACAAGTTTCAGAAGGGACCACTTCCTTGGACGTGGCCATGTCCATCAGCGAAGGCTTGGCCCGCAACGTGCTCGCGGCCGAAGTGGACGGCGAAGTGTGGGACCCGCAGCGTCCTTTGACTGGCGATTGCGCGCTGAAGTTGTTGACCTCGCGCGACGAGGAGGGCATGAACACCCTTTGGCACAGCTCAGCCCACCTCATGGCCGAGGCCTTGGAAGCCCTGTACCCTGGCATCAAGTTCTGGGTCGGTCCTCCTGTGGAGAACGGCTTTTACTACGACGTGGATTTCGGGGAGCACACGTTCACTGACAAGGACATCCCTGCGGTGGAGCAAAAAATGATGGAATTGGCCAAGGCCAAGAACCCCTTCGTGCGCAAGGACATGTCGAAGGCGGAGGCGTTGGCCTACTTTACCGAGAAGGGAGACGAATACAAGCTCGATTTGTTGGAGGGCCTCGAAGACGGGACGATCACGTTCTACACCCAAGGAGAATTCACCGACCTCTGCCGGGGGCCGCACATCCCGCACACCGGACTCATCAAAGCAGCCAAAATCATGGCCATTGCGGGTGCATACTGGAAGGGAGACGAAACCCAGAAGCAACTGACGCGGGTGTACGGCGTCACATTCACCAAGAAGAGCGAGCTGAAGGAGCATTTGGAGCTTCTTGAGCAAGCCAAGGCCCGCGACCACCGCAAGCTTGGCAAGGAACTGGATTTGTTCCACTTCTCAGAAAAGGTGGGGCAGGGCTTGCCCTTGTGGCTGCCCAAGGGGGCCGACTTGCGCATGCGTCTTGAGAACTTCCTCAAGGAAGCCCAACGCAAATCAGGCTACGAGCCTGTGATCACCCCGCACATCGGCAACAAGGACCTGTACGTGACGTCGGGCCACTACGCCAAGTACGGGGAGGACAGCTTCCAGCCGATCCACACGCCAGCAGAAGGGGAGGAGTACTTGCTCAAGCCCATGAACTGCCCGCACCACTGTGAAATTTTCAAGGCACGTCCACGTTCTTACCGCGATTTGCCCGTGCGTTTGGCGGAGTTTGGAACCGTGTACCGTTACGAGCAAAGCGGGGAGCTTCATGGTTTGACCCGCGTGCGCGGGTTCACCCAAGACGACGCGCACATTTTCTGCACGCCGGACCAGGTGAAGGAAGAAGTGGGAAAGGTCATCGACTTGGTCCTGTACATCTTCAAGACGCTCGACTTCCAAAACTTCGTGGCGCAAGTCAGTTTGCGCGACCCCAACAAGCCGGGGAAGTACATCGGCGAGAAGGAGAACTGGGACAAGGCCGAGCGCGCCATCCAGGAAGTGGCGGAAGAAAAGGGGCTCGAAACCGTGGTGGAATTGGGCGAAGCGGCGTTCTACGGACCCAAGCTCGATTTCATGGTGCGCGACGCCATTGGCCGCCGTTGGCAGCTGGGCACGGTCCAGATCGACTACAACTTGCCTGAGCGGTTTGAGTTGGAGTACACGGGCGCAGACAACGGCAAGCACCGTCCTGTGATGATCCACCGGGCGCCCTTCGGATCGATGGAGCGGTTCGTGGCGATTCTCATCGAGCACTGCGCCGGAAAGTTCCCGTTGTGGCTCACTCCGGAGCAGGCACGCATCCTTCCGATCAGCGACCGATTCAACGAATACGCTGAAAATCTTTCGAAAGTGCTGGAAAATAGCGATATTCGCGCCCTCGTAGACGCGCGGTCCGAGAAGGTCGGCAAGAAAATCCGTGAAGCGGAACTTGACAAAGTACCTTACATGCTGATCGTTGGTGAAAGCGAGGCTTCCGAGGGAACTGTCTCCGTGCGCAAGCAAGGAGAAGGGGACTTGGGAAGTGTCAGCATCGAGGCCTTCGCCCAGAGGATTCAGGGAGAGGTTGCGGAGATGTTGGCGAACAACATTGAGGAATAACTAAACACCACAGTCATCGCAATACGCAGAAGAAGGACCGGCTTTCGAGGCAGGGTCATCAAGGAAGATCCACACCGGATCAACGAGAAAATCACGGTAGACACCGTTCGCCTTGTGGGCGACAACGTCGAACCGGCCATCGTGAAAACCCGGGCGGCCCTCGCCCAAGCGAAGGAACTCGAGCTCGATTTGGTGGAGATCAGCCCCAAGGCAGATCCTCCTGTGTGTCGCATCATCGACTACCGGAAATTCCTCTACGCGCAGAAGAAGAAACAAAAAGAGCTCAAGGCCAACCAGTCGAAGGTGGCGATCAAGGAGATTCGCTTTGGTCCCAACACCGACGACCACGACTTCCAGTTCAAGCTCAAGCACGCTCGGAAATTCTTGGAAGAAGGATCCAAGGTGAAAGCCTACGTGTTCTTCCGAGGCCGGACGATCGTCTTCAAGGAGCGTGGAGAAATCCTCCTCCTGAAGTTTGCCCAAGAGTTGGAAGACTTGGGAGTCTTGGAGCAAATGCCCAAACTCGAAGGCAAGCGCATGACTGTCATGTTCAATCCGAAGAAGAAATAACCCACCACAACTCAATTCCGAGGCCATGCCGAAGATGAAAACAAAATCCAGCGCCAAGAAGCGTTTCAAGCTGACAGGAACTGGCAAAATCAAGCGCAAGCACGCCTTCAAGAGTCACATCTTGACCAAGAAAGGCACCAAGCAAAAGCGCAACCTCACGCACGCAACCACCGTCGACAAGGCGGACGTGCCCAACATCAAGCGTCAGTTGTTGGTCTGATCGACCAACCAAAGACACTGGTTTGTTTCACCCGGTGTTTGGCCTTCCAAGTTTGAGCATCTGCCCAACGCCAACCACCAAACAAGAACACAAAAATGCCAAGATCAAAAAATGCCGTGGCCTCACGCGCTCGTCGCAAGAAGGTCCTCAAAATGGCGAAGGGGTACTACGGTGCCCGCAAAAACGTCTGGACGGTCGCCAAGAACGCCGTCGAAAAAGGTCTCCAATACGCCTACGTCGGACGGAAACTTCGCAAGCGTCAATTCCGCAGCTTGTGGATTCAGCGCATCAACGCAGGAGCCCGTCAGCACGGAATGTCCTACAGCGTATTCATGGGCAAGTTGTCCAAGGCGGGCATCGAGCTCAACCGCAAGGTCCTCGCGGACCTCGCCATGAACCACCCCGAAGCCTTCAAGGCCGTGGTGGACAAAGTCAAATAAGAACAATCACCTGTGGTGGGTGACAAAGAAGGGCGGCCCTCACGGGCCGCCCTTTTTCATGGGACAAACGATGGCGCCGCTCAGCGGTCCAACACGCGTTGAAGGGCCAACGCGGCCGACGTGAAGTCGGGCTTGTAGCGAAGTGCTTCACGGTAGTCCAGTTCAGCCTGTGTCAAGTCGTCCAGACTCTCGTAGGCCAATCCCCGGTTGTAAAACGCTTGGTGGTAGTAAGGCAGCGCGTCGATGGCTTGGCTGAAGTGCACCACGGCACTGTCGTACTGTTGAAAGTGTTCCAAGTGGATGAACCCCTGGTTGAAGGCGGCCGTGGCGTTCTGGCTGTCGAGTTTCAGGATGTCGCGGTACAAGTCGAGGGCACGAAGCAAGAAAGGCCGAGACGTGGGCTGGCGTTCTTGCAAGAAGTACGCCAGGTTGTACGTGGCTTCCACACTGTTGGGGTTGAGTTCCATCGCCGTGGTGTAGTACCCAATGGCGAGCGTGTCGTTTTCCGCGGCCAGGGCCAGGCCCAGGGCGATGTAGCCGTCGAAGAAATCTGGGTTGACTTCCACAGCGGTCTGGAACGAGCTCTTGGCGTTGGCCGCGTTGCCTTGGTCGCGGTAAATCATGCCCTTCATCCAGTATGCTTCGTGGTTCAAGGCGTCTTGGCGGAGCACGTCGTTCAATTTGGCGAAGGCCTCGGGGTGTTTGCCCAAGTGGATGTGCATTTCAGCGCGCCGGAGCAAGCAGGGGATGTGCCCAGGTGCCACTTCCAAGCACGCGTCCAAATGCTCAATGCAGGGCTCGAAGGCCTGGGTCAAGTACAACGCGTCGGCTTTGGCGCTCCAAGCAGGGGCGTGGTTCGAGTCGGCCTTGAGCGCGAGGTTGAGGTCCTCCAAACCCAAAGTGATTCGGCCTTGGCGCAGATGCCACGCCGCACGGTCCACATACCTGCTGGCGTCTTCTGGGGATTCCAGAATCCACGCGTTAAAGTGGGCGGCGCTGTCCAGGCTGCTGGCGTCCTGAGCGTCGTCGTTTGTGGCATCAGGCGAGGGATTGCCGCAGCCCACAAATGCCAAAGCGAGGAGTCCCATGGACACCCCGCTTTGCATGTTGTGTTTGAATCGAGAAAGCAGCGACGATGTCATGCCAATTCTGCAGCTTCCTCTTCCGTGGTTTCTGCCTTGGTGGGGCGCACGGCCTCCACAATCTTGGCTTCCAATTCTTCCATCAATTCAGGGTTGTCTTCAATCAACCCTTTCACGGCGTCCCGGCCTTGACCCAATTTGGTGTCGCCGTATGAGAACCAGGAACCGCTTTTCTTGATGATCCCGTGGTCCACGCCGAGGTCAATGATTTCGCCAGACTTGGAAATGCCTTCGCCATACATGATGTCAAATTCCGCACGGCGGAAGGGGGGAGCCACCTTGTTCTTGACGATTTTGACCTTGGTGCGGTTGCCCTGCACGGCGTCGCCGTCCTTGATTTGGGTGGAGCGACGGATGTCGATGCGCACCGAAGAGTAAAACTTCAACGCGTTTCCACCGGTGGTGGTTTCTGGGTTGCCAAACATCACCCCAATCTTCTCGCGTAGCTGGTTGATGAAGATGCAGCAGCAGCCTGTCTTGCTGATGGTGCCGGTGAGTTTCCGCAACGCTTTCGACATGAGTCGCGCTTGCAAGCCGACAGAGCTGTCGGACATTTCCCCTTCGATTTCCGCACGGGGCGTCAGGGCGGCCACCGAGTCGATCACAATCAGGTCGATGGCGCCGGAACGGATGAGGTTGTCTGCGATTTCAAGGGCTTGCTCGCCGTTGTCCGGCTGAGAAATCAAGAGGTTCTCGGTGTCCACGCCCAAGTTCTCGGCGTAGAATTTGTCGAAGGCGTGTTCGGCGTCGACGATGGCGCAGATGCCGCCTTGCTTTTGACACTCTGCAATGGCGTGGATGGCCAGCGTGGTCTTTCCTGAAGATTCTGGGCCGTAGATCTCGACGACGCGTCCCTTGGGGTACCCGCCTATGCCGAGGGCAAGGTCGAGGTTGAGGCTTCCGCTGGGGATGGCGTCAATCTTCTCCACCACTTCCGCGCCGAGTTTCATCACGGTGCCCTTGCCGTAAGTCTTGTCCAACCGGTCCATGGTCAGTTGGAGGGCTTTCAATTTGTCGTTGTTGGCTGCCATTGTTCTGTTGTTTGGGGCGAAGGTATTCGGGTCACTCCGTAAAGGACTTACGGAGGGGGCTCCGTTTTGTCCACGACGGCTTGAAATCAATGAACGTCGGGCGTCACGCCTCGGTTTGGAGGATTTCTTCCGCGTGCGCTTTGACCTTGGGTTTGGCGATGATGCGTCCGATGGTGCCATCCGCCTCGATCACAAATGTCGTGCGGTGCGTGCCGTCGAATTCTCGGCCCATGAATTTCTTGGGGCCCCAGACTCCGAAGGCGTGGTGCACGTTCAACTCCTCGTCGCAGAGCAAGTCAAACCCGAGGCCGTGCTTGTCGATGAACTTGTGGTGCGATTTTGCGGGGTCCTTGCTGACCCCCAAGACGGTGTACCCCGCAGCTTTCAGCGCACCCAAGTTCTCGTTGAGGTTGCACGCTTGGTTGGTGCACCCAGGGGTGTTGTCCTTGGGGTAGAAGTACAGGACCAACTTTTGTCCTGCAAATTCAGCCAACGTCCGGACGTTGCCGTGTTGGTCTGGGGCGGAGAACGCGGGGGCGTTGTCGCCGACCTGGAGGGGGGAGATGCATGTCGCCATGCTTCAAAGAACACGCGGAAGCCTGCGAGGTTTGCGCGCCGTGAGTCCTAATTTTCCCCTTCGTGTCCACAGCTTCTCACACATCCCCCACGTATGTCGAGGTGGTGGTGCCTCTGGCGCTGCCCAAAACGCTGACGTACAAGTGGTTTGACGACGGATCGGAGCCTGTGGTGGGTGCGCGCGTGGTGGTGGCACTCGGCCGAAAAAAGTGGACAGCCATCGTCTGGGAGAGCCACCAAAGGTCCCCAGAGGGCTACGTGGCCAAGGAGGTGGAAGCTGTGGTGGACGAAACGCCCATCATGACGGTGGCGCAACGCGACCTCTTTGCGTGGATGGCGTCCCATTACATGTGTACCCTGGGTGAGATGATTGGCGCGGCCCTCCCTGCGGGGATGAAGCTCGAAAGCACCATCCAAATTGTGGTTCATCCGGACGCCGACCAGGTGTCGGAAGCCGGGTTGAGCGACACAGCGCTGTTGCTCTTGGACGCCTTGCATGTGCGGGAGGCCATGACGTTGCGTGAGTGCGCAGACCTCTTGGACGTTCGCCACCCCCAACGCATCATCAAGACGTTGATCCAGAGAGGCCTTGTGTTGACCAAAGAGGAACTTCAGGAGCACACCCAACCCAAGCCTGTCGCCTGGCTCAAGGTCGCCGATGGGGTGAACGAGTCGGCGTTGTCTGAAGCCTTGGCGTGGGCCGGGGTTCGGGCTGCGGCCATGGAGCGCTTGTTGCTGACGGTGGTGGAGCATGGCGAATTGCCCAAGATTCAAGCCCAAAAGCGCAGCCGCACCGACGCCGCCACCGTCAAAAAGTGGGTGGAGCGCGGCATCTTGCAGATGGAGGACCGCGAGCCTGCCCAGCCCAGCGCACCCGGTGAGGCGAGTCTGCCATCGCTGTCCGACGCCCAAACCAAAGCCTACAACGACGTCCACAGTTCGCTGGTGGCGCGCACGCCTGTGTTGTTGCAAGGCGTCACAGGGTCCGGAAAGACAGAGATCTACACCCACCTCATTGCCGAGGCGTTGTCTGCAGGAAACCAGGTGTTGTTCTTGGTGCCGGAAATCGCCTTGACGACCCAGTTGATTGCCCGCCTGCGTCGGTTTTTTGGCGACGTGGTGCAGGTGTACCACAGCCGGTTCTCCAGCCGAGAGCGGACCAACACTTGGATGCAGGTCATGGCGCCGCAACAGGGCCAGCTCATCGTGGGCGCGCGCAGTGCTGTGCTGTTGCCTTTGCCCAAACTGGGGTTGATTGTGGTCGACGAAGAGCACGAACCCAGTTTCAAGCAACACGACCCCGCCCCCCGCTACCACGCCCGCGACGTGGCCTTGTGGTTGGCTGCCAAGAACAAAGTGCCCACGGTACTTGGGTCGGCGACCCCAGCCGTGGAAACGCAGTGGCTGGTGGACCAAGGCCGCCTCAACCGGGTCTCGTTGACGGAGCGGTTTGGGGGCGCGATGCTGCCAGAGATTTTCGTGGCGGATTTGAAGAAGGAGCACAAGCAACGCAGCATGCGAGGCGGGTTCAGCAAGTTGCTCCGAGACGAGATGGATGTGGCGTTGGACGCGGGCCGACAGGTCATTCTGTTCCAAAACCGCCGCGGGTACGCCCCCTCGATGCAATGCACACAATGCGGCCACGCCACGTCGTGCGAGCGTTGCGACATCCCCCTGGTGGTGCACAAAACCTTGGGGGGGCTGCACTGTCACCATTGCGGGTACCACGAGCGGCCGGCGCCCTCGACTTGCATCGCTTGCGGCAGCACGGCGCTCAAGCCGCAGGGGTTGGGCACCGAGCGCATCGAAGAAGAACTTCAAGAGTTGTTTCCCACGGCACGCGTGGCGCGCATGGACCTGGACACCACGCGGAAAAAGACGGACCACGCCCGGCTGTTGGAGGCCTTTGCAGACCAGGAGTATGACATCTTGGTGGGGACCCAGATGGTGTCCAAAGGCCTCGATTTCGCGAATGTCGGCTTGGTCGGGGTGTTGTCTGCCGACCGCATGCTCACGTTCCCGGATTTCCGGTCCTTTGAACGGGCGTATCAAATGTTGACCCAGGTGTCAGGCCGCGCAGGCCGCTCCAAGGAGGGACCTCGAGGCAAGGTGGTCATTCAATCGTTCAGCGCCGACCATTGGTTGTTGCAACACGTCGTGGGGCAAGACCACGAGGCTTTGGTGAAGCGTGAACTGATCGAGCGCCAGACTTACATGTACCCGCCCTTTGTGCGGATGGTCCGCCTGACGTTGAAGCATTCAGACACCCAACGGGTGGAGGCCGGTGCGTCCGTGTTGGCGGCCCGTTTGCACCAGCGGTTTGGGGACCGGGTCATTGGTCCAGACACGCCAGCTTTGGCGCGCATCAACGACCTGCACATCCGTCAACTCACCCTGAAGTTCGAGCGAAGCTTGTCGCCCCAGCAGTACCGTCCTTTGCTCGAGGCTGACTTGGAAGAATTCCAGAAGGACGCGCGTTGGAAGCGCCTTCGCCTGACCGTGGACGTGGATCCGGTTTAACGAACGACCGTTTGCTTGAGCGTGGTTCGGAACGTTCCGGCGTGCGCCACTTGGGGGTGGAAGGTGGCCTCTACCAACGGGGCGCGTTCAAGCCAAGTGCCGACGTCAGACCGGGAAAGCCGTGTGGTGCCTTGAGTCAAGGTGACTTGGTGTGAACCCAGTTGACGTCCTTGCATGTCGAATCCACGCAACGTCCATTGGCCGTCTTGCGCCTGGGTCAATTCCAATTGCGCGTCTGCCCACGTCGCGTGGGTGTCGAAAGGAGCCGCCCATTCAGTCACGTCGTTCCAGTCCATCAGGTTGCCGAAGTACACGGTGTTGTTCCCACTGCACGCCACAGCATAGGTGTCGCCCGCGGTGTTCATGCTGAGGTCGGCCGGGTTGCTCAAGGGGCTGCCTTGCACCAGGGTTTCGCCCTCGGACCATGCGCCTTCGTCGTCCATGGTGAACAAGGAAAGCCGCTGGGGGGACCAGGAGCTGACCACAAAGCTTCCCCACACGTGGTCGACGCCATCGCAGTTGCCCAGTCCAGAATTGCCGAGGACGGTGCTTTGTTCACCCGTCTCGACATGGATGGCCAGCACAGAGGCGTTGCCTCCCCAATTCACGACGTAGGCCGTTTGGTCCACCACGGTGACGCCGTTGGGCGTCGTGCCTGTGTCGTCCACCAGCGTGCTCACTTGCATGTCCGAAGGGTCGGTCACGTCCACTTTCAGGATGCGTCCCGTGCCAAAGTCGCTGACCACCAGAAAATCCCCTTCGTCGTTGCTGTAGCTGCCCATCCCGTTGAGGAACGTGACGCCGATGGGGATGACAGAACCGATTTGGCTTTCAGTCACCACGTCGTAGGCGCGGAGCACGTTGTTTTGGATGGCGAACAACGTCGACCCCACGACTTCCATGCCGTGGGTTGCGCCGCCGCTTCCGAAGGTGCCCCACGTCACGCCCTCGTCCGCCGTCATCAACATGCTGCTGCCGTTGCTCACCACCCAACGGTCGCTGTTGGGCTCGTATTCGACGGCTTCAATGGACGTGAGGGTTTGGCCCCACGCGGAGGTCAAACATGCGGCGGAACAGAGCAGGAGGGAAGACAGTCGTTTCATGGACCGGAAGGTACGGCCTCAGTCCTCCGATTCTTGCGGGGTGTGCCGAGACCACGTGCGGGCAGCCAGGATGTAAAACACCGTGAAGAGGCCGGCAGCCGCCAGCCCATACCAGGCTGCGCCCGACCAATCCGGCGGGTTGAGTCCCATCTCACGGGCCTGTTGTGCCGAGATGCTGTCGGTGAGTCCGTGGGTCACCTTCCAGACGCGGTACAGTTGGTTTTTGACCAGGGTGGTGCTGCCAAACCCCACGATCGGTGCCAGCACGAGCCAGCCTTGGAACCAAGACTCGTGTTGGGCACGAAGCTGCTTGAAAGTCATGGCTTGGGGGTGTTGCGCACCCCGAAAATGGCGCTGCCCACACGGACCATGGTGCTGCCTTCTTCCACGGCCAAGGGCCAATCGCCGCTCATGCCCATGCTCAGGGTGTGCCAGCCAGCTCCGCGCTCTAAGGCCACGGTGCCCAAGGGGTGTTTCAAGGCTTCAAACAAGCTGCGAAGCGACTTGAATTCCTCGCGCACCTGGGCTTGGTCGTCCGTGAAGGTGGCCATGCCCATCAAGCCCACCGGCCGCAGGTGCGGGTACGCCTCCCACACCTCAGGTCGTGCGAGGGCGCGGAGTTCTTCCGGACTGAAGCCAAACTTGGTGGACTCGGCCGCGATGTGCACCTGCAGCAGGAGGTCAACGGTACGGTCCAACTTGGCCGCTTCCCGCTCCATCACGTCCAGGACTTTCACGCGATCCACGCCGTGCACCAAGTGCACACAGGGCAGGAAATCCTTGATTTTGTTGGTTTGGATGTGGCCGATCATGTGCCACCGGATGTCCTGGGGAAGCCGCCCTGCTTTGCCGACCAGTTCTTGCACGCGGTTCTCCCCGAAGTCGCGCTGGCCTGCGTCGTAGGCGGCCTGGAGGTCTTCGTCGGGTTTGGTCTTGCTGACGGCAACCAAGTGCACCTCATGGCCGGCTTCCTGGGCACGCTTGTCCACTTGGGCTTGCACGGCGAGCAGGTTGTCCTTCACGGGATGACGGTCCGTCATGGTGCGGCGTTGAATTCGTGGATGAACAGGGCGCTTCGGATTTTGGGCTCCACCCATGTGCTTTTGGGCGGGAGGGTGCCTTCGGCATCGGCCACGGCCCGGATGTCCGAGAATGGAATGGGGTGAATCAACACAAGGATGCGGTCGGGGTGGGCGGCCGCCTGCGCTTGCCACCCGCCTTCTGGACGCTGCGGTTCAGGCAGGTGCCGAAGGCGCTTGTCGTGGCGCGCGTCGACGATGCCCAGGATGTTCCTGAGAAGGTGGGCGTTGACCCAGTCTGCGTCTGTGGCGGCGTCGCACCCTGGCCTTCGGGTGAGCGTCCAGGCTTCACCTTGGAAGGCCACGGTGATTTGCCCCGGCCCTTGGGGGACGTCGCATCCATGCTTGGACGGCGACACGTCGCATGCGTCTTGGAGCAATGCGAGGGCTTCGCGCCAGCTTTCAGGTGTCATGGGGATGCCGCGCACTTCCTTGTGGAATCCAAGGATGGTGAGGTTCTCTTCGGGCACCACCAAGGCCAAGATGTGCGCCGCGCCTGGCAGGTCGGGCCTGGCTTTGTGGAGCCGGTGCGACGAAGCCAAACGGTGGTGGCCGTCTGCGAGGTAGAGCACGTCTTCACAACCCCAGGTGTCCGTGAAAGCTTGGCCAGAGGGGCTGTGCACGGGCACGCGCCAAATCTCGTGCCGCACCCCATCCGCCGTCATGAAGTCGGTGTGGGCCGGCTGCGATGTGGTCTCGGCCATCACTTTGTTGCAGGCTTGTGCGGTTGCGCTGCCCTGCGGCTTGGCGCAGAGCACGGGCTCGGCGTGGAAGCCCACGGCGTTCAAGAAGGACGTGAACAAGGTCTCGCGGGAGGCGAGGGTTTGTTCATGCGTGCGCAGTCCTCCCTCAGCGCAGCGCGCAAGGTCCAGGTTGCACACCACCCCCGTCCAGCTGTGGCTCGACGTGGATTGTTTGTACACAAGCCACTCAGGGTCCTCCGCCCCAACCAGCCACCCCCTCGATTTGAAGGCGTCGTATTCCGCGCGGACTTCCTCGAAGAAGGCAGGTGTGCCACGCGGTGTGTCGATGTCCCTCGACGCGTCGGGGTTGATGACCTGGATGTAGGAGTACGGGTTGTGCTTGAGCTTGTCCCGCAGTTCGTCTTTCTGGTAACTCAAATACGACCGAGACGCCACCAAATGCGCCATGTGTCGCGGTGGGGTCACCGCGGCCAAAGGCGTCATCAGGGGGCGACGCTCAGTCATGCAAGCGCGTCGATTTGGGCGGCCAATTCGAGGCCGATGCGGTCTTGGGCTTCCCCTGTGGCCGCGCCAATGTGCGGGGTCAAAGCCACCTTGGGGTGGGCCAAAAGGTCGGCACGCGGCGCGGGTTCCCCCACAAACACGTCCAAGCCTGCACCCGCGATCTCACCCGCGTCCAAGGCCGCCATCAAGGCGTCTTCGTCCACGGATCCTCCGCGCGCCGCATTCACCAAAATGGCGTGCGGTTTCATGGCCTTCAGTTGCGCCTCGCCAATCACGGCGCTGCCGTCGGCCTGGGCAGGCACGTGGATGCTGACCATGTCGGCATTTGCCAGCACATCCTCAAGGCTGTGAAGCGGGCATTCGACCGTCAGCGTTTGTCCACCGACGGTCAATTCAACCTTGCCGTGGTCCACGAAAGGGTCGTGGGCAATGACATTCATACCACAGCCCAAGGCGTAGCTGGCCAACGACCTGCCAATGCGGCCAAAACCCACGATGCCGAGGGTCTTGCCCCGCAGTTCCGTGCCTTTTCCGTAGGCCTTCTTGAGTGTTTTGAACTCTTCGGCGCCGCGCTCGGGCATTTGGCGGTTGCTGTCTGCCAAGAAGCGCGCGCAGGAGAACAAGTGTCCCATGACCAATTCGGCCACACTCTGCGAGCTGGCGGCTGGGGTGTTGAACACGGTCAGCCCTTTTCCACGTGCGTATTCCACGTCGATGTTGTCCATGCCGACCCCACCACGGCCAATGAATTTCAAGGTGGGGCAAGCGTCGATGAGGGGTTGGCGAATCTTGGTGGCCGAGCGCACCAGCACGCCGTCGATGGCGTGCTCGTGGATGAAGGCTTCAAGTCGGTCGGCGTCGACAAAGTCGGTGTGCAACGTGTGCCCGGCCGCGGTCAAAGCTGCGGCGCCTGAGGGGCTGATTCCGTCGTTGGCGAGGATGTTCATGGGGTCAAAGGTTATCCGTGGGTGCGTTCAAATTCAGCCATGACGTCGACCAACACCTGGACGCTTTCCAGGGGAAGGGCGTTGTACATGGAGGCGCGGTATCCGCCGACGCTGCGGTGGCCTTTCAGGCCGTTGATGTGGGCTTGGTTCCACGCGCTGTCAAACGCTTCGGCGTGGCTGTCGTCCAGCAGGCGGAACGTGGCGTTCATGTGGGAACGGCTGCTGTCCTTGGCATGGCCTTCAAAGAGGGGGTTGCGGTCAATTTCACCGTAGAGCAACGCGGACTTGGCTTCGTTCCGCGCTTGGATGGCCGCCACCCCGCCTTGGGCCTTGAGCCAACGGAGGGTGAGCAAGGTGGTGTACACCGAGAACACCGGGGGCGTGTTGAACATGCTGTCTTTGCCCAATTGAACTTCCAAGTCAAGGTAGGAGGGGATGTTCCGTCCGGCTTGGCCGAGACGCTCACGGTCCACCGCGTACATCACGGCGCCCGCCGGGCCCATGTTCTTTTGCACGCCTCCGTAGATCAAGGCAAACGGCTCGGGATCGAACGTCCGGCTCAAGATGTCGGAACTCATGTCAGCCACGAGCGGCACGTTGGACTTGGGCATTTCGGCGTATTGTGTGCCGAAGATGGTGTTGTTGGTGGTGATGTGGAGGTAGGCGTTGTCCGCGTCGACCTCGCCCACTTCGGGGATGTGGTTGTAGTTCTCCTCTTTGGACGACGTGACCACGTTCACCCGTCCGGCGTGCTTGGCTTCCTTGATGGCTTTGGCGGACCACGTTCCGGTGTCGGCGTAGGCCGCTTGGCCGCCTTCAGGCAGGAAGTTCATGGCGGACGTCAAAAACGCCAAGCTGGCCCCACCTTGGAGGTACAAGATGTCGAAGCGGTCGGGCAGCCCGAGGAGTTCCTTGGTCAACGCCCGGCATTCTTCCATGGCGGCGACAAAGGCCTTGCTTCGGTGGGACATTTCGACCAAAGACAGGCCGTGGTCGTCCCAAGATTTCACAGCTTGGGAGGCCTGTTCCAACACTTCTTGAGGCAGGATGCAAGGGCCTGCAGAAAAATTGTGCACGTGCGACATGAGGGCAGTTTAAGGTTGAATCAAAGGTCAGAAAGGGCGGGAACTGGGGGCACCTCTGAGGAGGTTGAGTTTTCCCAAGAATGAGGCGCGCTTGTGGAGAACGAGCCATGAAAAAGGCACGCGCGGGCGTGCCTTTGTTGCAGGAGCGTTGTAAGTGGCTAGAGAGGAGGTCATTCGCCTGCTGCGAACGCCTTGATTTCGTCTCCAAGCGGATCGGCACCGCTGCCAAGAGCAGCCACCAACTGGCCTTCACCGTCGACCAGGAACTTGTGAAAGTTCCAGCGCACCTTGTGGTCTCCGGCTCCGTTGAGTGCCTTTTGGGTCAACCACGCGTACACCGGGTGCTGGTCGTCTCCTTTCACGTCCACCTTGGACATCATCTGGAAGCTCACGCCGTAATTCCGAGAACAGAACTCCCGAATGTCAGAGGAGGTTCCAGGTTCTTGCTTGCCAAACTGGTTGCACGGGAAGCCCAGGATGACCAAGCCTTGGTCCTTGTACATGTCGTGCAATTCCTCCAACGGCTTGTACTGGGGGGTGTATCCACAACGTGACGCGGTGTTCACGATGAGCACGCGCTTGCCCTTGAGTTGGTTGAAATCAAAGTTGTCGCCTTCCAAGGTGGTGGCGCTGAGGTCGTGGAAAGATGCCATGCCTGGGGTGGGGTTGTGCCAAGTGTTGGTGTTGAAGCTCTTCCAAGCCAAAAGGCCTGCGGCGCCGAGGACCAACGCGCCAATCGCAAAAATGCTGGTCATGTTCATGGGGGAGAAACGTGCAGAATTGCGGTTTTGTTCAATGCATCCAACGGCGGCGGAGTCCCGAGGCGGGCAGCTTTGCACCGACCAGCCGTCGAAGGTCGCCTTGCCGGTCCAACGCTTGAGGCAAACTCAGGTTGGGGAACCACACAAGGACAGCGATCGCCAGCCCGGCAGACAAGGCAGATTCGGCCCACCACACCCAGGAAAGCACGGCCATGGGGACAGCCACCACAGCGGCCAGGACCAATCCGCCTCGCAGGGCATGGGCCAAGGGAAAGGGCTTCAACTTCAGGCGAACCGACATCCACACCGTGGTCAGAAGCCACTGGAGCACGGAGGCCAGGACCACCGCCCTCGCCGCGCCCACGGCGCCATGGCCTTGGTCCAAGTTCCACCACACGCCCGCCGCGATGGCCACCAAGAACGCCACCTTGATCGCGATGCCTGCTGCAAGTCCGTCGAGGGCACGCATGTTGGCGTCGCCCAGCTTGGTCAAGGCGCGGAACGCCACAGCGGCGAACAGCACCTGAACGAGGGGCGCCGATTCGTCGAACTGGGGCCCCAAGAACAGCCAAGTGACACCCTCGGCCTGCCACACCAAGGCCACGGTGAGTGGCAAGGTGGCCAGCGCAATCAGGTGCATGCCTCGAAGCACGACGCGTTGCATTTCCGGCAAGTTGTCTTGCAGGCTGGACAGGCCGCTGAACAAGACGCTGTCGCCGAGTTTGCCCAGCACGGTGATGGGTTGCCCCATCAAGTGGACGGCGCGGTCGTACATGCCTGTCGCCCTCGTGCCCAAAGTTTCGCCCACCAACCACAAGTCCACCTTGGAGGCGGCGTAGGTCAGCAGGTTGAAGGCGGTGCTTCGGGTGCCGTAGCCGAGCAAGGAGCGGAGCGCTTGAGGCTGACATCCTCGGGCGACGGGGATGCGGGCAAGCCACAGGTACCCGGCGCTGAGCACCAAGTTTTGGACCAGCAGGGCCGCCACGTAGGCCCAAATGCCGGCGCCGGCAAACGCCAGCCCCAGGCCCACCACCAAATTGCCCACCACCATGCCCGTCAGGGCGCACTGGGTCAAGGCTTTGAAATTCATGTCGCGGACCAGCAGGCTCCGGGACACCACACTGAACCCTGAAATGACAAAGCTCAGGGAAATCCACCGCAGGACGGGACGCAGCACGGGGGTGTCGTAATGGTGGGCAAACTCAGGCGCCGCGAGGTACATGGCCGCGAAGAACAACAGCCCAAGAAGCGCGCTGAACCACCACGCGGAGGACACGTGCTGGGAGCTGAGTTTGGGGAACTGCACGATGGAGGGGCCGATGCCGACTTGGGCGAAGATTTCCACGACGCCCACCACAATCAACGCCAGGGCCATCACCCCGAAGTCTTCGGGCGCGAGGATGCCTGCAAGGATGCGGATGTAGACGAGCTGCAGAGCCACCTGCAGTAGGACATTGAAGCTTTGCCAGCTCAGCGAAGCCCCCCACGAGGGCGTGCGGCCCTCAGGGGTCATCAGCGGGCGATGCTGACGGCGCGACGTTCGCGGATCACGGTGATTTTGACCTGACCGGGGTAGGTCATTTCATTCATGATGCGCTGGCTGATGTCAAACGACAACTGGTCCGCCTGGTCGTCGCTCACTTGGTCGCTCTCCACCATGACACGCAATTCACGGCCCGCTTGGATCGCGAAGGACTTGGTGACCCCAGGGTATTCCAAGGCCAAATTCTCCAAGTCGCGCAAGCGCTGGATGTACGCTTCCACCATCTCGCGTCGTGCACCAGGACGCGCGCCGCTGATGGCGTCGCACACCTGGATGATGGGAGACAGGAGGGAGGTCATTTCAATCTCGTCGTGGTGCGCCCCAATGGCGTTGAGGACGTCGGCACGTTCGCCTGCCTTCTCGGCGAGCTTCATGCCCAAGAGTGCGTGCGGCAACTCGCTTTCCTCGTCGCTGACCTTCCCGATGTCGTGGAGCAAGCCTGCGCGCTTGGCTGCTTTGGCGTCGAGGCCCAATTCTGCGGCCATCGTGGCGCAGAGGTTGGCGACTTCACGGCTGTGCTGAAGCAAGTTTTGGCCGTAAGAAGAGCGGTACTTCATGCGCCCCACCATGCGGACGAGCTCGCCCTTCATGTTGTGGATGCCCAAATCGATCACCGTGCGCTTCCCCGTCTCGGCGATTTCCTCTTCAATCTTCTTGGTGACCTTGTTCACCACTTCCTCGATGCGGGCGGGGTGAATGCGGCCATCTGTGACCAGCTGGTGCAAGCTGAGGCGGGCGATTTCACGGCGCACCGGGTCGAAGCAGCTCAGGATGATGGCTTCGGGGGTGTCGTCCACAATGAACTCCACGCCGGTCGCCGCTTCCAGCGCGCGAATGTTCCGGCCTTCACGTCCAATGATGCGGCCTTTGACGTCGTCGTTCTTGATTTGAAACACCGACACGCTGTTCTCCACGCTGTGCTCGGTGGCGACGCGTTGGATGGTCTGGATGACGATTTTCTTGGCTTCGGCGTTGGCCTTTTCCTTGGCTTCGTCGATGATGTCTTGCGCTTGGGTGGCGGCCATGGCACGGGCCTCAGTCTTCATCTGCTCGACCATGTTGGACTTGGCCTCGTCGGCGGTCATGCCGCTGAGTTTCTCCAAGGCTTCAATGGCCTTGGAATGGTCGGCGTCCAGGTCTTGCTGCTTCTTTTCCAGCGCGCCCAAACGCTGGGTGAGCTTCTCTTGGTCTTTCTTGAGTTGGCTCTCGGCGTTCTTGTTCTGGTCGATGGAACGCTGGAGGTTGCTCTCCGTCTTTTTGATGCGCTCTTGACGCTCGTTGAGCTTGCGCTCCAAGTCTTTGCGCTGGTCGGCCTGTTTTTCCTTGAGTTGGATGAATTTCTCTTTGGCCTGAAGGATTTTCTTTTCCTTGATGGATTCGCCTTTCAGTTCGGCCTCGCGGACAATGCTGTCTGCTTTGCCGGTGAGCACGCGCAAGAACAAAAAGTAGCCTGCGCCTCCTCCGAGAAGCAATCCAGCTGCTGCTGCAATGATGGGTGACATGTCGTCGTGGGGTTCAATTCCGTCGTCAACGTTCGAGCGCGCTGTGGATGCGTTGCAGAAGGGAATCGATGTCGCCTTGAGGCCATTCAGACCCTGCTTCGCTTGGTGCGTTCGAGGGTTTTTGGCTCTTGGATTGAACGGCAATTTGCAAGGCGGCCATGGCCATGAGGTCGATCCTGTCGGTGATCGCGTACTGGCGCTTGAGGTCGCTGATTTGCTGTTCCACGGCGGCTGCAGCCTCACGCACGGTTTGCACCTCCTCTGGGGAGAGTGTCAAGGGGTAGGTTCTCCCTCCGAGCGTGACTTCGAGCGTTTCCATGGTGTTCTTCACGCTTTGAGCAGCGCGATGCATTCGTCGATTTCTTCCACCAACGCGTCCAATTCCGCGGCGCTCATCGCCGGTTCAGGGGTGGGTTGGGGTTGAGGTTGGGTTGTTTCACGGCCCACCTCCATTTCGCGCAACTTCAATTGGGCTTTCTCCAGCCTCGCATTCGCCTCGTGCAGTTCGCCCCTCAGGCCAGCGTGGGCCTCAAGCAAGCGTTCCACGGCGTGGAGCAAAGTCGTCAGTTGAGTTGGGGAAAAGGACATGGTTGTGAGTCCTAACAAAAGTAAGGGAGCGCCCGCGACTTTGAAGGGATTGCCCCATGTAGTTTTGCAACATGCGGACGTTTGAAACACAAATTGGCAGGTTCAAGGCTGTTTTTTCTATCTGCCACATGCTGTGTGTGTTGTGTGTTTTTTCTTCGAGTTCTTCTTTGGGTCAAGGGGCGCAGAGTCAGCGTGCGCAGCAATTCAAAGCGGCCCACAGTTGGACGGATCCACTGACGGTGCCTTTGGTCCTGAGTGGCAACTTCGGAGAGCTCCGTGGCAACCACTTTCACACGGGCCTTGACATGAAAACCCAAGGGCGGGAGGGCCTGCCTGTCCTCGCCTCGACCGACGGGGTGTTGGCCCGCGTGAGGATGTCCCCTTGGGGCTACGGCAACGCGCTTTACCTCAAGGGACCCGACGGCATCACCACGGTCTACGCCCACCTTCAGCGGTTTGCCCCGGACGTGCAGTCGTGGGCTGTGGCGCGCACCTACAAGGGGAGGTCGCTGGGGCTGGATGCCACGCCCCCAGCCTCGGCCGGGTTGACGTTTCAAGCTGGCGACACTTTGGGGTGGAGCGGCAACTCTGGCGGAAGCGGTGGACCGCATCTGCACTTTGAAGTGCGTGACACGCCGTCCCAGCATCCGCTGAATCCCCTGCAAGGGTGGGTGACCAAATCGGATTCACGCCCCCCTTCGGCGCCGACGTGGTGGCTGGAATCTGAGCGCGGCCTTGCATCTGTGCCTGCAAACGGTGTGGACACGGTGGTGGTCGAGGATGAAATCCGGGTCTCCATCGAGGCCTACGACCGCTTGGGCGGCGCCTCCAACATCTGCGGCATCCACACCCTGCAGGCGGTCTTGAAAGACGGCCAGGGCGAGGTGCAGTGGACGCACCGGTTCGAATTGGACGAATTGAATTTCTCCGTGAACAAGGACATGAACGCACACACGCTGTTTCCGGTGTGGAAGCGGGAAAGGGATCAAGTGCATCGGCTTCACCGCCTTCCTGGCAACCGCCTCGGCGTTTATGCAGGTGCGCCGGATGGCGTCGTGGCCCTGGACAGCGGGGAGGTGGCCACCTTGGAATGCACGGTTCGCGACGTGGCTGGGAACGAGACCTTCCGAACCCTGGTGTTCAAGGGTGGGGCGTCTGGGTTGCGCTGGGAGCGGGTGGAATTCGAGGGCGTTGCACCGCAAGTCACCTCGTCCAGCGATGCGCTCACCTTGTCAGCGCCCCAAGCCACCTTGTCCTGGGACGAGCAGTCCTTTTTTGAACCCACCCAAGTGGGGTGGCGCACCGATTCCACGGGGCTGTCCGCCCGCGTTTGGCCTGAATTTGAGGCTTGGCGAGGCAAGGTCGATGTCACGTGGTCCTTTCCGAGCCCTGAGGTGATGTGGGGGATAAGTGGGGCGGCTTTGCCACAAGATGCATGGCCCACGACCCAGTGGGTGGCGGTGCATGAAGTGGAAGGCCAAATCAAGCACGCCATTCCTGCCGATGTACAAGAGGGCGCATGGCGCATGGCGCTGCCAGGCGGCGGGGCTTGGCGCATGGTGCGCGACGCAGTGGCGCCCAAGGTCATTCCCTACCACAGCGGCACGCCGCTTGTCCAGGGCGGAGACGCGGTTTGGTTCGTGGAGGACCTCCTTTCAGGGGTGGACACGTTGACGTTGACGATCGACGGTCGGTGGGCGCGTTTGGTGTGGGACCCCAAGCGCAACATGGCGACCTACGAAGCCTCCGACGACCAGCACCCTTCTGGGGCGCCGGTTCGTGTGGAATTGGAGGTGACGGACGCCGTGGGCAACGCCGCGACGTGGTCTGGGACGCTGGTGTGGCCTTGATTGGGCCGGTCAGCGTGCCAGCCGGGATTCAATCATGCTGTAGTCCAAATAGTACAGCGCACGAACCGACATAGAGTTGGTGAAGCCTTCGTCCAACATCGATTGCCAGTTGCTCCAGTAGCTGTCGGGCAGGGCGGTGCCGGCCTCGTTCAGGGTGTTCTTCCACACCACGCTCAACTCGGAGCCGGGAGAGAAAATCCAACGGTAGACCAGGTCCACGCTCCACGCGTTGTAGTTCACGTCGTACCGTGAGGTCAGGTCTTGGTTGAACAACTCAAGCGAAGCGAAGAGGGCTTGGTCGTCGATGAAGCCCAGGTTGCCGTCCTCTTGCAATTCGAAGAATCCGTGGTAGTCGACCACGCTCCAATAGTGCCTGACGCGCGCCGAAAGGCTCGAGGTGGGGGTGAAAATGTAGCTGGCGTTGAGGACGTGGGTGTGGCTCGTGTTTTCACGTTGCCCAAACAGGCTCAGCTGCCCGTCGTCCACCACGTCCACCCACCCGCGTTCGTTGTGGCGGACCTGCCAACTCCAAACGTAGTCTGCGCTCAGGCGGTCGTTGAATCGGAACCGGGGCGCCACGCGGATGAACGATTCTTGCCAGTCCGGCACGTCTGGCCGAACGCGCCGCTTGACGAACCCGTCCAGCGCCACTTTTCTCCGGTAGTCCGTGGAAGTCACAAACTCCACCGACGTCCACCGAGGCGTGGCGAAGGGGAGGGCGTCCAGCCGGGAGGCGAACCAATCTTGGCCCTCCAGCGGTTGGCCTTCAAACCCCAGTTTGTTGAACCAGAATGTCTTGGTGACAGCGGCCCATTCCGCCACCCAGGTCCAGTTGCTGTAGGCGCGTGGGGCATAGAGGTGGTTCACGTTGGTGTTCAAGTTCCACCACATCCGGTTGAACGCCCCAAAGGGCTTGTAGATGCCGTACTCCAAATCCACCCATGTCACGACTTCGTTGGGGGCCGCGAGGTAGCCCAAGTCGTTGGGGTTGTAGGATTCCGACTCGCGGTAGTGTCCCACCGTGCCCCTGAATTGGCCGGACGTTTTGGCAAGGTTCACCCCCCAGCGGTGGCCTTCGTCGTGGTTGGCGGTGTCGCCTTGCGCCATCGTGTTGCGCGCGGCACTGCCGCTGAGCGCCCAACTGTTGTCTTCGTTGCGGAAGGAGTAGTCCACGCCTTGCACGTAAGCGTCTCGGCCGTCTCCGCCGCGGACTGTGGCCGTGCTGAGGGCGGTGATGTAGCCGTTGTTGGGGAGGTTCTGGTCGGCCACCGTCACGTTGTACGACGTCAATGCGTCGCGGCCGCCAGTGGTGTCGCGTGCGAAGGCCTGGAACACGCCAAGCCCCGTGCTGGAGGAGGTTCTGCCGCTGAATTTCGACGCGTTGATGAGCTGACCTTCTTGGCCCACCCGACGGCTGTAAAACAGGCCGCCTTTGTTGAAGAGGTCTGTGCCTTCCAGAAAGAATGGGCGGTTTTCCGCGAACCTCACCTCGTACGGGCTGAGGTTCAGGACGAGGTTGTCGGCGACGACTTGGCCAAAATCAGGCACCAGGGTCATGTCCAACGTGAAGGCATCTCCCAAGCCCAGCTTGGCGTCGAGTCCGCCGTTGTACGTGTCGCCCCACTGGCGGTCGCCGGTTTCGTCCAGTCCGGTCTGCGCATACGCACTGAGGTAGGGGAACAGGGCAATCCTAGGAGGCGTGTCCACCCCTTGGATGCCGCGCAGCACGCCGCCTTGGTTCACCATGCCATTCTGGGTCGGGTCCAAGGCGTTCCACACCGTTTCTTCCCGGCTGCGCCGCACAGAGCGCCAAATGTTCATGCCCCACGTTTGGGACACGCCTTCCGGCAAGGTGGGCATCCTGAATTGGCTCCACGGTACCCGGATCTCGGTGGACCAGCCGCCGCTGTGGATTTGGCTTTGGACTTCCCAAACCCCGTTCCAAGCGTCGTCGGACCCTTGGGCATTCATGATGAAGTCGTTGAGCGCCCCCCTGGGGGTCGTGCTGAAGCCCACGGCGTTGATGCCGTCGTTGTAGGGGCTGAACCAAATCCCAAACTCGTCTGAATTCTCCACGCGGTCGCGCACGCTCAGCTGCTGCAGAATCGAATCCGGCGCCGGGTCGTGCATCTGCGCCGCGATGTAGATGTTTTGGTCGTCGTAGGCGATCCAGACCTCGGTTCGGTGGGTCGGCGCGCTCTGCGGGGTGGGGCGGCTTTGGGTGAAGTTGGTGGCACTCGGCTGGGTCCGCCAAGCCGGTTCGTCCAAGAGCCCATCCACCGTGGGTGGCGCGTCGATGCGAAAGGCTTGGGCCACTTGGTTCGTCAAGTTGTACGGGGAGGTGTCCTCGGTTTGGCCCCACATGGAGGTGGGCAGGACGCATGCGAGCGCCAACATCCAAGCACAAGAAAGAAGGAGGTGGTCAGGTCTCAACGGAAGATGCGTTGCTTGTTCAGCCAGGTTTGGTAAGCGCGTGCGTTGCGCAAATGTTCACGGTAGGTCCGCGCAAAATCATGGGTGCCGTCGCCGCCAGGCTTGGCGCACATGTACAGGTCTCGGTGAGCGGCGGGATGCAGCACGCTTTGCAAGTACCTCGGGTCCACAAAGCGGATGGGTCCAGGAGGGAGGCCCTTGTGCTTGTAAGTGTTGTACGGGGAGTCCACGTCCTTGTGCACGTCGAGCACCCGGCGGATGCTGGGGTCGCCCAGCGCAAAAATCAGCGTGGGGTCCGCCTGCAGGAGCATGCCTTTGTTCAGCCGATTGAGGTAGAGTCCCGCCACCAGAGGGGCCTCTGCAATCACAGCCGTCTCCGCTTGCACAATGGACGCAAGCACAGTCGCTTCCTTGGGGGTCAAGCCCTGCGCCGCTGCCGCCGCGATGCGGTCCTCGTTCCACCACGTCTCATGCTCTCGCAGCATGCGGGCCGTCACACCCTCGGCGTCCGTGTCCCACCACATCTCGTAAGTGTTGGGCAGCACGCGCCACATCACGCTGTCGCGCGAGAACCAATCGGCCACCGCGGCGCTGTCGGCGAACACCCGGCGCGACACCGCACCTGCAATGGGGCCCACGTCTCGGCCCGAAGGCACGACAACGTCCACGGCGTCCCTGTCTCCGGTCACCAGCCGCTCGGCCGAGCTTTGGACGGATTCTTCGGGGGAGAAGGTGTACTGTCCGGACTTCAAGCGGCCGTCCCATCCGCGCCACACCACATGGCGCAGAACCCGCTCGCCAGGGGTGTCTTCCCAAGCTTCCTCGAGCGCGTCCAACCGTCCCGCGGCGTCGAGGTCAGGGGCCATTTGAACCGTCACCGCGGACGACGCCCAGGTGCCTGCCACGTAGTGGTTCCAGCCCCATACGCCTGCGCCAGCGGCCACCACGGATGCGGTGGCGAGGAGTGTGAGCGAAGTCCTCATGGGGTGTCTGTGTTGAAGACGTGTTGCAAGGTGTGGACGTCGGTCCAGAGGCCTTTTGAGGTTCGGATCCACGAGGTGCGGACAGATTCGTGGCCAAAGCCGGCTTTGCGGAACAAGTCCAGGGAGCCCACGTGGCCAGCCGGGATCTCTGCGTACACCTGCCGAAGGTGAAGGTGGCTTCCGGCGTACGCCAGCACCCGTTGTATCGCCCCCTGGGCATGTCCTTGACGGCGGTGCTCGGCGTCGACGTGGATCGCCACGCCAGCCCGAAGTTGCCGTGGGTCGAAATCGTACAGGTCCACCGCGCCCACGGTTCGCCAAGCGCCTTCGTGATGGGCGTCGACCATCCACCGGATTTGGCGCGCCTGAAACAAGTCTTGGCGGCCTTCGACAAAGGCGGTCATCGCGGCCCGACTGATGGGGGAGAGCGTGGCGCCCATCCACCAGTCCTCGCT
This sequence comes from uncultured Flavobacteriales bacterium, assembly GCA_938084585.1. Lineage (GTDB taxonomy): Bacteria > Bacteroidota > Bacteroidia > Flavobacteriales_D > Sanyastnellaceae > UBA11663. The sequence continues at coordinate 38,106 of CALKFF010000040.1, forward strand.
CGCGTTTTCCCACGTCATCAGCAGGTCCACGTCGGCGGGTTCCATGGCCCTCAATCGATGCAATTCCGATGTCAACACCGCGCGAAGATAGCCGTACCTTGGCGGGCGTGCCCTTCCGAGGTCGCGCGTCTTTGTTGAACCTCCTTTGACTGTTTCCATGGAATTTGAAACCACCCGATTGGAAGGCGTGATGCTTGTCCGTCCGCGCGTGTTCGAGGACGACCGCGGCAGCTTCACCGAGACGTGGAACATGGAGGCGTTCGCAGAGGTCGTGGGGGAGTCCGTTCAGTTCAAACAAAGCAATGAAAGCGTGTCCCGGGCAGGCGTGCTCCGCGGACTGCACTTTCAAATCCCTCCCCGTGGCCAAGGCAAACTTGTGCGTGTTTCCCGAGGACGGGTGTTGGACGTGGCGGTGGATTTGAGAAGCGAGAGCGCGACGTTTGGCCAGCATGTGGCGGTGGAGTTGAGCGCGGAGAACCGTTGGCAGCTCTGGATTCCTGTGGGGTTTGCCCACGGATTTTTGGCGTTGGAAGACGGAGCCACTTTGCAGTATCAATGCACAGACACTTACCATCCCGAGTCCGAGCAGAGCCTCGCCTGGAACGACCCAAACTTGGGCATCGATTGGGGCGTGGAGCGCCCGGTGGTGAGCGACCGCGACCAAGCTGCCGCCGCCTTCGCGACGTTCGAGAGCCCTTTTTGAACTTGTTCACGACCGCGGCCCGAGCGCCGTTGGCAACCTGAACCCCAGGAAGTTTCTCCGCCCCATTGCTGGAAGAACTTCACCGGTCATGAAGATGACTTGGATGCCCCGTCGACATGCCCTTGGAATGGGCCTTGTGTTGTTTGCTTCTGGCGCTTGGTGGATTGCGCCCTCAAACGCGAGCAAGGTCCCGGATTTTGAATTGGCTCCCAAGCAGCACTCCCCAGTGATTTCACCAGCGGTCCCCCACGATTTGGCGCTTTTCGGAGAGCCTGTGCCGTTGGATCGGTTTGGGGTGGTGGAAGCGTTGGACCGCGAGTTGATTGTGAACACGTACCGTCACAGCTCCACCATGTTGTACCTGAAGCGCGCAGCACGGTGGTTCCCCGTGATCGAGCCCATCTTGGAAGAGGAGGGAGTGCCTTCAGATTTCAAGTACCTCGCGGTCATCGAGAGCGGCTTGAGCCAAGTCGTGAGCCCCGCGGGAGCCGCGGGTTTTTGGCAATTCATGAAGCGGACGGGTCCTGAATACGGGTTGGAAGTGTCTTCCACGGTCGACCAGCGCTACCACGTGGAATTGGCCACCCGCGCCGCATGCGGGTACCTCAAGGAGGCCCACGAGAAGCTGGGCAGTTGGGTGCTGGCAGCGGCCTCTTACAACATGGGCATGTCTGGGGTGACCAAATCCCTGGTTGCCCAACACGTGGACAATTACTGGGACCTTCACCTCAACTCCGAAACGGCCAGGTATGTCTACCGTTTGCTGGCCTTGCGGGAAGTCATGGAAAAGCCCGACCAATTCGGGTTCCAGCTCACCGCGAAGGACGTGTACGCGCCGCTTGAAGGCCGTGAAGTGCGCGTGTCGGAAGACGTGGAAGATTTGGCCTCGTTTGCCATCGAGCAAGGCACCAACCTTCGGGAGCTGAAGGCCTTCAACCCTTGGCTTCGTCGCGATCACCTGGATGTGGGCGAGGGGCAGGTTTACGTGTTGCGCATTCCTGCTTGATCCCAACGGATTGCGCTGGTTTTGACCTTGCGTTGGTCGCCTTGCCCAGTCAGGTAAGCTTGGGCCATCTCGCTGTCCAGGGCCTCTTGGACGCTGTGCATGGCCCCTGCAGGCACGCGGTGTTCTAGAAACGCCCCCAGCACATCGGCACGCGAGGCCTGGCATGCCTTTGCATTCAATGCAGCCACCAAGTCTTCGCGGTGCTTCACCCGTTCTGCGTTGGTGAGGAAGCGAGGATCGTCGGCCAGTGCGTCGCATCCCAACACCTTGCACAGGGAAGTGAATTGGGCGTCGCTGCCCACAGCCAGCACGACGTCCCCGTCGCGGCACGTCAGCATGTCGCCGTACGGAGCGATGTTGGGGTGGGTGGAGCCCATCCGTTGCGGTACCGTCCCATGGCTGAGCCATTGCGTTCCTTGGTTGGCCAATGCGGTGAGCCCGGATCCCCACAGGCTGACCTCGGCGTACCCTCCTCGGCCCGTGCGTTCCCGGTGAAACAAGCCGCCCATCACGGCCGCACGCATGTGGTGCGATGCCAAGATGTCCATCATGGCCACCGGCATTTTGGTCGCTGGTCCGTCTGGGGTTCCGTTCATCGACATGAATCCAGACTCGGCTTGCACGACCACATCGTAGGCCAGACGGTCGGGGCGATGCTCAAAGCCGACCAGCCGCACGTGCACGAGGTGTGGAAACGCGTAGGACAGTTGGTCAGGCAAAAGACCCATGGTGTCGAGGTCGCCCCATTTCATGTTTTGAAGGAGCACGTCCGTGTGGGCCAGGATGTCTTGAAGCCACGCCTGGCCCTCGGACGTTTTGAGGTTGTGGGACACGACAGTTTTGCCATGGTTGGCCGCTTCGTAATAGCTGGAAGAAGGGCCAGGCGTCTCTCCAGGCAGTTTCCAAGACCGTGTGACGTCGCCTCCTGGAGCTTCCACCTTGGTCACGTCGGCGCCACACTCGGCCAAAAACGTGCCCGCCAAGGGGCCTGCCAACACGCTCGACAAATCGAGCACACGGATGCCATTCAACACACCTTCCATGCCTTGAAGGTAGTCGCGTTCAGGTCAACCTGTGGCCAAGGCCTGCTTGTAGGTGTCGATGGCCCGCTGACGCGCCATTTTGTGCTCGACGATGGGGGCAGGGTAACGGGACGTGCCGTACTCCGGCACCCACTTGCGGACGTAGGCCAATTGCTTGTCGAACTTCTCCAGTTGGGAGGTTGGGTTGAACACCCTGAAGTAGGGTGCCGCGTCGCACCCAGATCCAGAAGCCCATTGCCAGCCGCCCATGTTGCTGGCCAGCTCAAAGTCGAGCAACTTCTCGGCGAAGTACCGCTCGCCCAACCGCCAATCCAGCAGCAGGTGCTTGCAGAAGAACGAAGCCACGACCATGCGCACACGGTTGTGCATGAATCCTGTGGCGTTCAACTCGCGCATGCCGGCGTCCACAAGGGGGTAGCCTGTCTTGCCAGCCTTCCACGCTTCGAAATGGGCGTCGTCGTGGCGCCACGGGATTCGGTCGTATTGCGGCCTGAACGCGTCCTTCGCACTGTGGGGAAAGGCATGGATGATGGCCTGGTAGAAATCGCGCCAGATCAACTCCGTCAACCATTTGTCGCTGTGCTTGAACCCGAGTTTGGCCAATTCTCGGATGCTCACCGTCCCAAACCGAAGGTGCACGCTGATGCGCGTGGTCCCGCGCTTGGCAGGCAAGTCTCGGGAGTCGGCGTAGTGCTTCAATACATGGACATCGACGTGGGCCTCAGGTGCTTCGATGGCGCTCCGTTCAAACCCCATGTCTTGGAGACTCGGCGAGTCAAGGCCACCCCAGTCACAGAGGGCGTCGAGGTGATCTTCAGAGGGAGCAGCCTCGAGGTCGGCGTCCACAAGGTTGGCGTGCCAGCGTTTGCTGAATGGGGTGAACACGGTGTAAGGGAGGCCGTCGGGTTTGGTCACTTCCCCTGGGGCCTTCACCACGTGGTCTTTGTGAGTGTGGAACGCCACGCCGCGGGCCTTAAGCATCTCCCGAACCTTCG
>CALKFF010000041.1 GCA_938084585.1 uncultured Flavobacteriales bacterium
GCCCTGTGGCGGTCGCGCCGCCGACCTCAGGGTCGACGAAGAGGCCCGCCCCCAGGATGGGGCTGTCGCCGACGCGGCCGTGCATCTTGTACGCCAGCCCGCTTGTGGTGCAGCCGCCGGCCATCTTGCCCTCGTCGTCCATGGCCAAGATCCCGATGGTGTCGTGGTTCTCAATGTTGATGACGGGGGCGTAGTTGGACGTCTTGCGCCATTCCATCCATGCCTGCCGCGACTGTTCGGTGAGGAGGTCGCACGTGTCCATGCCCAGCTCGCGGGCGTACTGTTCTGCTCCGGCGCCTGCCAACATCACATGGGGCGTGTTCTTCATCACCTTGCGTGCGAGCGACAGGGGGTGGGCCAAGTTTTGGACGAAGCACACCGAGCCGGCGTTGCCCGTTTCGTCCATGCAGCACGCGTCCAGGGTGACGTGTCCGTCGCGGTCGGGTAGGCCGCCGATGCCCACACTCAGTCCTGTTCCGTCTGCTTCCACGATCCTGGCGCCGGCCTCGACCATGTCCATGGCGCCACCGCCTTGCTGCAAGGCCAGGAATCCGGCAGCGTTGCATTCGATCCCATGGTTCCAGGTCGCGATCATTTTCGCTTGCCCGGAAAGGGGGCGTGTGGGACGGGTGGGGGAGATGGTTTGGGCTTGAAGCATGGATTCCAAACTCCAAGGGGACAGGCCCAATGCGGCGGCGGTCGCACCGAGCTTCTTCAGGAAGGATCTGCGGGAGGCATGGCTCATGCCCGGAAGTTCGTCACTTCTGGGGCTTAAACCAACGCAAGACCAGCCACGGCAGGAAGGTCAGGTCAGCGAGCACGGCGAAGAGGAGCGTCAGGCTGATGAGCAACCCGATGTGGAACGTGCCCAGGAACGACGACGAGGTCAACGTCAAGAAGCCGCCGCACAGGATCAAGCTGGTCACGATGATGGCTTTGCCCGTGGACAGGAAGCTGCGCTTGACCGCCCACGCCAGCGATTTGCCTTGCGCCAGTTGAAGGCGAAGCTTGCTGAGGAAGTGGATCGTGTCGTCGACCGCAATGCCAAACGCCACCGTGAAGATGATGCCCGAGGTGACCTTCAGGTCGAGCCCCAACATCACCATGATCGCCCCAATCATGGCCAGCGGCAGCACGTTGGTCACCAAGCAAATCAACACCATGACCCCGCTGCGGAACAGCAACCCTGCCAGCAAGGCCACCGCTGCCAGGGCCAGGCCCAAGCCCCCCACCATGTCCGAGGCCAGGGAGGCGTTGTTCACGTCCACCAAGTGGGCCGTGCCGGTGACGTGCCATTCGGTGCCTTCGGGCATGTTCTCCTCGCACCAGGCGTCGAGGGCGTCGTTGCGAAGGGCCAAGGCCTGGGACCCCACGTCTTCCACCTTGCCCAAGATGCGAACTTGCTTGCCGTCTTGCGCCACCATGGCGGACCACTGCCCAGAGCGCTCCATCAATTTCAGAATGCGCTTGAGCGTGCCTGGGGATTGCGGCACCTTGTATTGGTCTTCGCGGTCGCCCATGTACCCACGGTGGGCCATTTTGACGGCGGTGGCGGGACCGAGGATGGCCCCCACGCCGTAGTCCTCCCGCAAGTGCCCCTCCAGGGCGTCCAGCGCCATGAGCATGTCGGCCTGCTGCACGTCCTCGGGCATGGTCACCGACAACTCAAATGGCCGCACCCCCGCAAATTCCCGCTCGAAGAACACGAACTCTTGTCGGAAGGGGTCGTCCTCGCGCAAGTCCTCAATGAGCTTGTTGTCCACGCGCAGTTGGGTGGACAAGGCCGTGGAGGCGCCAGCCACCAACACCCACAGCCCGGCCAGGGCCAGCTTGTGCCGAAGCGTCCACCGCAACAGCCGCAACAAGGTGTGGTTCCAGAACACCCCGGTGCCTTGGCGCGACACGGCAGGCGGCGGGGCCAGCACCATCACGGCAGGGAGCAAGGTGAAGGCCAAGACGTAGGCGACGCCCACGCCCACGGCCGCGTACAGCCCAAAGTCGTGGATGGGCCCAATGGAGCTCGTCAACAGCGTCAAGAACCCGAGCGCCGTGGTGACAGACGTCAAGAAGGTGGCAAGACCGACCTCCCGGAAAGCCTTGAGCATGGCGTCGCGGTGGGAGACGTCGCTGCGTCGCTCGTCGTAATACCTCGTCAGCACGTGCACCACGTCGGAAATGCCCACCACAAAGAGGATGGTCGGCAACACCACCGTCATGACGTCGACCGCCTTGCCCGTCGCCACCATGATGCCCAACGTCCACAGCCCGCTTACGAGCACCACGGCCAAGGGCACCATGACACCCCATGCCGTGCGGAAGGCGAACCACAGGAAGGCGATCAGCAGCACAACGCCCACGCCCACAAACCACGTGACCTCGCGCTCCATGACGCCGACGTAGTAGTCCTGAGCCACGGCCCGGCCGGCGACGTGAACGCCTTTCACGTGCACGCTGCCTTGCTCGGCCTCGGCTTTCCAGGCAAGCACCGCGGCGGCCAAGCTGTCGCACCCGGCTTTGCTCAACCCTTGGGCGTGCTGCAGGGTCAAGGCGACCGCGCGGCCGCTGGGGCTGACGAGGTTGCCCATGACGTCGTCGCGCGCCCGGAGCCTCGCCAAGTCCTTGCTGAGTTGCTCGGCGTCCGCCCAATCCAGCAACGACCGCTGGAAGGCCATTCCGCTCAGCGGGTCCCGGACCGGCAAGTTGAGACGGGTCGGGGACTGCACGCTTCCCACGGCCGGGAGGTCGCGCAGGGCTTGCACATGGCCATCGACCTCGGCCAGGAGCGCCTGCGACAGGCTGTCGCCTTCGAACCCAACAATCAAGAAGTCGTTGTCGCTCCCAAACTGGTCGCGGAAGTCACGGTAGAACTTCGTCTCGGGGTGGTCGGCAGGGAAAAACTGCTCAAAGTCGTAGTTGAACTCGAGCTGGGACGCTTGCCAACCCATCCAAGCGGTGACCAAAACCAAGGTGGCCAAGACGGCGCGTGCAGCGCGTTTCCAAGGGGCGGGGACGTCCATGATGCAAAGGTGAAACACGCTTGTCCATCCAGGGTTCAAGCGGGCGTAAAAAAGCCCCGCCGAAGCGGGGCCTTTTCACGTTCACAGGAGAGGGATCAGTTGTCCTTCACTTCTTCAAAGTCGACGTCGGTCACTTCTGCGTCGTCGTCAGCGGCTTCGCCGGCAGGTTGCCCTTGGGCGCCCGCGGCGTCACCTCCGGCCTCTTGCTGCGCTGCGTACATCTCCTGGCTTGCGGCCTGGAACGCGGTGTTCAAGGTCTCCAAGCCGGCTTTGCATGCGTCCACGTCTTGGGCGGCGTGCGCCTTCTTGAGGTTCTCGAGGGCCTCGTTGATGGGCGCCATCTTCTCAGCAGGAATCTTGTCGCCAAATTCCTTGAGCTGCTTCTCGGTTTGGAACACCATGCCGTCCGCCTGGTTGAGGACGTCTGCGCGCTCCTTGGCTTGGGCGTCCGCGTCGGCGTTGGCCTCGGCGTCTGCCTTCATGCGTGCGATCTCGTCGTCGCTCAAGCCGCTTGACGCTTCAATCTTGATGCTCTGCTCCTTGCCGGTGGCCTTGTCCTTGGCGCCCACGTTGATGATGCCGTTCGCGTCGATGTCGAAGGTCACCTCGATCTGAGGCACGCCGCGTGGGGCAGGGGGGATGTCCGCCAAGTGGAAGCGGCCGATGGTCTTGTTGTCGGCAGCCATGGAGCGCTCGCCTTGCAACACGTGGATTTCCACGCTGGGCTGGTTGTCGCTCGCCGTGGAGAAGGTCTCGGACTTCTTGGTGGGGATGGTGGTGTTGGACTCGATGAGCTTGGTGAACACGCCGCCCATGGTCTCGATGCCCAAAGAAAGTGGGGTCACGTCGAGGAGCAACACGTCCTTCACGTCGCCGGTCAACACGCCGCCTTGAATGGCCGCGCCCACCGCCACAACTTCGTCGGGGTTCACGCCCTTCGAGGGCTCCTTGCCGAAGTAGGACTTCACCGCGTCTTGCACCGCAGGGATGCGGGTGGAACCGCCCACGAGGATGACTTCGTCGATGTCGCCCTTGTCGAGGCCTGCGGCCTTCAAGGCGCTCATGCATGGCTCGATGCTGCGCTTGACGAGGGAGTCCACCAACTGCTCAAACTTCGCACGACTCAGGCTGCGCACCAAGTGCTTGGGCACGCCGTCCACAGGCATGATGTAGGGGAGGTTGATCTCGGTGCTGGTGGTGCTGGAGAGCTCAATCTTCGCCTTCTCAGCCGCTTCCTTCAAGCGCTGGAGCGCCATCGGGTCCTTGCTCAAGTCGAGGCCGCTGTTTTCGCTTTTGAACTCGTCCACGAGCCATTCGATGATGGCCTGGTCGAAGTCGTCGCCGCCGAGGTGGGTGTCTCCGTCGGTGGAGAGCACTTCGAAAACGCCGTCGCCCAACTCAAGGATGCTCACGTCGTGCGTGCCGCCTCCGAGGTCAAACACCACAATCTTCTGGTCTGTCGACTTCTTGTCGAGGCCGTACGCCAACGCCGCCGCGGTGGGCTCGTTGATGATGCGCTTCACCTCGAGGCCTGCGATTTCGCCCGCCTCCTTGGTGGCTTGACGCTGGCTGTCGTTGAAGTATGCAGGGACGGTGATGACCGCGCCGGTCACCTCTTGGCCGAGGTACTCTTCCGCCGTGCGCTTCATCTTCTGAAGGGTCATGGCCGAGATCTCCTGCGGGGTGTACTTGCGGTCGTCGATGGCCACACGTGGGGTGTTGTTGTCGCCCTTGACCACCTGGTAGGCCACGCGGCCAGCTTCCTTCTCCACTTCGCTGAAGCTCGAGCCCATGAAGCGCTTGATGCTGGAAATGGTCTTGGTGGGGTTGGTGATGGCTTGACGCTTCGCAGGTTCACCCACTTTGCGCTCACCACCGTCGATGAAGGCCACCACAGAAGGGGTGGTGCGCTTGCCTTCACTGTTGTTGATGACCACCGGTTCGTTGCCTTCCATCACTGCCACGCAGCTGTTGGTTGTCCCGAGGTCAATGCCAATGATTTTGCTCATGTTGAGAAATTAGAATGGTTGATTTTGACCTCCCCAGACCAAATCCGGTGCCAACCGCATTTCCCCGTGCCAAGTGTGCCATCCTGACAACGGCGGCCGTGCAGACCTGCCAAACTGGCTGACAGGTTGTCCGAATCCGGCCAGTCTTGCCGCCCGCGCTCAGGACGCGGTCATCCAGCGGCGCACCTCTTCGAAATGGGCCGCCGCATGCCACATCCGTGTGCCGTACCAACTGAAGGCCTCGCCGTCCACGAGCATGAACTGGCGGTCGGGGTTGTCGGCTTGAAGCGCCTCGAGGTGCTTGGCGGCGAATGGGAACGGCTCGGAGGGCAGAAGCCACCGCCCGGCATGCTGAACGCCCTCAGCCTCGTCGTCGCCCAAGCTCGGATAGCGTCCGGCCTGCGCCAGCTCTTCCGACGGGAGGTCGGCCACCGCGTTGTGGATGCCCCAATGGCGCATGACGTCGTGGATGAACGTGTCGGGTCCTGCGGCCATCCAAGGCTTGGCCCACACGGCGTACGCGGCGCTGCCCACCACAGGCTTGGGGGCGCCCCACGCGTCCCGGATGCGGGCCACCCAGGATTCTGCTTGGGCGCCGCGTTCCAGTCGGGCGCCGAGGTCGGACATGGCGTCGAAGGCCGCGTCGACGGTGCGGACGTCGGTGACCAGGATGTCGCACGATGGGGGCAGGAGCTCGGCGAGGCGCTCGAGGTCCTCGCGGGCGTTTTCTTCTTTGTTGGCGACCACGAGGTCGGGGCGGAGTTCCACCACGCGGTCGACGTGGACGGTCTTGGTGCCGCCCACGCGGGGCAGGCTGCGGTATGCGGCTTCGGGGCGGACGCAAAATTTGGTTTGGCCCACGACCTCGGCTTGGAGGTCATGCAGGAATTCAGTCCAACTCGGCACCAACGACACCACGCGCATGGCACGAAGGTAGTCCGCTACCTTTGCCGCATGACAGGTCCGGTACGTTTCGCGGTGGTGGGGTGTGGGCACATTGGCAAGCGCCATGTGCAGATGATTCAGGCACGGCCGGACGCCCAATTGATGGCGGTGGCAGACACCGACCCGTCGACGCGCTCCGCGGTCGAGGCGCCTGCGGCCCACGAGACCCTCACGGCGTTGCTGGCCGGGTGCGGTGCGGAGGTGGACGTGGTGTCGGTGTGCACGCCCAACGGGACGCATGTGGTGTTGGCGTTGGAGGCGGTGCGGGCTGGCAAGCACGTGGTGTTGGAGAAGCCCATGGGCCTGACGACGGGCAGCGTGGAGGCGTTGAAAGCCGAGGCGGAGGCGCAGGGCGTGACGGTCTTCGGGGTGATGCAGAACCGTTACGCCCCGGCGGCCCAATGGATGAAGCGGGCGAAGGAGGACGGGGCGTTTGGCGACGTGCGGCAAGTTCACGTGCAGTGCCTTTGGAACCGGGACGAGCGCTACTACACGCCGGGCTCGTGGCGCGGGACCATGGCGTTGGACGGCGGTCCGCTGTTCACCCAGTTCTCGCATTTCTTGGACATCCTGATGTGGGTGTTCGGGGAGGTGGAGGTGACGACGGCCCGGTTCACCAACCAAACCCACCAAGACTCCACGGAGTTTGAAGACGGGGGATCGTTCCAATTCAACCTGCCTGACAATGGGTGGGGCACGTTCACCTTCAGCACGGCCGTCCCGCACGGCAACTTCGAGAGCAGCATGACGGTCGTCGGTGCCCGAGGGACGGTGCGCATCGGCGGACAATACATGGACCGGTTGGACGAATTTGAGCTGCCGGGGGTGGCGCGTCCGGACATGTCCAATGTGGCGCCGCCCAACGATTACGGCGGGTACAAGGGCTCGGCCAGCAGCCATCACCACGTCTACGACAACGTGGTGGACGTCCTGCTGAATGGGGCGACGGTGGCCACGCCCATCGAGGAAGGGTTGGCTGTGGTGCGTGTCATCGCCCAAGCCCACGCCTTGGGCCGGCCTTGACGACGCTCAATCGTCCGCGTCCAACACGCGCGACGGCGTGGTCCACGCGCTCCACGTCTTGGGAAACACCCACCTGAACCAGACAGGCGCGTTCACCCAGCGCCGCATGGCCACAGGCACGCCTCCAAACTCTGCATAGAATTTGTCGACCCCAGCGTCTTGGCTTCCCCCGAAGTCGAAGGTGGTGGCGCCCATGCGCTGGGCGGTTCGCATGGCTTCGCACAGCATGGCCACGCTGGCGCGGCCTGAGTCCTTGGAGCGCTCTTGCCCCCCGAAGGCGTAGACGCACGTGCCGCACGGCAGCAGCACGAAGCCTCCAGACGCAATGACCTTGCCCTTGGCGTTGGCGGCCGTGACGGCGAAGGTCCACGATTCCGTCGCGAGCCGCTGAAGCAAGGGCGCCAAGCGATGTTGGTGGCTGGCGAGGCCCTTTCGGTCGCGCGAGGCGGCGTGCAGCCGCTCCACGTGGGACCAAGCGACCTGTGCATGTCCCGTATCCACAGCCACCGTGCCGCCTTCACGCTCGAAGCGCCGGGCTTGCTTTTCCCGGGTCTTGGGCAGGGTCAGGGCGCCTTCAAAAGGCAGGGTCACTTGCCGGGTGTGCCGGCGCACTTCCGTCCAGCCATGGGGTGGCTTGAGGTCCGCATGGGCACGCGGACCCAGGTCGAGGACCTTGGTGGTGTGGGGGAGGAGGGCCACCTCCCCGAGGAGGGCTTCTTGGGTGGCCAGGTCGCCATGCAGGTCGCTGTGCAGCGCCCAGGCGGGCGTGTGCAACAGGGGTAAGGCGCCTTTGAGGCGCCCGGAAGCCAGGGCCAATTGGCCTTGGGGCAATCGAATGGAGGCGTCGTTCTGCCCCGCCCATGCGGGAGAGGCGAAGCCGGTCAGCGCCATGGACTCAGAGTCCGAGGGAACGCTTCACCGCTTCGTACTCGCGGTCGCCACCCACGAAGTCGTCGCCGAGGGCCACCCAAGATTGGGCGGTGGCGCGGTCGCCGAGTTGGTCAAGCGTCTCGATGGTCTTGACGAAGGCGTACTGAAGCAAGTCAAGCTGTGACTCGGTCAGGCCGCGGGCCTGTTGGTCGAGCAACAGGTTCTTCGCCTTCTCCCACTGGACGTCGGCGTCGCGGCGGGCCTTGAGGGTCATGTACACGGTGCCAAACATCATGTACGCCGCAGGGTCTTCCTTGTCGAGGCTCGTGAGGTACTTGTAGTAGGACTTGGCCTTGGTGTACTTCTGGTTGTCCATCTCAGTTTCTGCCGCGATGACGGTTTCCTTGCGGATCTCTTCGATGAACTCCTGCTCTTGCGGCACGTACTCCATCTCCTTGTCCTTCTTCACAAACTTGCTGGCGTACTTCAAGCCATTCTTGAGGGCCTTCAGCTTGTCCACTTCGAAGGACTCGCGCAAGTCGGGGTCGTCGCTGTTGTGGATGCCCATGTACGCCTTGGACATGTACAGGTACGGCATGGGGTGCTTCTTCTGCTCGTCGTCCTCGGTGTAGCGGATCGCCTTGTACAGGACCTTCTCGTACTTCTCGTCCACAATCCACATGAGCAACTCGTTCAGGTCGTCTTCCTCAATCAGGATGGGCTCTTCTTCTTCCTCGTCGCGAATCTGGCCAAACGACGTCTGGGGCGCCCCCAAGGTGAAGGCGCAAGTCGCCAACAAAGCAATCCAGAGGGAGAAGCGGTTCAATGAGATGTTCATGCGTGCAGGGTTTGAGTTTGTGCGCGTCAAGTGCACATTCCGTGCCGAAGATAAGAACGGCCGCCCGGTTGGGCTTGAACCGCAGGGGGAACCTGCTGTTCCTTTGTTCGACGTGACCCCTGACGCCATGCACACCAAGAATGATTCCGCTGCGGAAATGCACGCGCCCGTGGTGTCGTGGTTTGCGTCGCGTGGCTGGACGCCCCAGCCGTTTCAGTTGGAAGTGTGGGAGAGCATGGGACGGGGAGAAGATGGCCTGTTGCAAGCGCCCACAGGAAGCGGCAAGACGTACGCGGCCATGGGCCACGTCTTGTCTGCAGCCAAGGCGTCGGGCATTCCTCGTGGCAAAGGGCGGCTAAGGCTGCTTTGGATTGCCCCCTTGCGGGCGTTGTCCTCCGACATCGCAGAGGCGGCGCGGGCGATGGTGGACGGGCTGGGGCTGGACTGGGACGTGGGCCGGCGGACAGGCGACACCTCGGCGAAGGAAAAAGCCCGCCAAAAAAAGACCCTGCCGGAGGTGCTCATCACCACCCCGGAGTCTGTGCACATCCTGATGGCCCAAAAAGGGGGCAGCGGCCGCCTTGCCGACGTCGACGCCATCGTGGTCGACGAATGGCACGAGTTGATTGGCTCCAAGCGCGGCGTTCAAATGGAGCTCGCCATTTCGTGGATCAAGCAGTTGCAACGCAACGCGGGCCGTCCTGAAGCCATGGTGTGGGGCATCAGCGCCACCTTGGCGCAGCCCCGTGAAGCCCTGCGCGCCTTGATCGGCCACGACCGCGGCCACATTGTCCGGGCCGACATCGCCAAGGAGATCCACATCGAGAGCACCATGCCCGGCGCGTTCGAGAAGTTGCCGTGGGCGGGCCACATCGGCCTCCAACTCATCGACGGCGTGGTGGACGTCGTGGAGCGGCACAAGAGCACCCTCATCTTCACCAACACGCGCCGTCAAGCCGAGGTGTGGTACCAGGCGCTCCTGGCTGCCAAGCCGGATTGGGCTGGCCTCTTGGCCATGCACCACGGGTCCATCGCCAAGGAGCTTCGCGAGTGGGTGGAGGACGCCCTGCACGACGGCCGCCTGCGCGCGGTGGTGTGCACGGCCTCCCTCGACCTGGGCGTCGACTTCCATCCTGTGGATGCGGTTGTCCAAATCGGCGGCCCCAAGGGCGTCTCCCGCATGATCCAACGCGCCGGCCGAAGCGGCCACCGCCCCGGCGCCGACAGCAAGGTCCACTTCGTGCCCACCCACGGCCTCGAGCTCGTCGAGGCGGCGGCCCTGCGCAAGGCCATCCAACACGGCGACATCGAGCCCAAGGTTCCCCTCATGCTGTGCTGGGACGTCCTCGTCCAGTGGCTCTGCACCCTGGCTGTGGGGGACGGGTTCTACGAGGCCGACGCCCGTGCGTCCGTGCGGGCCACCCACGCCTACGCCGAGATGGAGCGCGATGATTGGCGCCAAGCCATGGACCTCATCACCACCGGGGGCGCCGCCCTTCGCGCTTACACGGAGCACCAGCGCGTCACCCAGGACGAGGAAGGTCGCTGGGTCATGCGCGACAGGACCAAGGCGCGTCGGCACCGAATGAGCATGGGCGCCATCGTCAGCGCCACCATGGTCTCTGTGCAGCTCAATGGCGTCGGGCTGCTGGGCCACGTGGAGGAAACCTTCATCGCCTCCCTCGAGGAAGGCGACTCCTTCGTTTTCGCCGGCCAAACCGTCGCCCTGACTTCCTTCAAAGGCCTTGTCGCCAAGGTGCGCAAGTCCAAGTCCTCCACTGGCCGCACCCCCGCATGGATGGGAGGGAGGATGTCCTTGTCGTCGGAGCTGTCCCACCGCCTCCGGCTTGCGTGGGACCAAATGGCGCGCGCCCACGCCGAGCTTGAGCCCGAGCTCCAGCGGCTCATGCCCATGGTTCACATCCAAGCCGAGCGCAGCCTCATCCCGCGCGCCCACCAGGTGCTGGTGGAAACCCTCGTCGACCACGACGGCCACCACCTGTTCATGTACCCCTTCGAAGGGCGCAAGGTCCACGAAGCCTTGGCCTCTTTGCTGGCCTACCGCCTCAGCCTGCTTTCCCCCCAAACCTTCAATTGGGCCTGCAACGACGACGGCTTCGAGCTCTTGTCCGACCAGCCCATCCGGTGGGAAGACGTGGTCGACAACAACTTGCTCTCTCCGTCTCACCTCATGGACGACCTCAGCGCAGGATTCAACGCCTCCGAGCTCGTCCGACGCAAATTCCGCGACGTCGCGACCATCGCCGGCCTCGTATTCCAGGGCTTCCCCGGCGCCCAAATCAAGGAGCGTCACCTGCTGACCTCCACCAACCTTCTTCTTCAGGTCTTCCAGGACCACGACCCCGACAACCTCCTGCTGCGCCAAGCCCAGGACGAGATGCTGGCGGACCAACTCGAGTTTGGCCGCCTCTTGCAATGGCTGCAAGCCTTGCCAGAAAAGGACCTCGTGCACTGCGAATTGGACAAGCCCTCGCCGCTGGCTTTCCCGCTGTTTGTCGACCGCCTCAGGGAGCGTTTGACCTCGGAGACGCTGGAAGATCGGCTCAAGCGAATGGCCTGGGAATGACCTATTTTTGCCCTCCATGCAAGCATTGAAATCGACCACCCCACGCTGGTTCATCTTGGCCGCGTTGCTCATGTGTGCCGCCCCCACCTGGGCGCAAGGCACCGTGAAGGGATTCTTGAAATCTGAATCCTCAGGCGAAGCCGTGATGTTTGCGTCGGTGACGCTCGAAGGCACCACCTTCGGGGTGAGCTCCAACGTCGACGGGTACTACAGCCTGAGCCGCGTGCCGGCGGGCACCTACACCATGGTCATTTCAAGCTTGGAGTACGAGACGCTGAGGCAGCCCGTGGAGGTGCGCAACGACAAGGTGGTCACCAAGAACCTCTTGCTGGCCTCCAAGGTCGTGACGCTCGAGGGCGCCGAGGTGCGCGCGGACCGTGAAGAACAAACCACCCAAGTCCGCACGTCCGTCGAGACCATTCGCCCGGCGGACATCAAGCGCATCCCCAGCTTCGGCGGCGCACCAGACCTCGTCCAAGCCCTGCAAGTCCTGCCTGGCTTCGTCTCCACCGGCGACCAAGGCGGGCAGCTTTACATCCGTGGCGGGTCGCCCATCCAGAACAAGGTCTTGCTCGACGGCATGTTGATCTACAACGCCTTCCACAGCATCGGGCTGTTCAGTGTGTTTGACTCGGACGCCCTGGCCAACGCCGACGTCTACACAGGCGCCTTCTCGGCCAAATACGGCGGACGCATCAGCTCGGTGATGGACATCCGCACCCGCGACGGCAACATGCGCGAGACGGAAGGCAAGGTGGGGGCGAGCCCCTTCGGCGCCAAGTTGCTCGTCCATGGCCCGCTCAAGCGCATGTCGGAAGACCGCACCGGCGGCATCAGCTACTTGTTGAGCGTCAAGCACAGTTACCTCGAGCAAACCTCCCAGTTGTTCTACCCCTACATCGACGACGGACGCCTGCCGTTTGGGTTCACAGACGCCTACGGGAAATTGACCTTCGGCGGGGGCGACGGCTCGAAGTTGAGCCTCTTTGGGTTCAACTTCAACGACAACGCGAGCGTGTTGGACGACAGCACCGGCGTGGACTTCGCCAACTACGGTTGGAACAACATTGGCGGCGGTGGCACCTTCACCGTGGTGCCTCCGGGGAGCGCCACCTTGCTCAACGGGCACTTCGCCATGAGCAACTACCGCATCAACTTCGACGAGGTCGGTTCGCCGGCGCGCTACAGCGAGGTGGCGGGCTTCAACTTCGGGTTGGACTTCAAGTACATCATGGGCGAGGACAAGGTGGAGTACGGCTTGGAGGTGGTGGGCCTTCGGACGGATTTCCAGACCTACAACTCGTTGCAAGTTCCTGTGGAGCAGCGCGAGAACAACACGGAACTCGGCGGGTACTTCGACTACACCATGAACCGGGGCGATTGGATCGTGCAGCCCAGCATGCGGATGCAGTACTACAGCTCCTTGGCCAAATTCCGCCCTGAGCCTCGCATCGGGTTGAAGTACAAGGCGAGCGAGCGCCTGCGCTTGAAAGCGGCTGCGGGGATGTATTCCCAAAACGTCATCTCGGCCAACTCCGACCGCGACATCGTCAACCTCTTCTACGGCTTTTTGGCCGGCCCCCAAAACCTGCAAGACGACATCCGCTTGCCCAACGGGGACGAGCGCGACATCGTCCACAGTTTGCAAACGGCGAACCACGTGGTGGCGGGCTTCGAGTTTGACCTCACCGAGCGCCTCAACCTCAACGCCGAAGGCTACCTCAAGGACTTCACGCAGCTGAGCAACTTCAACCGCAACAAGCTCTTCCCAGACAACGTCGTCTACGCGGACGAGCCGGACGCCTTCAAGAAGGACTTCATTGTGGAAACCGGCCGCGCCATCGGCGCCGACCTCGTGGTGAAGTACGAGGAGCGCGAGACCTACTTGTGGTTCGTGTACGGTTTGGGCGACGTGGACCGTTGGGACGGGCTGCGCTGGTACGACCCGGTATTTGACCGCCGTCACAACGTGAACCTGGTGGCCAGCCAAGGCTTCGACCAGGGCAAGTGGCTCTTGTCCGCCCGTTGGAACCTCGGCTCAGGCTTGCCCTTCACCCAAAGCCAAGGCTACTACCAAGCCCCCACCTCCGGTGGCGGCATCGACGGCGATTACTTGACCGGCAACCCGAGCCAAGTGAGCATCTACCTCGCAGGGTTGAACGAGGGACGCTTGCCGGCGTACCACCGTTTGGACGTGAACGTCAAGCGCCTTTGGAAGGACGTGGGAGGGGGAGAGATGGAACTGTCTGCCGGCGTCACCAACGTGTACAGCCGCGAGAACGTGTTCTACATCAACCGCATCACCGGCCAGCGAAAGAACCAGTTGCCGTTCCTGCCAAGCGTGGGCTTGGACTGGTCGTTCTGATCCGCGGGGTCAGTGACCTTGCGCGGCCGCCAGCAATTGTGAAGCCTGCCCGAGGGCCTCGGCCGTGATTTCCGAGGCGCTGAGCATGGTTGCGATGGCCTGAAGCTTGCCTTCTTCATCCAGCGCTGTGACGTCAACCTCCGTGGTCGTGCCGTCCGTGGACTTCCTCACTTCCCAGTGGTGCTCGGCTTGCGCTGCGACCTGTGGCAAGTGGGTGACAGAGAGGACTTGGGCGGTTTGGTCCGAGTGGGCGATGGCGCGCATGGCGGCGCCCATGAACGACGCGACTTCGCCGCTGACGCCCGTGTCAATTTCATCGAGCACCACCACGGGGGTGGATTGGACCAGTGCCAACACCGATTTCAACGCCAGGGCAAACCTTGCGCGCTCCCCTCCGCTGGCCACCTTGGTCAAGGGCTGCAGGGGCGAGCCGGGGTTGGACGAGAATTGGATGACAGGGCTGTCGAGGCCGAGGGCGTCGGCAGGCACGTCTTCGCTCTCCCAATCCATGTTGGCGTGGGGCATCTTCAAATCGCCAAGCAAGGGCAACACGCGTCCCGCCACCGTCGCACCTGCAGAAAGGCGCGCCTCCCGTAAATCCTGGCCCGCAGCCTGCATGGCGTCGTGGGCCTTGGCCATGGCGGCTTCCGCTTCTTGCAAATCGTCGGCCAACCCTTCCAAGCCCTGAATCTGCGCGTCCAGTTCATGTTGCTTGGCCAAGAGGTCTTCAGGGGAGGCGACGTTGTGTTTTTTCGTGGCGCTCCAAAGCGCGTCATGGCGCTCCTCGAGCATGCGAAGCTTTGAGGGGTCCGGCTGCTTTTGCCGTCCCAAGTCGTCGAGCGTGTCGGCCAAGTCTTGCAACTCGATGCGCGCACTCTCTGCACGTTCCAAGGCCCCGTCGATTTCGCCGTCCACGCCGGCCACCCCGCGCAAGGCCTTCAGGGCGCGGTCCAACTGGCCGAGGGCGCTGGCGTCGTCGCGCTCCAGGGCGTGGGCGGCACCTTCCAGCCCAGAGGTCAGTTCTGACGCGCGGCTCAGCGTTTTCAGCGATGCTTCCAGCTCGGGCCAATCCAGCGCATCCAAATTCAGCGCCTCCAACTCCGTGCGTTGGTGCTTGAGGTAGGGGACGTCGCCTTGGGGCGCTTTGGACAGGTTGTCGAGCTTCTTCCAGGCCGCAGCCTTGTCCACCCAGTCACCGTACGCGGCTTGGTAGGTGTGGACCACACCTTGGTGTCCACCCACTTGGTCGAGCAAATGGCACAGTGTCTCGCGCTCCAAAGACACGCCGAGGTCGTGCTGTTGGTGAATGTCCACCAGCTGTTCCCCAAGCGCTTTCAGCTGCGCCACGCTGGCCTGGGCGTCGTTCACAAACACCCGAGACCGGCCGTTTTTCAGGACCTCGCGCCGGATGGTCAACCGTGGGGTGGCGGGCAAGTCTTGGGCCAGCAACCAACGTTCAAGGTGAGGCGTGCTGAACCAGCCTTCCACCACGGCGCGGTCGGACGACAACCCCA
Organism: uncultured Flavobacteriales bacterium; assembly: GCA_938084585.1. Classification (GTDB taxonomy): domain Bacteria; phylum Bacteroidota; class Bacteroidia; order Flavobacteriales_D; family Sanyastnellaceae; genus UBA11663. The sequence continues at coordinate 15,169 of CALKFF010000041.1, forward strand.
CACTTGCGGTGTCGGCCCGCTTGCCAAGCAACAAGCCCAGGGCGCCCAACAGGATGCTCTTGCCTGATCCGGTTTCGCCGGTGAAGACGTGGAACCCTTCTTCGAAGTTGAGCTCCACTTCCGTGATGAGGGCGTGGTTTCGGATGTGAATCCGCCGCAGCATCAGCCCAAGTTCTGGTCGTAGGACTGGATGTTTCCAGGGTCCAGCTGCTTCAGGATTGGAAGCAGGCGGCCGCGCTCAGCGTCGGGTGCAGGGCTGAAGATGTTGATGATCTCGTCGCTCTTGGACAGGAAGAACACCTGGATGTTGTACGACCCAGGACGAATCCGGTTCGTGGAGCGCATGTCGATCAACGACTCGGCGATGGTCAGCCGACCTCCCTCGATGTCCTGGAACAGCACGTCCAATCCCTTCCGGTGGTAGTTGTAAAGGCAGATCCGCACGGGCCGAAACGTCTGGCTGAGGTGGTTTTCCACCAACCCGTACCGGTTTTGCTTGCCTTGGGAAGCCTTCCATCCGCGCTCGCCGGCGTTTTGGGCGTTGGCCACAATGGCCTGCGCTTGCAAAAAGTGTGGGGTCCCGCCTTCCAAGCTGAAGGTGTCGTAGTCCATCCCCAAAATCATGTAGGCGTAGTACGCGAGCAGGGAGCTGAGATTGTCGCGGTGCTGGCCCGGGTTGAAGAGGATTGTGCTGTTGTCCAACCACTCGAATTGAATGTCGCCGTCGTTCACGAGCAACACCGGTGTGTTGTAGTCCGAGTTTAAGACAGGGCGGCTGCTTTGGACTTGCATGCTTCCCTTGAAGATAGTTGACCCAATGGCTTCGCTGACAGTGAGTTGAAGTGTGCATTCAATGCGCTCTTCAAATTCAAAATTGTCGTTGGTCCACCGGCGTCCGTTCATGAATTCTCGGATGCCGTCTTCCAATGCGTCGAACCTGCTGACGTCGACGTTGCTGATTTGCGGGGCGATCACCGTGACCGTGCAGTTGAGTTCTTGCGCGCGTCCTGTGGTCGACACCACCACCCAAGCAAGGCAGGCCACAGCGAGGCGAATGGCCTGGGTGGTCCAAGAACGAAGCGGAAGGTGGGAGGTTGAGGTCATGGAATCAAAGTTGTGCGCCAAAGGTCAACGAGTTTTTGGGCAAGTTCGTCTTTCGCCTGCAAATCAAATCCCACCGTTTGTCCACTGGCATCGAGCACGGTCACTTTGTTGGTGTCGACGGCAAACCCAGCCCCGTCGTCTTGCAGGGTGTTGAGCACGATGGCGTCCAGGTTTTTCCGCGCCAACTTGGCCTTGGCGCTGTCCAAGCCGTCGTCGGTTTCCAACGCAAATCCCACGAGGCGTTGCGCGTCGGTCTTCGATGTGCCCATGCCGCGCAAGATGTCCGGATTCTCTTCCAAGGCGATGGATTCAGGCATGTCCGCCCGATGCCACTTGCTTTCGGAGGTGTGGGCCGGCCGGAAGTCGGACACCGCCGCACAGGCGACCCCCAAGTCCATGTTGGCCCAGCACGATTGCACCGCCTCGTTCATTTCCACGGCTGTGGACACGTCGATGCGCCGGTGCACCCGCTCCGGGGTGGGCAGGGACACAGGGCCGGCGACAAGCGTCACCAGCGCGCCTTGGTCGGCGAAGGCAGAGGCCAGGGCGAAGCCCATCTTCCCGCTGCTGCGGTTGCCCAGAAAGCGCACGGCGTCGAGCGGCTCGTGGGTGGGGCCGGCGGTGATGAGCACCTGCTTGCCAGACAAGGGAAGGGTCTTTTGGAAATGTGCTTCGACGTGGTCGGCGATGTCCTCAGGTTCCGCCATGCGTCCCTTGCCGAGCAAGCCGCTGGCCAACGGGCCGGTGCCGGGGTCGACGATGTCCACCCCGCGCGATTCGAGGACGCGAAGGTTTTCTTGGGTGGAGGCATGTGTGAACATGTCCAGGTCCATGGCTGGGGCCACGGCCACGGGACAGCGCGCGCTGAGGAGCACGGCTTGCAACAAGTTCTCGCACTGGCCATGAACCATGGCCGCCAGGGTGTTGGCGGTGGCGGGGGCCACGACGATGAGGTCGCCCCAAATGCCCAACTCCACGTGGTTGGTCCACACGCCTGCGTGTTCGTCTTCCGTGAAGTCGGAATGCACGGGCCGGTCGATCAACGTGGCCAGCGTCAGCGGCGTGATGAATTCAGTGGCGCCTGCGGTCATCACCACACGCACCTCCGCACCACGGCGCTTCAGTTCACGCGCCAGCGTGGCGCTTTTGTACGCGGCAATGCTCCCGGTGATGCCCAGGACAATGCGTCTTCGAGAAAGGGGGAGAAAAGGAGAGGCCAGTTCCATGGCCGTCCCTGTTTAGGCGTCGAGCTCCTTGGTGCCTGATTCAGCCTCTTCTTCGTTGGCGATGTGGAGGGACTCGTCTTGGAGTTCCTTGATCGCAATGCTGTGGGGCTTGGGCAAACGCTCGTAAAACTTCGAAATCTCGATTTGCTCGCGGTTCTCGAAGACCTCCTCCAAAGAGTCGGTGGGAATCACGAACTCTTCCAGCTTGTCGGCCAACTCCTTCTTCAAGCTGAGTGCCACTTGGTTGCTGCGCTTCGACAAGGCGACGATCGTTTCGAAGATGTTGCCAGTGCCGGACGTTTCCAAGTTGTGGATGTCACGGGTTTCCGTGGTGCGTTCAGCTTTGATGCTCTTGAAGTTGGTGCTCATGCGTCAGCGATTCGATTCGGAGTTCTGTGAGTTCACGTCCAAGTTGGCGATGGCAGCCACGCTGTTGTCGAAGAGACGTTGCGCTCGGGGCATCCATTCGCTTTCCGGGAAGCGGGACGCAAAGGTATGAAAAGCTTGAATAGCGTCGTTGTAGCGCTCGAGCTTTCTGCGTTCTGTGCTCAGCTCGGCGTATTGGTAGTGGCTGTCGATGATCAAAAACTGCAACTCCTCCTGGAACGCCGAGCCGGGATAGTCGGCCATGGCGTGCTCCATGGCGATGGTCGCGCTCTTGTAGTTCCCCGTGGTGTGGTACAGGCGGGCGTTCTCAAAGGCCTTGCGCTCCAGCTTCAACCGCAGGTTGTCCACCATGGCTTGGCTGCTGTCGCGGAGCGCGCTCGAGGGGTAGCGGTCCATGAAGAGTTGAAGCTCGTCGATGGCGCTCCGGGTGTCGGTTTGGTCCAAGCTTGCGTCCGGAGACAAGTAGAAGGAGCACAGCGCCGCCCGGAACATGCCCTCCTCGACGCGCGGGTCGTTGGGGAACGTCTTGGCGAACGTCTGGAAGTAGTAGCGGCTCAGGTAGAAGTCGTTGACGCAATCGTGGGTCATCGCGCGGTTCCAGTGGATGTCTGGGGCGCGCTCGGTGCCTCGGCTGAGTTGCATCAACTCGTCGTAAAGGGGCAAGGCCTTGAAGCAATCGCCGGAGTCGAGGGCCGTTTGGGCAAAGGCCAACTTCTCCTCCACGGAGCCCGACTTCAAGATTTGGTTGTAGTCGGAGCATTGGGTGAGCCCAATCCATGCCGCGCATGCCAGCGTGGCCAAGAAGGTGCGTTCAAACCGTGTGGGAGCCATGGCGGCGAAAGTACAACGCGTGCACCGAGCATTGGTGAAAACATTGTGAACGAGTTCTCATGCCCTTGGTTGAACGCAGTACGTTTGGACTGCTTACTTTCGCACCTTCTAAATCTCTGATTTTTGGACATTTTTGATCGAATCCGTCAGGAGCGTGGCCCACTGGGACAGCACGCCCGCGACAGCCACGGTTACTTCACTTTCCCCAAGCTGGAAGGAGAAATCAGCAACCGCATGACCTTCCGAGGAAAAGAGCTTCTTGTGTGGAGCATCAACAACTACCTCGGCCTTGCCAACCACCCTGAGATCCGCAAAGTGGACGCCGACGCGGCCGCCGAGTGGGGCATGGGCTACCCCATGGGGGCCCGCATGATGTCAGGCCAAACGTCCCAGCACGAAGCCCTCGAGCAGGAGCTCGCCGACTTCATGCAGAAGGAAGACGCATTCTTGCTCAACTTCGGATACCAGGGGTGCCAGTCCGCCATCGAGGCGTTGGTCTCCCGCCACGACGTGATCGTGTACGACAGCGAGTCGCACGCGTGCATGGTGGATGGCGTGCGTTTGCACCAAGGCAAGCGCTTCGTGTTCCAGCACAACGACATGGAGAGCTTCGAGAAGCAACTCGTGCGTGCCAAGAACCTCACCGACCAAACCGGCGGCGGCATCCTCGTGGTGACTGAAGGCGTCTTTGGGATGGCCGGCGACCAGGGCAAGCTTGCCGAGATCTGCAAGTACAAGGAGGAATACCAGTTCCGCTTGTTCGTGGACGACGCGCACGGTTTCGGCACCGTGGGTGAGAACGGCCGCGGCGCGGGCGACCATCAAGGATGCCACGACCAAATCGACGTGTACTTCGGCACCTTCGCCAAGGCGATGGCCACCATTGGCGCCTTTGTCGCCGGCGACGAGGACGTGATCGAGTACCTCCGCTACAACATGCGCTCGCAAACCTTCGCCAAGTCGTTGCCCATGCCACTCGTGGTGGGCGCGCGGAAGCGTTTGGAGATGTTGCGCAGCCAGCCAGAACACAAGGAGAACCTGTGGAAGATCGCCACGGCCCTCCAGGAAGGCTTGCGTGCCGAGGGCTTCGACCTCGGGGTCACCAACTCGTGCGTGACGCCTGTGTTCTTGCACGGCGGCCTTGGCGAGGCGACCAACCTCACCCTCGACCTCCGGGAGAACTACGGCATCTTCTGCTCCATTGTGGTGTACCCTGTGGTTCCCAAGGACACCATCATGTTGCGTTTGATCCCCACCGCCATCCATACGTTGGAGGACGTTCAGTACACCATTGAGACGTTCAAGAAGGTGAAAGACAAACTCTTCGCTGGAGAATACAAGAGCGAGAAGATCGCTTCTTGGGCGTAACCTCCGCGTTCGCCCATGCGCGTTTTCATTGAGCTGGCCTACGACGGCACCCGCTATCACGGGTGGCAGCGCCAGCCCCATTCCATCACCGTTCAAGCGGTGCTGGAGGACACCATGGCCCGCCTATTTGGCGGGCCTTGTCCTGTCATGGGGTGTGGTCGCACGGATGCCGGCGTGCATGCGAGTTACTTCGTGGCCCACGCGGAGCTTCCGGATGGCGCCCTTGGCGGTCGGGTCGCCGATTGGGAGGAAGCGGCGATGAAGCTCAACGGCATGTTGCCGCACGACATCGGGATTTTCACCATCCACGACGTCGGCCCCAAAGCCCACGCCCGCTTCGACGCGACAGAGCGGGGCTACTGCTATTTGATCCACACGCAAAAGGACCCCTTCTTGGAGGGGCGTTCCACCCGCGTGCATGGCAGCCTGGACCTGGAGGCCATGAAAGCCGGGGCCGCGCATTTGGTTCAGAAAGGGGATTTCGCGTCGTTTTGCAAAGCCGGGTCCGACCAAGGCACGACCATCTGCGACGTGCGGGAAGCCCGGTGGGAAGTGCTGGGCTGCGACCGGCTGGCGTTTTACATCACGGCAGACCGGTTCCTTCGGAACATGGTCCGGGCCACCGTCGGCACCCTGATAGAAGTGGGGAAGGGCAAGCGGTCTCCAGACGACCTGCCGGCCATCTTGGCGGCCGGGGACCGAAGCGCCGCGGGCAAGAGCGTGTTGGGGTGCGGCTTGTACCTCAACCACGTGACGTACCCCGCAGACGTCTTCAGCCCGAAGGCCACGGGATATCTTTGAACCATGGCGGAATCCTCCAAGGCGGGTAAAGTGTTTGACTGGGAGACGGTCCGTCAAATCTTGGGCGAGGTCCGTCCGTACAGGCGCCGCTTCACCTGGACCGGCGTCATGGTGGTGCTCTTGTCGAGCCTGGTGTGGATTCGTCCTGCGTTGATCCGCGAGGCCGTGGACGTCCACATCGCCGCCGGCGACATGCAAGGCCTCTTGCGGGTGTTCCTCACGGTGGTGGGGGTGTTGCTGGTCGAGGCCTTGGTGCAATACAGGGTCACGTTTTTGGCGAATTGGGTGGCGCAGAGCGTGAGTTTGGACTTGCGCGCCAAGCTCTACCGCCACGTGTCCCGCTTCCCATTGAAGTACTTCGACAAGACGCCGGTCGGAACGCTGGTGACCCGCCACGTGAGCGACATCGACGGCGTGGCCAACGTGTTCAGCAACGGCATCCTCAACGCCGTGGGCGACCTGCTGTCCTTGGTGGTGGTCATGGGAGCCATGTTGTACATCGACACCTCCCTGACCTTGATTGTGCTTCTGCCGATTCCGGTGCTGCTCGCCGCCACGCGGGTGTTCCAGCGTCACATCAAGAGCGCCTTTGTGGATGTGCGCAACCGGGTGGCCCAAATCAACGAGTTCGTCCAAGAGCACGTGACGGGCATGCACATTGTCCAGGCCTTCAACCGCCAGGAATCTGAAGCCAAGGCCTTCTCAGACATCAACGCCGCCCACCGCGACGCCAACATTCGGTCGATTTGGGCGTTCAGTGTGTTTTTTCCTGTGGTGGAATTGCTCAGCGCAACGAGCGTGGGCCTGCTGCTTTGGTTGGGCACGGGCCAGGTCGTGCGCGACACGTTGACCTTGGGCGTGGTCTTGCAGTTCATCCTGTACGTCTTCATGTTGTACCGCCCCATCCGCCAGCTGGCCGACCGTTTCAATGTGTTGCAGATGGGCATCGTGAACGCCGACCGTGTGTTCAACCTGTTGGCCAAGGATGAGCGTTTGGCGGCGCCGACCCATCCCCAGTCGCCCTCGTGGCGCGGCGAGATCCGGTTTGAAGGCGTGTGGTTCGCCTACGTGGACAAGGAGGACGGGGAGCCCGATTGGGTGCTTCGCGACGTGAACCTTCACATCCGCCCAGGAGAGCGGGTGGCCTTCGTGGGCGCCACCGGCGCAGGCAAGAGTTCCATTGTCAACCTCATTTCCAGACTCTACGAATTCCAGCGGGGCCAAATCACCATGGACGGGGTGGACATTCGGGAGATCCCGCTCGAAGAGCTGCGTGCCCGCGTGGGCGTCGTGCTCCAGGACGTGTTCTTGTTCAGCGGATCCTTGCGTGAGAACATCCGACTGCATGATTCGGCCAAAGGGGACGATGCCATTTGGGCGGCCATCGAGGCGGTCGGGGCCAAGCGTGTGGTGGACCGGTTGCCTGAGGGCCTCGACCACGACGTGCGCGAACGAGGCGCCACGTTGAGTGTGGGGCAGCGCCAATTGATTGCCTTCGTACGTGCGTACCTGAGCAACCCGCACATTTTGATCTTGGACGAAGCCACCTCAAGCATCGACAGCGAAAGCGAGCAATGGATCCAGCGCGCCACTGAGACGCTCACCCAAGGCAGGACTTCGCTGCTGGTGGCCCACAGGCTCAACACGGTGCGTGACGCCGACCGCATTGTCGTGCTCCAAGACGGCGCCATCGCCGAACAAGGCACCCACGACGAGTTGGTGGCCCAAGGCGAGATCTACCACGGGCTCTTCGAAAAGCAGTTTCAGTCGATGAACCTCAAGTGAGCTTGGCGCTCACCAGGTCTTGGACATCTTGTAGCCGGTGGCGGTCAGCCAAGCCACGCGCGCACCCTCTTGGTTGGTGACTTCGACGTCGACGTGGGCGATGCGGCCACCATCCGCCCGGGGAATGGCCCTGGCGGTCAATACGTCGTCCACCTTCACTGGGGCCAAATGCTGGATGGTGCTCGTCACGCTGACGGCGTGCTGCCCTTGGGCATTCACGGCAAACGCAAGCGTGCTGTCGGCCAAGGCATAGGTGATGGCGCCGTGGGCGATGCCAAACCCGTTGACCATGTCGGCGCGCACCGTCATGCGGCAAAGGCACGCGCCCGGTCTGCTTTCCACCACGTCTAGGCCCAGCCATTGACTGAAGGCGTCACGGTCCATCATTTGGGCCACAATCGGGTGCATGTCGGCGTCACTCATGGACGGAAGGTACGTGTCAGATGCACTTGAAATGCTCGAACGGCTCCAGGCAGGCGTTGCACTTGAAGTGTGCCTTGCAGGCGGTGCTTCCGAAGGCGGACACCATGGTCGTCTGGTCGGACTTGCACGAAGGGCAGGGGACGACCTTGCCTTGTCCTGTCAAGAAGGCCCGGTCTGCGCTCTTGCCCTGGGGCGGGGCGATGCCGTTGACCTTCATTTTCTCGTGGGCGGAGGGGAGCAGCCAGTCGGTCGTCCAAGCAGGGCTCAAGACCACTTCCACACGGGCGTCGGCTTCCAAGGCCTGCACGGCGGTGGTGATGTCTTCGGCGATGACGTCGGTGGCAGGGCACCCAGAATACGTGGGGGTGATGGTTACCACGAGTTGTCCATCCTCCACACGCAAGCCTCGGACCATGCCCATTTCTTCCACAGTCAAGTAGGGGATCTCTGGGTCGTTGACGGACCGGACTTGCACCCAGGCTTGGGCGATGCGCTCCTGGTCAGTCACCACGTGGCGTCGGGGTACGTTCGGGGCAGCACTTGCATCTCGGCGAGCATGTAGCTCAGGTGCTCGCTGTGCACGCCTTGCTTGCCGCCACGGTGCGCCCATCCATCCTCGGGCACCCGCAGGGTCGCCCGTTCCAAGCACGCGACCACCTTGTCGCGCCAAGTGCTTTGGAGCTTGTGAAGGTCAGGCATCAAGCCGGCCTCGGCACAGGCCGTGTCGACATCGTCGGGCGTGAACAGCTCTCCGGTGTAGGCCCAAAGCTGGTCCACGCTGTCTTGCACCTTTTGGTGACTTTCAGGGGTGCCGTCGCCGAGTCGAATGACCCATTGCGCGGCGTGCTCCCAATGGTAGTGCAGTTCCTTGACCGCTTTGGCGGCGATGCCCGCCACGTCCGCATTCACGGTTTGGCGCGCCAAGAAAGCGCAACGGTCCAGCGCGAAGGCGCTGAAGAACATTTGACGCACCACGGTGTCGCCGAAGTGCCCGTTGGGCTGCTCCACCAGCAGGTGGTTTTGGAACTCACGGTCAGAGCGGAAGTACGCCAACGCGTCTTCGTCGCGCCCCTGGTTTTCCAACTGGCCGGCCAGGGTGAAGAAGTTTCGCGCTTGGCCAATCAAGTCCAACGCGATGTTCGACAACGCGATGTCTTCCTCCAAGATGGGACCATGGCCGCACCATGCGGACAAACGTTGACCCAGCACCAGGGCGTCGTCGCCCAACCGCAAAACGGCTGCGAAGTGTTGCGATTCCGTCATGGCTCACATGTTGTTGACCTCGTCGGGCAACTTGTAGAAGGTGGGGTGACGGTACACTTTGTCGTTGGCCGGATCAAACAAGACGTCCTTGTCGTCCGGGCTCGAAGCGGTGATGGCTTCTGCCGGCACCACCCAAATGCTCACGCCTTCCTGACGGCGAGTGTAGACGTCACGCGCGTTCTGGATGGCCATTTGGGCGTCGGCCGCGTGAAGCGAACCGGCATGTTTGTGACCGAGGCCTTGACGGCTCCGAATGAACACTTCCCAGAGGGGCCACTCGTGCTTGGATTCGCTCATGCCGCGTGGGTGGAGGCGTTGGCGTTCTTCTGGCGGGCGGCTTCTTTGGTGGCGTAGGCGTTCGCCGCGTCACGCACCCAAGCGCCGTCTTCGTAGGCTTTGACCCGCGCGCCGAGGCGCTCCTTATTGCATGGGCCGTTGCCCTTGATCACGTTGTAGAATTCGTCCCAGTTGATTGCGCCGAAGTCGTAGTGTCCGCGTTCCTCGTTCCACTTCAAGTCGGGGTCTGGCAGGGTCAAGCCCAGCAATTCCGACTGCGGCACGGTCATGTCGACAAACCGCTGACGCAGCTCGTCGTTGGAGAACCGCTTGATGTTCCACTTCATGCTTTGGGCCGAGTGCGGAGAATCTGCGTCGCTCGGACCAAACATCATCAACGACGGCCACCACCACCGGTTCAACGCGTCTTGCGCCATGGCTTTTTGCTCGGGCGTGCCTTGGGCGAGGTTCAACATGACCTGGAACCCTTGACGCTGGTGGAAGCTCTCCTCCTTGCACACACGCACCATGGCGCGGGCATACGGGCCGTAGCTGCACTTGCAGAGGGGAACTTGATTCATGATCGCGGCGCCATCGACCAGCCACCCCACGGCACCCATGTCGGCCCAGGTGAGGGTGGGGTAGTTGAAGATGGAGCTGTACTTCGCCTTTCCGGCGTGGAGGTCCTGCAGCATTTGGTCCCGGGTGACCCCAAGAGTTTCCGCAGCCGAGTAGAGGTAGAGTCCATGGCCTGCTTCGTCCTGGACCTTGGCCAGCAAGATGGCCTTGCGCTTCAGGGACGGCGCCCGGGAAATCCAGTTTCCTTCAGGCAGCATACCGACAATTTCGCTGTGGGCGTGTTGGCTGATTTGACGGATCAACGTCTTGCGGTAAGCGTCGGGCATCCAGTCTTTGGGCTCGATCTTTTTCTCTTCCGCAACGTAGGCGTCAAAGCGTGCTTCCAGGTTCATTTCTACAGGACTCATGCGCGCGATTTTTCTCAAAGTTACGCTGAGTCGTGTGTGCGTCGTTTGGTGACAATCACAATGTGCCCAAACCATGGTGTGGACTACTTTCGCCTTTATGCCGACGTTTCACGACATCCAAGTCCAAAGCGTGCACCGCGAGACCGCCGAATCGGTGGTGGTGGCCCTGGACATCCCCGACGCATTGCGTGCCGACTTTCAGTTTGCGGCGGGCCAGTATTTGACCCTGCGCACGACCATCGACGGCGAAGACATCCGCCGCAGCTATTCGCTCTGTTCGTCGCCCGGTGACGGGGCGTGGCACGTGGGCATCAAGAAGGTGCCCGGGGGCAAGTTCTCGACCTACGCAAACGACGTGCTCAAGGCAGGGGACACCTTGCAAGTGATGGACCCCCAAGGCCGCTTCGTCTTGGCCGAGGGCGCCGGCAAGCACCACGTGGGCTTCGCGGCGGGCTCTGGCATCACGCCGATCCTTAGCCAAATCAAGGACGTTCTGAGCACAGACCCCGCCTCCAGCTACACGCTGTTTTACGCCAACAAGACTGCCGCGAGCACCATGTTCCGCGAAGCGATCCAAGACCTCAAGGACCGTCACCTCGACCGTTTGCGGGTGTTTTACCTCCTGACGCGCGAGCCTGTGGACGCCACGTTGTTGTCCGGGCGCTTGGACCAAGCGCGTTGCGCTGATCTGATGAGGGAATTCTGCAGCGGCACCGCTGTGGACGCAGCGTACCTCTGTGGCCCCGAGTCGATGATTTTGGGGTGCAAGGAGGCCTTGCTCGCTTTTGGGTTGACAGAAGACCAAATCAAGTTTGAACTGTTCACCTCCGCAGGCGCGGCCAAACCCGCTGCCCCGCGCACTGAAGTGGCCGCCGGGGCCGGCGTCCCCATGCAAATTGTGTTGGACGGCGTCACCACCAGCGTGTCTCTCGACAAGGAGAAAAACATGCTCGATGCCGCGTTGGACGCGGGCCTCGACGCTCCGTACAGCTGCCTTGGCGGCGTGTGCTGCACCTGCCGCGCGAAGCTGGTCAAGGGAAAGGCCACGATGAACGTGAACTTCGCTTTGGAACCTTCGGAGGTGGAGCGTGGCTACGTCTTGACCTGCCAGGCCCACGTCGACGGAGACGAGGACGTGGTGCTGGACTTCGACCAGCAATAAGCTTTCCGATTGCGGACATGAAAAAAGGGCTGCCTCGAAAGGCAGCCCTTTTTCATGCGTGTCAAGTCAAGATCTTCAGCGGACTTTGATCCAAGGGAGTTGACGCGTGGTGCCGAGCTGCGTCACATGCACGATGTACATGCCAGGCGTCCACGACGTCGCATCGAGAATCCAATCGCCGTCCACACCGCGTGTGTCGTTTGTGGCATCCATCACCATCCGACCGTCGGCGTTGAACACCACCACGGTTGGCGCCGCGTCGGTGCCGCTGTGTTGGCTTCGGATGGTCAAATGGTCTTGTCCTGGGTTGGGGAAGAGCTCCAAAGTCCACTCGCTTGCGGATGGGTCGCCGAGGCTTGCGGTGCCGTCGCCGTCACCTCCGTTGTCAGGGGTCTCGCACTCCATGCCGACGCCCACCACACGAAGTTCGTAGTCGCCTTCTTCGAGGGTCATGGTGCCTGCAGACTCTCCGTCCACAAACAGCTCGGCCATCGCGCCGTTCCATCCGTCGCCGAAGGTGTCCAACATTTCCACGGTGTAGCATCCTGCGGGCACACATCCCACTGAAGACCCGGTGTAGCCGTCCATCTCCATGAGCACATCACCTTCGTCGTTCGACACATTCAAGCCCACTTCGTCAGGCATCAAACCGCCGTCCAACACAAACTCCACCTCAAACATGCCGTCGCACAAGTTGTCGAAGATGCAAGAGCCGTCGTTGATCAAGGCGTCAGGGTTGTAGTTGGTCGCCACGGGGTCGGTGCAGCCGAGGTACGAGTCCAAGTCGAAATCGCCTTCTTCGCAGATGTTGCCCAAGCTGAATTGAACCACCCAAGTGTCTTCCCCGGTGGGCCATTCGGCGTAGGCCAAGTCTTCAAAGGCGGTGTTCACCCCAAACAGGCCGTCGTTCCACTCCAGCTCGCCGTCCCACGCACCGGTCACCATAGCCGTGTAGCACACGCCAGGTTCGATGCAGACCTCGCCGTACACCCCTCCGAAGTTGAACACGTCCTGCTCGGAGAAGACCAAGTCGCCCGCTTCCGAAACGATGTTCAACGTGGTGGACGGGAGGGACGTGTAGAGGTACACGTAGCCCACCTCGCCGTTCTCGCACACGAAGGGGTATTGGCATGACCCGTCGTCCACCGTGGCGGAAGGATGGTAGTTCAACGCTTCAGGATCGGTGCATCCCGGGATCGTGACTTCACAGCCGTCGGTGTTCACACCGAGCGCAAACACCGCGCTGTATTCGTCCGCCGGCACGGAGTAGGAGGTGGACACCCCGTCAAGGATGACCTCGGCGCTGCCTGCGCCTGGAATCCATCCGTAGTCGTTGAGGTAGAAGTTGTAACATCCGTCTGCGACACATCCGTAGGAGACGGTGGAGAACTCATCGTAGTCGTACACCAAGTTGATGTGCTGGCCCAAATCTGTGGTGAGTGTCCAGTACAGCGACACAAACCCGCCAAACTCGTCCAACGAATCGGTGGCCATGGTCTGGATGACAACCTCTGTTTCCCCGGCGCCGCACACAGGGATGAAGGCGCATGAGCCGTCGTCGTCGGTGGCGTCAGGGTTGTAGTTCAACGCCTCCGGGTCGGTGCATCCGTAAATCGGCTGGTCTGCGCAATCGCCGTCCCACACGATCCACGCGTTCCAGCACTCGGCCTCACACGCGTTGTTGAAGGTCACATAGTCGCCCACGAAGGAGTCGTACGCGCACACAGGGTCGTAGATCTCCGGACATTCGCAAGGGTAGAGGCAGTACCCGTCGTCGATGTTCGCGTCGGGGTTGTAGTTCATGGCCTCGCTGTCCATGCATCCGTACACAGGGATGAAGAGCTCGCAGTCTTCCGTGTTGACCCCAATGGCGTAAGCGGCCTCAAACTGCCCTTCGGGGATGGTGTACGTGGTGGTCTCGTCGCCCAAGGTGATGTCCACGCTGGTCAACCCAGGCTCCCATCCGTAGTCATACATGAAGAAGTTGTAGCAGCCGTCGGCCAAACAACCGTAGGCGTTGGCAGCTTCCCACTGGCTGTAGTCGTACACCAAATCCACGTGCACACCCGCCGCATCGGTCAAGGTCCAGTACAAGGAGTAGTAGAACCCAAGGTCGACCAACGAGTCGTTGCCGTTCACTTCAATCGTCACGGCAGTTTCGTCGTCCGCACATGTCGGAATGGTGACGCACGATCCGTCGTCGGCCGTGGCGTCGGGGTTGTAGTTCACCGCTTCCTCGTCGGTGCATCCGTAGATCGGCTGGTCTGCGCAATCGCCTTCCCACACGATGTACGCTTGGGCGCAAGACGCTTCGCACGCGTTGTTGAAGGTCACGTACTCTCCGGTGAGGTAGTCGTAGCCGCACACGGGATCGTAGACGTCGTCGCACTCACACTCGTAAGAACAAGAACCGTCGTCCACCGTGGCGTAGGGATCGTAGTTGAACGCGTAAGGGTCGGTGCAACCCGCGGTCTCCACAATTTGGGTCTCGCACTCGAGACCAAATGAAACCGTCTGGTGGTAACCCTCCTCCAATGAGAAGGTGCCCAAAGACACCCCCAAATCGGGGATGCTCACTTCCAGCGACGCGCCGTTCCATCCGTCGCCAAAGCTGTCAATCATGTCCAGCTCGAGGCAACCTGCACTGTCGCTCAAACAGAACGAGGCGTAGGCCATGTCGTAGTCGTTCAAGCCTTGCCCTTCGGCCAACACGCCGTTGTCGTCGGACAAGATGAAGCTCACTTCGCCGCCCCACATCTCCGTCTGGAGCGTCAACAAGACGGTCACTTCGTCGCTGCCGCACTCCAACGTGCCCACACAGGAGCCGTCGTCGATGTTCGCGTCGGGGTTGTAGTTGAGGGCATCCTCGTCGGTGCAACCGTACACGGGCAATTCGTCGCAGTCGCCCTCGGCGATCACCCAAGCCTGGGCGCACTCCGCTTCGCACGCGTTGGGGAAGGTGGTGTACTCGCCAGTGATGTGGTTGAAGGCGCAAACAGGCTCGTCGATGTCCTCACATTCGCAGTCGTACGAGCACGAGCCGTCGTCCACGGTGGCTGTCGGGTCGTAGTTGAAGGCGAAGGGGTCGGTGCATCCTTCGATTTGGACTTCTCCCGTCTCACAATCCACCCCAAAGATGATGGCCTGGAACGACCCTTCTGCCAGCGTGAACGTGCCGAGGTCCAGATCCTCGGAGGGCACAGTCACGGTCAGCGTCGCGCCGTTCCATCCGTCGCCGAAGCTGTCCACCATGGTCAGCACGAGGCAACCCGCAGTGTTGTTCAAGCAGAAGTAGCCTTCGGTTGTGGCGTAGTCAGTGAAGCCTTGGCCTTCCAACAACACGCCAGCGTCGTCGGACAAGGAGAAGCTGACTTCTCCACCCCATGAGGCGGTCGTCAACGTGGCCACGGCCAACATTTGGTCGTCGCCACACTCGGGAACCACCACACACGAGCCGTCGTCGTCGGTGGCGTCGGGGTTGTAGTTGACTGCGTTTTCGTCGGTGCATCCGTACACGGGCTGTGCGGCGCAATCGCCCTCAGACACAATCCACGCTTGGGCGCATTCGGCCTCGCACGCGTTGTCGTAAGTCGTGTAGGTCCCTGTCAAATAGTTGTACCCGCACACCGGTGCATCGACGTCTTCGCATTCGCAGTCGTAGGAGCACGTCCCGTCGTCCACGGTGGCGTAAGGATCGTAGTTGAACGCGGTGGGGTCGGTGCACCCTTCCACCTCCACAATCTCCACGTCGCATCCCACGCCAAAGGACATGGACTGGAAGTCTCCCTCCTCGAGGGTGAAGCTGCC
The DNA here is from genome assembly GCA_938084585.1 of uncultured Flavobacteriales bacterium. Taxonomy (GTDB): domain Bacteria; phylum Bacteroidota; class Bacteroidia; order Flavobacteriales_D; family Sanyastnellaceae; genus UBA11663. The sequence continues at coordinate 30,588 of CALKFF010000041.1, forward strand.
CAAGGACACGCCCAACGCGGGAACGGTGATGTCCAAGAAGGCATCGTTCCAACCGTCGCCGAAACTGTCGGTCATTTCCAACACCAGACATCCTTCCACGTTGTCGACGCAGAAGAGCTCGGTGTAGGTGCTGAAGTCTCCGAAATCTTGTCCGGAGACCAACACGCCGTTGTCGTCAGAAATGGTGTAGGAAATTTCACCGCCCCACATCTGGGTGGTGAGGGTGGCCAAGACTTCCGTGCTGCAATCTTGGGCTTGGGAAGTGGATCCCCATGCAAGCATGGCGATCGCCAGAAGAGAAGAAAGGAATGTGGGTTTCATGGTAGACCTTGAGGTTGGGTATTGGAGTTCGAACCTAGAACACCTCAAGGCCCAGAAGGTTGCCTCAGGGAATCAACTGCGCTCCGAAAGTTCCAGCCACCTCATTTCGGCCTCTTCCAATTCCTCGGCAACTTGTCCGAGTTCTTCTCCAAGGCGGGTCAAGGTGTCCAAGTCTTGCTCACCCTGGAGGGCTGCGGAAAGCTCGTTGCGTCGGGCTTCCAACTTGGGGATGGCCTTGTCAAGCGCCTCAAACTCCAGCTTCTCCTTGTAACTGAGCCGCTGGGAATAGTCGCCACGCACTTCGACAGGGGCGTCGGCCGCTTTGGCCGCCGCTGCGATGGCCGCTTTTTCTGCTTGGGCACGTTTCTGCGACTCGGCACGTGCCGCGCGGTATTGGCTGTAGTTGCCGGGGTAGTCGCGAATAGAGGTGGCCCCGTCTTCGGCCACCACCCAGACGTGGTCCACGAGCTTGTCCATGAAGTACCTGTCGTGCGACACGACCACCAGACAACCTGAGAAGTCCATCAAGAACTCCTCCAGCACGGACAGCGTGAAAATGTCCAAGTCGTTGGTGGGCTCGTCCATCACCAAGAAATTGGGGTTGCGCATGAGCACCCTGAGCAAGTGAAGGCGCTTGCGCTCGCCGCCGCTCAGCAACTGAATGTGCTGATGGTGCATGGCGTGGGGGAAGAGGAACCGTTCCAGCAATTGGGCTGCCGTGAGTTTGGCGCCGCCTTTGAGCGGAATCCAATCGGCGATGTCCCGCACAGCATCGATCACTTTCCAGTCGGGGTTGAATTGCCCACCCTCTTGGTTGTAGTGCCCGAACACCACCGTTTCTCCGACCACCACTTTTCCTGCGTCCGGTTCCGCCAACCCCAAGATGAGTTGAAGCAGGCTGGATTTGCCGGAGCCGTTTTGGCCCACCAGCCCGATGCGTTCTCCCCGTTTGAAGTGGTGGGTGAGGCCCTCAAACAACACGCGTTCGTCGAAGGCGCGTTTCACCTTGTGCAACTCCACCACTTTGCCACCCAGCCGCTCGGGAATGACCGTGAGGTGAAGAGGATCTTCTTGCAGACGCTTGGCCGCGGCTTTTTTCAAATCTTGAAAGCGGTCGAGCCGGCTTTTGCTCTTGGTTGTTCGGGCAGAAGGGGTGGCGCGCACCCATTCTAGCTCGCGCTTCATGTGGGACCGGGCACGCTCTTGAACCGCTTGGGCGTTGGCCCTGCGTTCGGCACGCTTTTCCAAGAAATAGCTGAAGTTGCCGTGGTAGCTGTGCAGGGTGTGGTCTTCCAGCTCCAGGATGCGGTCGCACACGTTTTCCAGGAAGTAACGGTCGTGCGTGACCATCAGGAGCGTTGTGCCCATCGAGGCGAGCCGTTGTTCCAGCCAGGCAATCATGTCAAGGTCCAAGTGGTTGGTCGGCTCGTCGAGGATCAAGAAGTCCGGCGATTCCAACAACACCTGAGCCAACGCCACCCTTCGTTTCTCTCCACCGCTCAATTGGCCCACCGGCCGTTGGAGGTCGTGCAGGTTGAGTTTGCCCAAGATTTCTCGCGCCCGAGCCTCGAAGTTCCACCCTTCCTGGGCGTCCATCGCGTCGTAGGCCCGTTGCAAGTCGTCTCCCTCATGTCCTTCGGCGAGCGCCCGTTCATAGGCACGCATCGCTTGGACTGTGGGGCTGTCTCCAATGTACAGGGTGTCCAAAATCGTGGCACCCGCTTCCAGTTCTAGGTCTTGGCGCAAATGGGCGTGTCTCACCCCAGACGAAAACACCACCCTGCCGTCGTCGGCAGGCTCCTGTCCTGAAATGGCCCGGAGCAGGGTGGACTTTCCAGACCCGTTCCTCGCCACCAGCGCCACGCGCTCCCCCTCTTGCACGCCGAAGGTGAGCCTTTCAAACAGCGTTCGCTCCCCGTAAGTCTTGGTCAGGTCCTCGACGGACAGCATGTTTCGTTTTTCCATGGCCGGACCAAAGATACCCTGCCGCCAAGTGGAATTCATGGACATTTTCACGCGGAACGGTCATCAGTAGGTTGTTTTCAAAGCACTGAAAAAGAGCATGTTGAGTTGGTTATGCACATAAGCATGTTTGCGACAATTCAAACAGGATGTGTCCCTGAGACACGATGTGTCCGTGGTTTGCAACGAACCTTTAAAACAGTTCTTATGAAAAAAGTTGTTCTTTCATTTTTCGCAGCTGCGGTTGCGTTCGTGAGCTTTGGTCAAGATGCAAGCCAGCCTCAGGGCTCTTGGTACTTGGGATCCGGTGATGCCACCACCTTGTTGAACATTTTCTCCACGGGCGTGGACATGCACGCCACCGTGGGCTATGCGGTTGCCGATGACATTGTGGTCACCGCCATGACTGGATTCGGTGGGGCATTGGACTCACTTAACCTTTCTCTTGGAGGCCAGTACTTCATGGGGGCTTACTACGTTGGATTGCAACTCCATGATCCAATCAACAATTTCGACGTTGGTCTGAACGCAGGTCGTTACATCGATTTCAAGGATGTGTTGTACATCACGCCACAGCTCAACATTGACATGTTGGCCACTGAGCCACAATTGGGCATCTCCATTGGCGTCGGCGCACGCTTCTGATCACTCAATGACAGAGACTTGAAAAGGGGCTGCGGCCCCTTTTTTCATGCCCGTACCTTTGGTCCATGGAGACTGGCCTGACTTGGAAAGCCAAACCGTGGTCGCAGTTGGATCGCGACGAGTTGCACGCGCTCTTGCGCCTGCGCATCGACGTGTTTGTGCTGGAGCAAGACTGCCCGTACAGCGAACTGGACGGCAAGGATTTGAGAAGCATCCACGTGTGGGCTACGGACGCGGATGAGGACAAGGGCGGCGCGGCTGCGTGCTGCACACGCGTTCTGGCGCCAGGGGTCAGTTACAAGGAGCCAAGCATCGGCCGTGTGGCGACGCGCAGCGATTTGCGTGGCACGGGCTTGGGCAAGGATTTGATGCACCGTAGCTTGGACGTCTGCGAGCAAGAATGGCCAGGGCTGGCCGTCCGGATTTCAGCGCAATGTTACCTCGAGCGGTTTTACCGCGACCTCGGGTTTGTGCCGTGCGGGGAGACGTACCTCGAAGACGGCATCCCGCATGTGGAGATGCTGAGGCCAGGTCAACGTTGATTCCTCAGCCTTGGGCTGAATTCGCCGCGACGTCTTGCGACGCCGAGCGCACCATGGCGGCCTCCACGAAGGACACGAACAGGGGGTGTGGGTTGAGCACCGTGCTGGCGTATTCCGGGTGGAATTGAGAGGCCACGAAATACGGGTGTGACGGAATCTCCACAATCTCCACCAAATCGTTGTCGGGGTTGATGCCAGTGGCGATCATCCCTGCCTCTTCGAATTGGTTGCGGTACGTGCTGTTGAATTCGTAACGGTGTCGGTGACGTTCGTCCACCAAGTCCGCTGCGCCGTACGCCGCGTGGGCCTTCGACCCGGCCTGAAGCGCGCAGGGGTATTCTCCGAGGCGCATGGTCCCGCCCATGTTGGTGATGCTCTTTTGCTCGGCCATCATGTCGATGACGGGGTGGGGGGTGTACTCTTTGATCTCCGCGGAATGGGCCTCGTCCAAGTGAAGGGCGTTGCGCGCAAATTCCACCACCGCGCACTGCATCCCCAGGCAAATGCCAAAGAAGGGGGTGCCTGTGGTGCGGGCATGTTCCACCGCAAGCAACTTGCCATCGATGCCGCGGGACCCGAAGCCAGGCGCCACCAAGATGGCGTCGAGGCCAGAAAGACGGGCGGAGACGTTGTCGCTGGTCAATTGCTCGCTGTGGATCCAGTCCAGGTCGATGCTGGTTTCCAGCTTGGCGCCGGCATGGTCCAACGCTTCGGCAATGCTCTTGTAGCTGTCCTTGAGTTCGACGTATTTCCCGACCAAGCCCACCTTGACGGAGCGCTTGGGGTTTTTGTAACGGCTGAGGAAGTCACGCCATTCGTGGAGGTTGGCCGACGTGTCTGCGGCGTCCATGCCCAGCTTGCGGAGCACCACTTCGTCGAACTTTTCCTCTTGCATCAGCAGGGGCACGTCGTAGATGGAGTCTGCGTCGATGCTTTCAATCACGGCGTCCGTCCCGACGTTGCAGAAACGCGCCAGCTTGGTGCGCACGTTGGCAGGCAACGGGTGTTCGGTGCGGCAGACCAAGATGTCCGCTTGCACCCCAAATTCAAGCAATTGCTTGACCGAGTGCTGGGTGGGTTTGGTCTTCAATTCGCCTGCGGCCGACAAGTAGGGCACCAAGGTCAGGTGCACCACCAAGGTGTCCTCGGGGCTTTCCCACTTCATTTGACGCACAGCCTCGATGTAGGGCAGGGATTCAATGTCCCCCACGGTGCCACCGATTTCTGTGATCACGAAGTCGTAATCCTTCTTGGAGCCCAGAATTTGGACACACCGCTTGATCTCGTCGGTGATGTGCGGGATGATTTGAACGGTCTTGCCCAGGTATTCCCCGCGACGTTCCTTGTCGATGACGCTCTGGTAGATGCGTCCAGTGGTGATGTTGTTGGCTTGGGTGGTTTGAACGTTGAGAAAACGCTCGTAGTGGCCCAAATCCAAATCGGTCTCCGCACCGTCGACCGTCACGTAGCACTCTCCGTGCTCGTACGGGTTCAGCGTGCCGGGGTCCACGTTGATGTACGGGTCCAATTTTTGGATGGTCACGGAGTACCCGCGCGCCTGAAGCAACTTGGCCAATGAGGCACTGACAATGCCCTTGCCCAGACTGCTGCTCACACCGCCAGTGACAAAAATGTACCGGCTGTTCCGGCCGCTGGCCAGGGTGTCGGTGGAAGAAGAAGTTGGAGTAGACATGTCCCGCATATACGGGATTCAAAGGTAGACCAAAGTGACACCACCGGTCACCGTCTGACGGTGCATTTCATCAACAATTCTTCACCCTGCATTCACATCCCCTTGATCCGGGGAATCCATGCGTTGCGTGAGGGCCTGCACCCATGGAACTTCCTCCAGGAATTCCCGGGCCACGATACGGATGAGGGTGTAGCCGGGGATGGCGAGCACCATGCCCATGGGCCCCGCAAGGCTGCCCGCCACAGACACCACGATGAAAATCTCGAGCGGATGTGCAAACACACGCTTGGCGAAGACCACAGGTTGTGTGAACACGTTGTCGATGGCTTGGGCCGCCGCGAACATGGCCAACCCCCACCCAAGCGTGCCGCCGTCGACGCCGCTCGACACCATCACCACCAGGCCCACAAGCACCCCGGCGATGGGGCCGAGGTAAGGGATCAAGTTGAACAACCCTGCCAACAAACCCAGCAGAAGACCGTGCGGCACCCCGATGACGGTCAGACCGAGTCCCACCACCGTCGTGACGATGCTCACTTGAATGACCAAGCCGCCGAAATAGCGTGTCAACAATTCTCCAGACCGGGACATGATGCGCTCTGCCGACGCTTGATGTGAAGGTGGGGTGAGCCCCAATACCAACCGATGGAAGAGGTCGGGCTCCCGCATCAAGAAGAAGGCCATGAACATGACGGAGAATCCGGCGACAAACACGTTGCCCAGCGAGGAAAGCAAACCGGTCAACAGGCCGCTCAGCGCGTCCACGGGAACCATGTGGGTGAGTTGGTCTGCGAGGTAAGTGCTGTTCGCCACGCCTTGGCCGCTCAAATCCACCCAAGTGGTGTACCGGTCAACCATTTTCAAAAGGTCGTTCCAGGCTTGGATGAGCTGCTCTGAATCGACTTGGGACAACGTGGCGGCTTGTTGGGCGAGGAGCGGGGTGAAGAGCAGGACCACCCCTGTCAGCAGGGCCACCATCAAGGCGAGGGTGGTGGCGGCACCCAAGCCGTGGCCCAAGGTTTTGGACCCCACGCGGCGGGAGGCGATCCAGCGCACGACAGGCCGACCCGCAAAACTCAGGGCAATGGCGCCCAAGAGGTAGGATGCGAGTTGCCCGAACCGCCAAAGGAACAAGACGAGCAACGCCGCCAACACCCACCATCCTGCGTTGGACCGGGTCATGGGCACAACGACGATTTGGGGGTGAACAGACCGCGCAAGCGGCCGACACCGGCGAAGGCCGCATCCCAATGGTCGATTTGAAGTTCAACCTCAGCCATGCCGCAGGTGGGCAGCCAGACCGGTTGTTCAGTCAACCGCTCCACGAGCTCGCTCAGCCCAGGATTGTGCCCCACGATCCAAGCTTGGTCGTGGAGGTTGTCGAGTGCGTTGATCCAGCCGAGCCATGCCCGGTCGCTCGCCAAATACCCTTCTTCCAGCACGGTGATGGCCGTTTCGTCGGCCTGCCATGCTTCCCGCAGCAGTGCGGTGGTTTGGGTGGTGCGAACCGCCGCGCTCGTCAGGACCGGGCTGCCCAACCCATGGGCGCCTCGACTCCATTGACCGAGCGACTCGGCGTCGCGCGCGCCGCGTGGGCTCAAGGCACGGTGAAAGTCCCCGTCTGGGTGTTTGGCTTCCGCCTTGCCATGTCGGACCACGAACAATCGCTTCATGTCACGAATGTCGTGAATATCTTGCGTCCATGATGGAAGGGTTGATTGCGTGGATGGAGTCCATGGGGCCGGTCAAGGCCGCTTTGGTGGGAACCTTGTTCACATGGGCCATGACGGCGGCTGGCGCTGCGCTTGTGTTTCCGTTCAAAAGCATGAACCGCAAGTGGTTTGACGGCATGTTGGGGTTCACGGGCGGGGTGATGGTGGCGGCCAGCTTTTGGTCGTTGTTGGCGCCCGCCATCGAAATGACAGGGGGCGAGGGCTTCGAGAAAGTGGGGCCGCCTGCGATTGGCTTCGCGTTTGGCGCCTTGTTCATTTACATGCTGGACAAGTTCACGCCCCACCTGCACATCAATTTCAAGAAAGAGGAGGCGGAAGGACCCAAGACGGATTGGCACCGCACGACGTTGTTGGTGTTGGCCATCACCCTTCACAACATCCCGGAGGGGCTGGCCGTGGGGGTGTTGTTCGGCGGGGCGGCCTTGGGGTTGGATGGCGCGACCACCGCAGGGGCAGTGGCCCTGGCCATCGGAATTGGCATCCAGAATTTCCCAGAAGGCTTGTCGGTCAGCATGCCCTTGCGGCGCGACGGTGTGAGCAGGGGCAGGGCCTGGTGGTTTGGACAACTGTCGGCTGTGGTGGAGCCCGTGGCCGCCGTGATTGGTGCTGTGGCGGTGATGGCCATGCGCCCCATTTTACCCTACGCGTTGGCGTTTGCAGCGGGAGCCATGATTTACGTGGTCATCGAGGAAGTCATCCCAGAAACCCAGCGGGACAAGTACACCGACATCGCCACCCTCGGCTTCATCGGTGGCTTCATTGTCATGATGTCGCTGGACGTGGGGTTGGGCTGAGGTTGGCGCCCCCGAACCGGCCGCTGCTCATCAACAGCAAAACGTGGTTTTGGCTGGGCACTTCGGCCAGCCTGGCTTCCAGGGCACGCACAGAGGTCACCACTTCCAAGTCGTGCCGGCCGAAGCAATCCTTGACAAACCCAGCATCCAGCTCGGGGAGACGCTTGTGCGCCACCACGTCAGGGTCGAAAAACACCACGGCTCGATCTGCCGCGTCCATGGCGGCCTGGTACTGGGGCAAGAAGGCTTTGTTCAGGCTGCTGAACGTGTGAAGCTCAAACACCGCCGTGACCTCGCGGTCTGGGAATTGCCCAACCACTGAAGCTTGGGTGGCACGAAGCTTGGACGGGGCGTGGGCGAAATCGCGAAACGCCGTGAATGCACGGCCGGCGTCTTCCTGGGCCACTTCAAGGCGTCGGGCCGCCCCCGTGAAACTGGCCATGTTGCGGTCGAACGTCTCGTGGGACAGCCCCATGGCGTGGCACGCTTGTCGCGCTGCAGCCAAGTTTTGCATGTTGTGCGTGCCGAGAAGTTTCATGTCCAAGAACCCCTTGTCCCAACGCACTTCGCTGCCCGTGGCTGTGGGCCTGTGCTCAGGGGTGTGGTAGGGGATCCAGTGGATGTCAGGGCGTTCAGGCTTCACCTCAGCCACGACGTGGCACACCTTGGCATCCTCTTCGCAATACACCACCACACCATCCGACTGGACTGTGCGGAGGTAGGCTGAGAATTGGGATACGTAATCATCTTCTGTGGGGAACACGTTGACGTGGTCCCAAGCAATGCCCGTCAAGATGGTCACGTGGGGCCCGTACCAAAGAAACTTGGGGCGGCGGTCGATGGGGGAGCTCAAGTATTCGTCTCCTTCAATCACGGCCCATTCGTGCCGATCGTCGAGGTCCACCATCCGGTCGAACCCTTCCAACTGCGCCCCCACCATGAGGTCGGTGCGCATGCCAGCGCCGTGCAGCGCGTGCAGGACCATGGAGGTGACGGTGGTTTTGCCATGGCTTCCGGCCACGACCATCCGCTTTTTCTTCTCTGTCGCGAAGCGCAGGAATTCTGGGTAGCTCTGGATGGTCAAACCGAGTTCCTGGGCGCGCAGGAGCTCAGGGTTGTCCTGACGCGCGTGCATGCCGAGGATGACCACGTCCAGATCGGCGGTGATGTTCGACGGATCCCAGCCTTCTTTGGCCGGGAGCAGCCCCGCCTTGTCCAACCGTCCGCGGCTGGGCTCGAAGATTTGGTCGTCGCTCCCAGTCACATGGTGGCCCGCATGGTCCAGCGCCAAGGCAAAATTGTGCATGGCGCTTCCGCCCACGGCAATCAGGTGAATTCGCATGTGGGGAAGTTCACATCTTTCCGCAGCAAGACTTGGCAGGCGCCCGTGCATTTTCTCACATTCGCAACATGACAAACCTCACTTGGTGGCAAGCCCACCGTCAGGCCTGGGCATGGCTTCGTGGGCCGTTGCGCATGTGGTTCCTTCCAGCCACTGGGGTGGCGGTCGCGCTGTCGGCCCTTGGGTGGTGGGGCATTTCTTGGGTCGCGTCAGACGTGGCCAACCGCGTGGTCGACGCGCTGGGGGTGGAACGAGGTGAAGGTTGGATTCAATCCCTGACCCAAGGCTTGGTGTCCCTGGTGTTGCTGGTGGTCAAGCTCAAACTCACGAAGCACCTCGTCTTGGTGTGCATGGGCCCCATTCTGGCCATGGCAAGTGAAGCCGCGGAAGTTCGCCTTACGGGAAGGGAATTGCCGTTTTCATGGCGTCGGGCATGGAAGGACGCTTGGCGCGGGCTGCGTTCAGCCTTGTTGCTCGCCGCGTTCGAGTGGGGTGTGTTGCTGCTCTGTTGGTTGGCGACATTGATGTCGCCCGTGCTCGCCCCCGTGTGGGTGGCGATGACGTGGGCCTTTGGGGTGTGGGTGTACGGCGCGTCGATGTTGGATTACGTCTGGGAGCGTGAAGCGTTGGGCGGACGCGACGGGTTGCGCAAGAGCCTGCGCGCCTGGAAAACGGCCCTGGGCGTGGGGCTGCCCTTTTGGGCGTGGATGTCCATGCCTGTGTTGGCGTGGACGGTCGGTCCGGTGTTTGGCGGGTTGACAGGGGCGATTTCCGCGGTGCTCATGACCCGGACCCCCAAGCCTCACTTGGCCACCACCTGAATCGAAACCCCGAGCGATTCGAGGTCGTCGAAGAAGGCAGGGTAGCTCTTGGCCACGCACTCAGCGTTCACGATTTCCACGGGGGCGCCAGCCGCCCCGAGAATCGCCGCGGCCATGGCCATGCGGTGGTCTCCACGAGGGTCGATGCGTCCCGATTGGGGTTTGGCAGGGTGCACGCGAAGGGTGTCGTTGGTTTCGTCGAGTTCCACCTTCACGCCGAGTTTGGCCCATTCCTCTTGAATCGCCAGGCCGCGGTTGGATTCTTTGTTGTCCAAACGGTGCAAGCCCTTGAGGGTGCTTGGCTTTTTGGCGAAAACGGCCATGGCTGCAAGCGGGGGGAACAGATCCGGGCAATCGGTCAAGTCCACTTGAAACGCCTTGGGCTTTCCTGCAAACACTTGAATGCCGTCGTCCACGCCGGCCAGTCGGCACCCGCTGAACAACAGGGCGCCTTTGATGGCCTCGTCCGCTTGGGTGACGCTGCTGGCCAACCCTTCAATGGTCAGTGAGTGAGGGGCGCACAGAAGGCCCAGACCCAACAGGAAGGCCGCGCCAGACCAATCTCCATCCACCGTCATGTCCACAGCCTTGGCGCGTTGGTGTCCTGGAATGTTCAGGACCCAGGTTCGGCTGTCCTCCACTTGGTGCGCGTCGACTTGGAGTCCAAAGTCCTCCATCATCTCCAACGTCATCTCCATGTAGGGGGCGCTGACCACGTTGTGAAGGGTCAGTTTGGAATCGTCCTCCAGCAAGGGAAGGCTGCACAACAACCCGGTGATGACCTGGCTGGTTCCGTTTGCGTCCAGTTCGTACGCCCCGGGTTGAAGCGGTCCTTGGACCGACAGACTTTGCCCGGGTTCTTGGCCATCCACCATGGCGCCGCACGCACGCAACGCCGTGGCCCAACCTTGGAATGAGCGCGCCGCCAACGTGCCCTCGCGTTCCAACGCAAGGGGCTGGTTGTGCAACGCAGCAAGGGTGCCGAAGGTGCGCGCCCCGAGTCCAGATTCTCCTGGGGTTAGGGTGTCGGTGCGGGGTGCGGGGCGTGCCACGCCGTGGATGGCCACCGCGTCGTCGCCCAGCTCCAAGGTGGCGCCGAGTTGGGCGCTCATCATCATGGCCTGGGTGCAGTCGTCCGATTCGGAGGGGCGGCGCAACATGGTGGTGCCCTCCGCAAACGTCGCCAGGGCCAAGGCCCGTTGCATGATGCTCTTGCTGGGCGGCGCCCAGACGTTGTCCCCGGACAACGTGCTGGGGAGGACCTTCAGGATCATGCCGTCTGCGGGTTGCGCCCAATGTACACTGTGGCGATGCCCCCGGTCAATGGACGGGCCTTCAGGTCCACGTACCCCGCTTTGCGCATTTCTTCCAGGAAGTCCTGCCCCTCTGGAAACGCGTCGACGCTTTCTGGGAGGTAGGTGTAAGCCGCAGGGTCTTTGCTCACCCACCGTCCCACGGTGGGCATGATGTGTTTGAAGTAGAGCCCAAACACCTGCTTGATCGGGAACACCCGAGGCTTGGAGAACTCGAGCACGAGGCCAAGTCCACCAGGCTTCAACACACGACGCATGTCTTGCAACCCGCCTTGCAGGTTCTCAAAATTCCGCACGCCAAAGGCGACGGTGTAGGCGTCGAAGTGGCCGTCGTTGAAAGGGAGCCTGACCGAGTCGGCTTGGATCAATTCAATGCGGTCGTTCCATCCCCGGGCCGCCACTTTTTTACGCCCTACGTCCAGCATGCCGGCGCTGATGTCCACCCCCGAGACATGCACGTCGAGCCCCATGCGAACAGCTTCGATCGCGAAGTCTGCGGTCCCGGTGGCCACGTCCAAGAGTTTGGCGGGCGACTCCTTGCGGAGGATGCGGATGCAGGTCTTGCGCCACAACACGTCGATGCCCAACGAGAAGAAGTGGTTGAGGAAATCGTACCTGTGGGCGATGCCGTCGAACATGCGCTCGACTTGGTTCTTCTTGGCTTCGTCGTCGGAACTGACGTAGGGTGTGATTTTCGTGCCCATGGGGAAAGGGTGAAGGGGTCACCCGACCAGCGTGTGCCCGTCGGGGTATTTGAAATGGGACTGCAAGGTTCGGCCACCGACGGCAAACGCCACCGTCAAGGTGCCCACACGTCCCACAAACATGGCCGCAGAAAGCACCATTTTGCCTGCGGTGGACATCATCGGGGTGATGCCTGTGCTCAAGCCGACGGTGCCCATGGCACTCACGTGCTCGAAGGCCAAATCAAAAAAGTTGCAGGCGTTGGCGGTCAACATCGCGGATTCTGTCAAAGTCAACAGAAAAACCCCGACGAGGTTTCCGACCAAGAAGAACAGCAGCACGCTGTACGCCCGAGAGCGAAGCACGTCGTTGATGGTTCGTTTGAAAATCTGAACGTGGTCGGCCCCACGCACCGTCCGTGCCACGTCCGCCAGGACGATGGCGAAGGTGCTCGTCTTGATGCCGCCACCTGTCGAGCTGGAGGATGCGCCAATGAACATCAGCACCAAGAGCAAGAACAACATGGGCATGCCCACCGCACCAATGTCGACCGTGTTGAAGCCGCTGGTGCGCGTCACGCTTTGGAACACTGCAGTGGTGAACTTCCCAAACCACGACATGCCCTCCAGGGTGCCGTGCCATTCCAAGGCGCCGTACGCCACCCCACCAAACACCACCAGCCCGGTCGAGAAGTACAGGGCGATTTTGGTGGGGAAGGAAATGGTCTTCCAGGGTTGCATCATGCGCTCCCGAAGTTTGGACACGTCAAACAGGTCAAACATGGCGATCATGCCCAGCGCCCCCAAGAACACCAGCGCGGTGATGACCCAGTGGACCAGCCAGTTCGTGGCCACCCAGGGGTGGGCCAGTCCGTCCGTGAACAGAGTGATGCCGGCGTTGTTGAAGGCCGAGACGCTGTGAAACACCGACGAGAACGCGCGGTCCGTCCATCCCGAGAACGGCACATCTGGGCTCCACAGCGCCATGAGCGCCACCGCGCCCAACAGCTCGAGGCCAAGGCACCACATCACCACCTTGCTCAGGGTTCTACTGCTCCCCAATAAGTTGTCCGTGTTCACGAAGTCCTCGATGACGTCGTGCTGCTTCACCGCCACGCCAAACTTGGACGCCAAGGCCAAGAAGGACCCGAACGCGATGAAATTCAACCCGCCCAATTGGATGAGCACCAGAAGCACCCAGTGTCCTTTGTGGGTGAAGTACGTCATGGTGTCCACGCTCATCAGCCCCGTCACGCAGGTCGCGCTCGTGGCGGTGAACAAGGCATCTGCCCAAGGCATGCCGCCTTCCTCCGTGGTCATTTGGGGCATGCTCAGGAGCCATGTGCCTGCTGCGATCAACACGAGGAAGCTCATGATGAACACCATGGCGGGGTGCACCTTGACGCGGGGCAAACGCGACCCAGGCCGCATCCACTCCGTGAGGATGGCCACAAGGAGGTAGCCCTGCACCACAAACGTGCTGAGGTCGGTGGCGTTGGGCAGGATGGTGCTCACGGCAGATCCCAAGAGGGGCATGCCCAGAAACAGGTCGCCGGCGCCTTCCACGGCAAGCAACGCCATCAAGAGCCCTTCCGCCCAAGTCTCTCGGAAGAAGGTTTTGGGGTGAAAGTGGTACAGCACCCGAACCAGGTAATGCAGCACGTAGAATCCGAAACTGAATTTGACCACCCCAAACAGCTGACCCGCTGTTTCTGCCGAGTGGTCGTACCCGTAATACACGGCGAGCGACACGAGCGCCGACAAGTTCACAACGAGGTTCAGCCATTGAAACAAGCCGAGGGCTCGGTCTTTGCTGTCGTAGAGCCACACGTTGGCCCGCTCACGAAATTCTTGCCAGCTCAACGTGGGTCTGAAATGTGGGCGTGGACGCGGGGCAGTTCCGCTTGCAAGTCTGCCTTGGAGATGGGCACGACGCCGACGCGTTCGCACACCCAACCGCCAGCGAGGTTGGACACCTGTGCAATGGCACGGGCGTCGCATCCGGAAGCCAACAACAGGGCGGCCACAGAGATCACGGTGTCGCCTGCGCCGCTGACGTCCATCACTTCACGCGGCACCGCCGGGATGTGAAGGTGGTCGATGCCTTCTTGGGGCGCATGAATCCAAGTGCCATGCTCGCCCAGGGTCACCATCACACGCGCGCACCCGAGGTCGGCTTGCAACCGTTCCACGGCCTGGGCCATGTCCGCCTGGCGTTGAGGGTGCACGGGTTCTGTCAACCCAAGGCCTTCGTTCAGCTCTTTCAAGTTGGGCTTGAAAAGGGCCACACCTTGGTACGCATGGAAGCGCTTGAGCTTGGGGTCCACAGCCACAGGAATGCCTGCATCTTGACAAGCCGCAAGCAAGCCGGAAACGGTGTCCTCGGTGAGCAAGCCCTTGTCGTAGTCCTCAAGAATCACCACGTCCGGGCGGTTGGCGCCCTCAATCAACGTTTTGAATGTGTTCAGGACGTCTTGTCCCACTGCGGCGGCCACATCCTCGGTGGACTCCTCGTCCACGCGAACGACGTGTTGTCCTCCGCTGATTACGCGGGTCTTCACCGTGGTGGGGCGCGACGTGTCCACGACCAGGTGCGGCGAACACACATCTTCCAGCAATGTGGTCAAATCAGCGCCAGAAACGTCCTGGCCAACGACGCTGACCAACGTCACCTCCGCCCCCAGGGCATGCAGGTTTTTCACCACGTTGCCCGCGCCACCTGCCCGGATTTCTCGACGCGTCACATCCACAACGGGCACAGGGGCCTCAGGGCTGACGCGGCTCACGCGACCCCACATGTAGGCGTCGACCATGACGTCTCCCACAACACACACCTTGGGGCGGTCCCACGGAAGGACGTCGAAGGGAAGGGGGGAATCCACCTTGCTCATGCCGACAAAGGTCGGACTTTACGCCAAACGCGCGCAGGCTTTTTGAATCCGTGACACCGCCTCTTCAAGCACCACGTCGGCGGCGGCGTAGGACAAGCGAATGCACTCAGGCGTGCCAAACGCCGCGCCAGAAACGGAAGCCACCTGGGCTTGTTCAAGCAAGAAGAAGGCCACGTCGTCCGAATTCTCCAGGGTTTTCCCTTCAAACGTTTTGCCGAACAACGCGCTCACATCGGGGAACACGTAAAACGCGCCCATGGGCTGGTTGACCTTGAACCCAGGCACTTGGCTGAGTCCCTCGACCATGAGGGCCCTGCGACGACGGAAGGCCGCCACCATGTCGCCCGTCACGCTGGGGTCTGCTTCAAGCGCCGCCGCGGCCGCGGCCTGGGTGATGCTGGAAGGGGCGGACGTGAATTGCCCTTGGATTTTGGTGCACGCGGCTGCAATCCACTTGGGCGCGCCGATGTACCCCAAACGCCAGCCTGTCATGGCGAATCCTTTGGAAATCCCGTTCACCGTCACCGTGCGCTCCAACATGCCTGGCTGGGCGGCCATGCTCGCGTGCTTGTCGGTGAAGTTGATGAGCTCGTAGATCTCATCGCTGACAGTGATGATGCGGTCGTGCTTGCGGAGGACGTCGGCCAAGGCGGCTGTTTCGTCGTGGGTGTAGACGGAGCCTGAGGGGTTGCATGGGGAGGAGTACATCACCAAACGCGTTTTGTCGGTGATGGCGGCTTCCAACGCTTCGGGTTGGACTTTGTAATCGTCGTCGATGCTCGTCGGCAAAATGACGGGGGTGCCGCCGGCGACTTTGACCAACTCCTCGTAGCTGACCCAAAACGGCGCGGGCAAGATGACTTCGTCTCCTGGATCGACGAGCGACAGCACCACATTGGCCAGGCTTTGCTTGGCGCCGGTGCTGACAACCACCTCGTCCATGCTGTAGGTCAAGCCGTTGTCCCGCTTGAATTTCTCCACGATGGCCCTCCGCACGCGAGGGGTGCCTGGCACAGGGGTGTAGTGGGTTTCGTTGGCTTCGATGGCCTCGATGCCTGCTTGCTTCATGGCGTCAGGCGTGTCGAAGTCGGGCTCGCCCAACGACAGGGAGATGACGTCGATGCCTTGGTCTTTCAATTCGCGGGCCTTGCGAGACATGGCAATGGTGGCCGATTCGCTCAGGCGCTGAAGCAGTTTGGACGTGGTGTGTTCCATCTTGGCTGAAGAAATTTTTGCAGCCCAAAAGTACACCTCGCTTTGAGGTGAACGGCGTCAGGTGCGCTCAGATATGAACCAGAGTCCACAGGCTGTCAACAACCCGTTGACAGGGAGCAACGCAAACCCAAAGCTGAAGTCCACCCACGTGGTCAGCGCTTGCTCCAGGCCGTACCCCACGACGGGTGCGAGCACACAGGCCCATGGAATCCATCGCTCGCGCGGTTGAAGCAATGTGAACATGCCCACCCCGAAGAGGCCCAACAGCGGGCCGTAGGTGTAATTGGCCACAGTGAACAGGGCCGCCACCACCGAGGTGTCGTTGACCGCGTTGAACGCCACGATGACCAGCCAAAGCAGGACCGCCAGCCCCAAGTGCACCCGTTTCCGGATGCGGGAAGCCTCCTCGGACGTTTTGGAGGGGGTGTCGATGAGGTCGATGCACGTGGAGGTGGTCAGGGCGGTGAGGGCAGAATCGGCCGAGCTGAAGGCCGACGCCAACAGCCCCACCAAAAAGGCCACCCCCAAGGCAGGCCCCAACGATCCGCCCAGCGCAACAAGGGGGTACAACTTGTCGGTGGCCTCAGGAAGGGCCATGTCGATGCGGCCTGCATGCATCCAAAGCAGCGCGCCCATGCTGAGGAACAGCAGGTTGGCGGCCACCAAGATGACGGTGAACGCCCACATGTTCTTTTGGGCGTCGCGCAACGAGCGGCACGCCAAATTCTTTTGCATCATGTCCTGATCCA
Source organism: uncultured Flavobacteriales bacterium (assembly GCA_938084585.1). GTDB lineage: Bacteria > Bacteroidota > Bacteroidia > Flavobacteriales_D > Sanyastnellaceae > UBA11663. The sequence goes on from CALKFF010000041.1 coordinate 47,292, forward strand.
GTCCAGTCATGGCGACCGTCACGAACATCCCTGCCAAGATGTGCTTGAGCCAATGGTTGCTCGCCCTCCAATCGTCGGTGACCCAAATTTGGGTCAGGCCGGTGTCGGCCAATGCCGAAGGCAAGTCCAACCAGCCTTGACCTCCGGCGTGCAAGATGCCGCCGACGGTCATGACCACCGCCAAGAGCATGCAGGCGGTTTGAAGGGTGTCCGTCCAAATCACGGTGCCCATGCCGCTTCGGCGTGTGTAGGCGTAGATGACCGCCAAGATGGCGGCCGTGGTGCCTGCAAACCACGAACCCGGAACATCGCCCCCGGCCAAGGGTTCCAGCACGAGAACTTCGAGGACCAAGGCCACCAGAAACAGCCTGAACGACGCGCCGACCACCCGGCTCAGCAGGAAAAATGCCGACCCTGTTTTGCGGGCTTCTGTCCCGAACCGCTTCCCCAAAAAACTGTAGATGCTGGTCAGTCCCATCTTGTAGTACAAGGGCAACAAGACAGTCGCAACAATCAGGTAGCCAATGCAGTAGCCAAACACCATTTGCATGTACGTCCATTCCTGGTCGCGCACCCATCCCGGGATGCTCAAGAACGTCACTCCCGAGAGGGAGGCGCCGACCATGCCAAACGCCACCAGGGGCCAAGGGGCACTTTTTTTGGCCACAAAGAAGACGTCTTCCTCGGAACCGGCCCGTCGAGTTGACCAACGAGACACGGCCAACAACACGCCGACATAGGCGAGGGAAATGCAAAGCGCGAGGGTGGGGGTCATGGCGCCAAATGTAACTTCGCACCATGCAATTGCCCTCGAGGTTGATCGAATCCGCCGTGGACCAAATGGCGAGCCTTCCGGGCATTGGACGACGCACTGCGTTGCGCCTCGTGCTTCACATGTTGGCCCGCGACGAAGAGCGTGTGAGCGACTTTGCCGAGAGCATGGTGGCGATGCGCCAGGGCGTCAAGCCTTGCACCACGTGCCACAACCCCACTGAAGACGGGGTGTGCAACATTTGCGCCAACCCCCACCGCGACAGCTCGACGCTGTGCGTGGTGGAGGACATCCGTGACCTCTTGGCCTTGGAGTCGGTCGGAGAGTACCGCGGTTTGTACCACATCTTGGGCGGCGTGATCAGCCCCATGGATGGGGTGGGGCCGGTCGACCTGACGGTGGAATCGTTGGTCACTCGGGTGCAGTCGACCGAGGTGAAGGAGGTCATTTTGGCCTTGCCGGCTTCGATGGAAGGGGACACGACCGCGTTCTACCTGGCCAAACGCATCCAGGCCCACGACATTTTGCTCACCACCATTGCGCGCGGTGTGTCCGTGGGGGAAGCGTTGCAGTACGCCGACGAGGCGACGTTGTCCAGCTCGTTGTTGAACCGCTTGCCCTACAAAGGATGACCGACCTGAGCGTCGTGATTGTCAGCTACAACGTTCGGGCGTTCCTCGAGCAATGTTTGGTGTCCGTGGAACGGGCCGCCAAAGGGCTTGACGTGGAAGTGTGGGTGGTGGACAACAAGAGTGTTGACGGCTCGGTGGACATGGTCAAGCGCCGATTCCCCTGGGTCAAGCTCATTGCCAACGAAGACAACGTGGGGTTCTCCGTGGCCAACAACCAGGCCATTCGAAAGTCTTCTGGCAAGCACGTGCTTCTGCTGAATCCTGACACGGTGGTGCGGGAGGACACCTTCGCCAAAGGCCTCGAGCACATGGAGGCCCACCCCAACGTCGGGGGCATGGGGGTGCCGATGTACGACGGGACGGGGCAGTACCTCCCAGAGTCCAAGCGCGGCTTGCCCACACCTTGGGTGGCGTTCTGCCGGATGGCTGGGCTGCACCGCTTCGCACCCACATCAGAGAAATTCAACGCCTACTACGCCGGCCACCTCGGGGAGCACGACACAGGACCCGTCGACATCCTCGCTGGCGCCTACATGTGGATGCGCAAGGAGGCCCTGGATGAGGTGGGCTTGCTTGACGAGCAATTCTTCATGTACGGGGAAGACATCGACTTGAGCTGGCGTTTGGTCCTCGGTGGATGGGAAAACCATTACTGCGCAAACACAAGCATCATCCACTACAAGGGTGAAAGCACGAAAAAAGGAAGCCTGAACTACGTCATGGTGTTTTACAACGCCATGCTGTTGTTCGCGGCCAAACACTACGAAGGCCGTCAAGCGCGGGCGTTTTCATGGATGATTCGGGTGGCCATTTATGGACGCGCCGCGTTGGCGGTGGTGCGTCGCGTGCTTTCCAGGTGGGGAGATTTGATTCGTGTGGCTGTGCTGACGCTCGTGGCGTTTGGCGCATGGCTTTGGGCCCTGGACGGCTTGGGAGAACGCCAATTCACTTGGTCCGACGTCCTGTGGCAAGGGGGCTTGCTGTGGGCCCTCCAAACTGCTGCGCTGACGATGTTCGGCGGACATGCGGAGCCAAGCCGCTTGCATTCGCGGTTCCGTCCGTGGTCGGCCTGGGTGGCCGCCTCTTCGTTGACCATCATCGTGTACAGCCTGTGGCCTGAAGGGTGGAGGTTCAGCCGCTCGGGTGTCTTGGGGCTCGTCCTTTTTCAGGGCGCCATTCATGCTGCTGTGGCCCACCGGCGTTGGAAGCGCTCGGGCAACCCCAGGATGATTCGCCGCGTGTTGGTGGCGGCCCAGGATTTGCCTGCGGTGGTGGATTTGCTGCGCAAAACGGAGGGGGTCCAACAAAAGCAACAGGCCCATGCGTTGTGGGCGCACGAGACCCTCGGTCCAGACGTGGTGCGACCGTCCATTCAGGCCATTCCATGGGTGGGCACGGTGCGCGACTTGTCCGACGCCCTGCAGATTCACAACGTGCAAGAGGTGGTGTTCAGTGGGAGAGATATCAAGGCCGACCACATTGTGAAGGCGCTGCCTGAGCTCGGCAAACGAGGCGTGCATTGCCGCATCGCATGGACGGATGCGGGAGATTTGATGGCCAGCGGAGGTGCGGCACGCCCGTCGTTCGTGGATTTTCAGCGTGGCTTGCACCGCCCTGAAATGGCCTTGGCCAAGCGCCGTTTTGACGTGACGTCCGCTGCGTTGCTGGTGTTGCTCGCTCCTGGGCTGGCGATGCTTGGACGCGCTGCCTGGGTGGGGCAGGCATGGCATGTGCTGTGGGGTTCCAAGACGTGGGTCAGTCCGGGTTCTTTGGACATGGAAAAGCCCCATGTGCTTGATTTGAAGGACGGTTTGGGGGACCGCGCGGCGCAACGAAAATCCTTCACGCACACCCAGGACTACCATTGGAAAAAGGACCTTTCGGTGGTCGTGGATGCCCTATTTTCGCGTCGAGCAATTATCTCTCATGGCCATCATTGACATTCTCCTGCCCAAGATGGGCGAAAGTGTGGCGGAAGCCACCATCACCAAACTTGTCGTGGATGCCGGCTCCGAAGTGGAGGCCGACGACCCCATCGTCGAAATTGCGACGGACAAGGTGGACTCTGAGGTCCCTGCCCCTGAAGATGGCACGTTGGTGGAGTGGTGTGTGGCCGAGGGAGACGTGGTTCAAGTGGGGGCTGTGATTGCCCGTTACGATGTGGGTGGCGAAGGGGCTGACACGGCCACTGCACCGGCTGCTGCCGCCGCTCCAGCACCTGCGCCTGCCGAAGCGATTGCGCCGTCTGCGGCCGTCGTGGATGAGGTGATGGCGCCTCTGGAAGGCGGTCCCGCCAGAAAGGGACCCTCTGGCCGTTTTTACTCGCCGTTGGTGCGCAGCATCGCCGAGAAAGAAGGCATTTCCATGGCCGAGCTCGAGTCCATTCCTGGCACGGGTGCTGAAGGCCGGGTGACCAAGAAAGACATCCTCTCGTTCGTCAAAGGGCGCGGCCAGGCCGCACCGAAGGCCACTCCGGCGCCCACGCCGGCTCTGGCTCCTGCGCCTGTGGCCAAGGCGGCTCCAGTTGCGACCAGCGTGGACGGGGCGTACGACATTGTGGAAATGGACCGGATGCGCAAGATGATTGCGGACCACATGGTGCGCAGCGTCCAAACCAGTCCCCACGTCACCTCGTTTGTGGAAGCCGATGTGACCAACTTGGTCCAATGGCGCAACGCCAACAAAAAGGCGTTCCAAGAGAAATACGGGGAGAAGCTCACGTTCACCCCGCTCATCGCTGAAGCCATTGTCAAGGCGATCCGCGATTTCCCAGGCATCAACGCCAGTGTGGACGGAGACCGAATCTTGATCCACAAGAACATCCACCTCGGCATGGCCGCCGCGTTGCCCTCGGGCAACTTGATTGTGCCTGTGATCAAGCACGCCGACCAGTACAACTTGCAAGGGCTTGCGCGTCAAGTGAACGACCTCGCGGCACGCGCGCGTGCAGGGAAGTTGACCCCGGACGACATCGCCGGCGGCACCTACACCATGAGCAACGTGGGAACCTTTGGCAACGTGATGGGCACGCCCATCATCAACCAGCCGCAGGTGGGCATTTTGGCCTTGGGTGCCATTCGCAAGCGTCCTGCGGTCTTGGAGACAGAGCAAGGCGACGTCATCGCCGTGCGAAGCATGATGTTCCTCAGCCACAGCTACGACCACCGCGTGGTGGACGGCATGCTTGGAGGCAGCTTTGTGCGCCGTGTGGCCGACTACTTGGAAGGGTTCGACCCCAACCGTCCGATCGAGGGCTGATTCCCCTAGCTTAGAGCGTCATGATGGAATTGGTGAAGAAGCTACACTTGAAGCGGCCATTGGTGTTTTTTGACCTTGAGACGACTGGGACCAAGGTGGGGGTGGATCGGATCGTGGAGATGGCCATGGTCAAACTCATGCCCGACGGCACGGTGATCAAGAAGCCTGAGGCTCCTGGCAAGGAACACCGCATTTTGGTCAATCCGGAAATGCCCATTCCGCTTGAGAGCAGCTTGGTGCATGGCGTGTACGACGAGGATGTCGCCGACGCTCCGACGTTTGGCCGCATTGCCCCGGGGCTGCTCAAGTGGCTACATGGTTGCGATTTGGGCGGCTTCAACAGCAACCGATTCGACGTGCCCATGTTGGCCGAGGAATTCTTGCGTGTGGGCATCGACTTTGGATTGGAGGGGCGGCACTTGGTTGACGTCCAAAACATCTTCCACAAAATGGAGCAGCGCACCCTGCGTGCGGCCTACGATTTCTACTGCGGCAAAGCATTGGAAGGCGCGCACGAAGCGCTTCCTGACACGCTCGCGACGGTGGACGTGTTCTTGGCGCAATTGGAACGGTACAAAGACCACACGGTCCTCAACAGCCGCGGCGAGACGGTTGGGCCTGTGCCTTCGGAGGTGGAAGCCTTGGCGGAATTCTGCCGAATGCGCAACAACGCCGACCTCATGGGACGCCTGGTGTACGACGACGATGGAGAGGTGGTGTTCCAGTTTGGCAAGCACACCGGCAAGCGCGTCAAAGATGTACTTGCCAAGGACCCCGGTTATTTCGGCTGGATGATGCAGGGGGATTTCCCTCGTTACACCAAGCGTGTTCTCCAAAAGGTGAAAGACGGCGAGCTGTGACGGCCCGCAAACGGGTGGCCGTCTGGGTCTCCAACGACTTGAATTTTGACCAGCGGGTGGCCAAGACGTGCCAAACGTTGAAGGACGCAGGCTGGGACCCGCACCTCGTGGGACGCAACATGCCCAACTCAGTGCCTTATGCAGGCCCATTCTCCGCAGAAAGGCTGTCGTTGGGCGCCCAAGGTGGCGTCCGTTTCTATGCCCAATTGCAAGTCGCCTTGTGGCGATGGATCCAGGCCCATGGAAGGGGATTTGACGCCATTTGGTGCAACGACTTGGACACCTTGGCCCCCGCGGTGGCGTGGGGCAAGTTGCCCGTCATGTACGACAGCCACGAGTACTTCACCGAGGCGGCCGGGCTGACGGGGCACCCGTTCAAGAAGGCCGTGTGGCGCCTCCTGGAGCGTTGGGCCTTTCGGAAGCTGCCTTGCATGATCACCGTCAACGACAGCATCGCGGGAGCCTACCGCACTGCGTACGGAATCGACGTGCGCGTGGTGCGCAACATGCCCCGACGTCAGCCCAGGCCCATGGTGGAGGGCCGGCAAGCGTTTTTGGAACACGGGGTCCCCGTGGACTTGCCCATTGCCTTGATGCAGGGTGCGTACATGGACCGGGACCGTGGGGCTGCCGAGGCGGTGTCGGCGCTTCCTGACATGAAAGGGGTGCGGCTCGTGCTCGTCGGCGCCGGGGTTGAGTGGGAAGAGGCGCGCGCGGCCATGGACCATCCGCGTTTTGAGGGCCGGCTTCACTGCATCCCCAAGCTTCCCTTTGAAAAGTTGCGCTTGCTGACCGCGAGCGCCGATGTGGGGCTGAGTCTGGACAAGGCGGGCCACGGGAATTACGAGATGAGTTTGCCCAACAAGCTCTTCGATTTCATGCACGCGGGCCTTCCCATGGTCGTGACTGCCCGGAAAGAAGTGGCGGCCATTGTGTGCGCCCACGGCTTGGGGGAGGTTGTGGAGGAGGCGACTCCGGCCGCACTGCGAGAAGCGGTGCAGGCTGTCCTGGCGAAGGACAAAGCCTCTTGGTCCCAGGCCTTGCAATTGGCCAGCGACCAGTTTCACTGGGGCGTGGACGAGCCTCAGATTCTGGCCACGGTGGACACTTGCTTGAACGCCCATTTGGCCACCAGCCACAGGGGCTGAGCCCAACGCCGAGGACCCCGAAGTCGTGCCTTTTTCATACGCCACTCTTCCTGGTACAAGACGGCATTGAACTTCCTGGACAACCCAGCTGGCGCGACATGACACAGGGTGCGCTCGGAATGGCAAGTGACAAGGTGCCCTTTGTTTCGCCATTCAAGCATTTGGGCATAGTCACCCAGGATGTTCAAGGAGGTGTCGAAGGGGTGACGCTCCAGCCAGACCTTGGGGGCCACCAAACCTTGGTGGTGCATGGTGTTTCTCCAAGTCAGCGCCTCGCCCCAATCGGGTTCAAACCGTGCGGGCACCCCCGCTTCCACGGGGGGCAAGGGGGCGACTGGCCAGGCGTGCGCCTTGGGCGAGGGGTCTGCGGTCAAGACGTCCATGGCGTGCGCCAGGCCTTCTGCGTCGGGGATGTCCCCAGCCCCAACCACCCACACGTGGCTTCCTGAGGCGCAAGCCATGCCCAGGTTCATCGCGTCGTACACCCCGCGGTCAGGCCTGGAAGACACATGGCGCAACAGGTCGACGTGCGCCGACAAGACGTCCAAAGTGTGGTCGCTGGAGGCGCCGTCGGACACGACGACGTCGAGCCTGTCTTTCAGTTCTGTGGGAAGCGAGGCGAACGCCGCCAGGGTGACTGAGAGGGCCTCCGCGTCGTTCCAAGTTGGAATCAGGACCGTGAGGTCACACATGTTGGTCGTGGACAACGCCGTCTTGACATCTCCAAACACGCCCTGGACGCTGGTTCATGGAAGCCCAGTCGTGGGTGGCCATGACCAACGATTTTCCTTGGCCAGGAAGCGCATGAAGCAAATTCAAAATGTCTTCCGTGGTGTCGGGATCCAAGTTGCCTGTTGGCTCGTCGGCCAGCAAGAGGGGCGGATCGTTGAGCAAGGCCCGTGCGATCGCCACCCGTTGCTGCTCTCCGCCGCTCAACTCGTAAGGCAACTTGTAGCCCTTGTGCTCGAGCCCCACCGCGGTCAGGACTTCTTCGATGCGTCGACGTTTGGCCTTGCTGTCCGTCCACCCTGTGGCATTCAGCGCAAACAACAAATTGTCGTCGACGCTTCGGTCTTCCAACAGCCCAAAATCCTGGAACACCATGCCCAGTTTGCGGCGCAGGACATGGACGTTGCGGGGGGTGACCATCTTCAAGTCCACGTCGCACACCCGGCATTCACCGGAGCTCAGGGACAAATCCCCGTAAAGCGTCCTCAGAAGGCTGGACTTGCCACTGCCTGTTCGGCCCACGAGGTAGACCAATTCACCGGGGCGCACTTCGAGGTGAATGTCCGACAACACGACATGTTCGTGGTGCCGGACATCCAATCCGGAGAGTTGAATCAAGGGTGCCCCGTGGTCCACGTTCAGTCTAGCTGGAAGATGCTGTCGTCCAATTCAACGTCGAAGGTCACCCGCACGGTGCGCTGGTGAATGGGTTGGCCGTCCACCACCGACTTTCGGCTGGAAGCCACCTTCAAACCTTTCTCGCCGTGGGGGAGGTACAAATCCAAACGCTCCACCAGGAACGTGCCGTCGCCTGCGGGCTTCTTCGATTGGATCATCAACCCATCTTCGTTGCTGAACCAGAACGTCTCTGCCACGTCGTCGCGGGTGAATTCCACGAGGGTGCATGGAATGCCGTCCAAGGCTTCCACCCCGAGAATGCGGCTGCTGTACCCTTCCTTTTCCAAGCCCCACAACCGGACCGGAGACAGGTCAGCCAGCTGCAGCGCAAGCTCGTCGGCGTCCATCGCGTTGGTTTCACCCATCGCCGATTGGCTTCCCGCCGATTCAGTCACGAGTTGGACCATCACCGGCTGGTTGGACATGAGCATTTCGGTGCGCTTGGCACGGTTGCCTTTTTCCAGGCGGATGGATTCTCGGAATTGGAGGTTCAAGCCCACCCCGAATTCGGCAGAGCCTTCGGCCACGATGGTTTTCACCTTGCCCCAAGCTTTCTTGCCTCCGATGGCTTCGAAGTGACGCTTGAGCACGTCGTTCACGGTCAGGTCTGCAGGGGCGTCCTGACGAGGCACTTGGCGTCGTCCGAACGCGTCGTATAGGTCGATGCCCTGGTGGTTGTCGAACACTTCCAGTTTCTCCATGACTTCCGGCGCCCCCACCACACAGATGTTGACGTTGTTGAATCGGATCATGTCCTGGGCCACCCGCTGGACGTCTTCTGCTGTCACCGCCTCCAAGCGGGCGAGGTACGTCTGGTAGTAGTCCTCTGGCAGATGGTAGCGAGACGTGTTGAGTGCGAACCGCGCCACGGTGCCGGGGCTCTCCAACGAGCGTGCAAAGCCCCCGGCCAACGAGGCCTTCGCCGTGAACATCTCGGTGGAGTCTGGCTGCGTGTTGCGGATGCGGGCGATCTCGTACAAGAACTCCACCACCGCGCTGTCGGTCACTTCTGTGCGGACATCTGCGTAGGCCGAGAATTGGCCCATCACCGGGTCGGTCCGCAAGCTGGAGCGGGCGCCGTAGGTGAAGGCTTTGTCCTCACGAAGGTTCTGCATGAGGCGTCCGCTGAACACCCCACCGCCGAGGATGGAGTTGGCCACTTGTGCCGCTGCCGCATCGGGGTGTCCCGGAGGGAAGGGGATGGCGTGGGTCACGTTGATCGTGCTCTGCACCGCACCTTCCACAGGGGCGAAGTGGACCTCCATGCCCTTGGGCATGGCAGGTGGCAACACACGCTCGAAGGGAATGTTGCTCCGCCGCCATGTGCCGAAGTGCTTGTTGGCCTTCGCCTGGGCTTCTTCAGGGGTGATGTCTCCGATCGCGATGAGGTACGCAACGTTGGGGCGGAAGTACTTCCTGTGGTAGGCTTGAAGGTCTTCTCGGGCGATGGCCTTCAAGCTTCCCTCGGTCATGACTTCGCCGTAGGGGTGAAGCTCGCCGTAGTTGACGGCAGCCACCAGGTTGGCGGAGATTTCGCCAGGAGAGGTGCCGATGTTGGCCAAGTTGGAGCCCATTTGGGTCTTCACCTTGTCCAGTTCCTCTTGGGGGAAGGTGGGGTTCAGGACGGCGTCTGCCACAATCTCGAGCAAGGTGTCCGTGTGCTTGGACAAGGAGCGCGCAGAAAATCCTGTGGCGGAGGCGTTGAACGACGCCCCGAGGAATTCAATCTCCTCGGCGATCTCCGCTTTGGTGCGGGATTCAGTGCCGCTGGACATCATGGCGCTGGCCACGTCCATCATGCCGGCCTTGTCGCCCTCCTGGAACGGCTGGAACTCCAGGGTCATGCTCCAATAGACAGACGGGGTCTTGTGGTTTTCCACCACGATCAACGTCATGCCGTTGGCGAGTTTGACTTCGGTGCTTGTGCCGATGTTCAACTCAGGCGCTGGGCCAGGCTCTGGGGCTGTGCTTCGGTCGATTTGGGCAGAAGCGGTGAAGCCCACGGCCCACAACATCAAGACCTGGGCGAGGCCTGCGAAAGAAATTCGGGAAGGAATGCAGTTCATGGCTCAGTTGTCTTGGTAGAGAAAGTAAAGGGTGACGCGCTGCTCAGGCACGTAGTATTTCTGCGCCACCCGTTGGATGTCCTCTGGGGTGACGGCGAGGTAGCGCTCCACCTCGGTGTTGATGAGGTTGGCGTCCCCGAAGTAGGTGTGGTAGTTGGCCAAGCTCTCGGCGATGCCTGCCATGCTTTGGTTGCCCGTGGCGGCGTTGAACTCAATTTGGTTCTTGAGTTTTTGAAGTTCGCGGTCGCCAATGGGCTCCGCCTTCATGCGTTCCACTTCGTCGTTCATGGCACCTTCCACTTGGCTCGGATCCACGCCCATGTTGCACATGGCAAATGCCAAAGTCAATCCGGGATCCTCCAAGCCAAAGCTGAACGCGCCACAGTACAACGCCAATTGGTCCTGTTCCACCACGCGCTTGTTGAGGCGCGAGCTCTCACCTCCGCTCAACACTTGGTTGAGGAGGTCCACGGCGTAGTAGTCTGGAGTGCCCTGGGCAGGGATGGGGTAGGCCTGCAACACCATGGGCAGCCGGTCCTTGCCCCACACCGTGTCACGGACTTCGGCGGTGCGCAGGGGCTCCACAATGTCCGGACGTGGGATGTCCCGTCCGCCGCGTGGGATGTCGGCGAAGTATGCCTCGACCAGTTCTTTGGCCTCGTCCACATTCAAGTCTCCGGCGATGCTCAAGGTCGCGTTTTCTGGCACGTAGAATGTCTCGTAGAAATCCATGAAGTCGGCGTGCGTGGCCGCGTCCAAATGTGCCATGGAGCCGATGGGCGTCCACTGGTAGGGGTGCTCCTTGTAGGCGGCCTCCATCGTCTTGGGCAGCAACTGGCCGTAGGGCTGGTTGTCGTACCGCTGGCGCTTTTCTTCTTTCACCACCTCATTTTGCGTGTCGATGCCGATCTGTTCAATCTTGGCGTGCAACATGCGCTCCGACTCGAGCCACAACCCGAGCTCGAGCTGGTTGCTCGGCAAAAGCTCGTAGTAGAAGGTGCGGTCCATGGAGGTGTTGGCGTTGAGGACGCCACCTGCATTTTCGACGTACGTGTCAAACTCCCCACGGCCGATGTGCTCGCTCCCTTCGAAGAGCAAGTGCTCGAAGAAGTGGGCCATCCCCGTGCGGGTGGGGTCCTCGTTTTTGGAACCGACGTGGTACAAGACGGTCACGGCCACCAAGGGGGTGGAGTGGTCTTCGTGCAGGATGACGTGCAAGCCGTTGTCCAAATCGAATTCGGTGAACTCAATTTGACGGGCTTCGCTTTGGGCCGAGAGCGACGACGTCAGGGCCAACCCCATTGTTGCCAACAGCCAAGAAGGAGATAATCTCATGTGGGAAAATTGAGCCTGCAAGATAGGCGCATAGGGGTATCTTGTCGGCATGGAACGAAGCCCGAGCAAACGCCGAGAAGTCCTGCCTGAGGGCTGGTGGAGCGCAGAGACTTGCTGGTCGTTGGACCCGGATGAATGCACGTTTGACTTGTCGGACGAAGCGAAGTCCAGGATTGAAGCCTGCCATGGTTTTCTCTTGTCGAAGGCTGGCCAAGGCGAGGTGATCTACGGCATCAACACGGGGTTCGGAGATTTGGCCACCACAGTGGTGGACGACCTGCACGGCTTGCAGCGAAACTTGTTGATTTCGCATGCCTGCGGCGTGGGGGAACCCCTCCCTCAAGATGTCGTGCGCATGATGCTCTTGCTCAAGGTGAAGGGGCTGTCCCAGGGTCATTCTGGCGTGGCCTTGACCACGGTGCAACGCTTGTTGGACCATTGGAACGCCAAGGTGCTGCCGGTGGTTCCTGAGCAAGGGTCGTTGGGGGCCTCGGGCGATTTGGCGCCCCTGGCGCACATGGTGTTGCCCTTGATTGGCCTGGGCGAGGTGACCATGCCTGACGGGCGTCGTTTGCCGTCTGGCGAGGCGCTTGCAGAGCTCGGGTGGGAACCCCTTGAGTTGGGGCCCAAAGAGGGGCTCGCGTTGATCAACGGAACCCAAATGATGTTGGGCGTGGGCATGGTGGCTTTGCAACGCATTGAACGGCTCGCCAGTTGGGCTGACGCTGTGGGTGCGTGGTCGTTGGAAGCGTGGAACGGCTTGGAAGCCGCCATGCACTCCTCCATCCATGCGGTGCGCAACCACGCTGGGGCCATCCTCTCGGCCCACAACATCCGAGCTTGGGTCGCAGGCAGCGCACGCGTGGCGCAGCCCAGGTCGTACGTGCAAGACCCGTATTCGTTCCGGTGCATGCCCCAAGTCCATGGCGCGTCGCGGGATGTGATGGAAGGGGTGAGGACGGTGTTTGAGGCGGAGATGAACGCGGTCACCGACAACCCGTTGGTGTTTCCTGAAGAAGATTTGATTGTGAGTGGGGGCAACTTCCACGGCCAACCGTTGGCGTTGGCCATGGACCGTTTGGCCTTGGCGGTCCACGAATGGGCCAGCATGTCCGAGCGGCGCACCTTCAAGATGTTGAGTGGCCAGCGCGGCCTGCCGGCGTTCTTGGCGGCCGACCCGGGCCTGAATTCGGGGTACATGATTCCACAGTACACGGCGGCGAGTTTGGTCTCCCACAACAAACAGCTGTGCACTCCCTCCAGCGCCGACAACGCCGACAGCAGCAACGGCCAAGAGGACCACGTGAGCATGGGGGCCAACGGCGCCTTGAAAATGTGGAAGGTTCTTGGCCATGCAGAGCAAGTTGTGGCCATCGAGGCCATGTGCGCGGCCCAGGCCAGCGATTTCAGGAAGTCAGACGTCGCCATGGCGCCAGCGCTGTCGGGCCTGCAGACCTCATTCCGTGAGGTGGTGCCCTTCTTGGAGAAAGACGCGGTGATGGCCCCTTTGATGGCCGCGGCCAAAACGTGGATCGTGTCGAACGATCCCCATCAAGTTGGCACCCCATGTTGAGGGATGAACTGGTCCTTCGGGGCAATTCGCTGTTCCGTTGGCGGAGTTTCTTGCCCCTAGCCTTGGTGCCGCCGGCGCTTTGGATGGGGTGGGAGGCCCCGGATTGGGCGCATGCCCAGGCTTGGCAGGTCTTGTGCTGGGGGGTGGGGCTGATTGGCCTCGGGGTTCGTGCCAAAACCATCGGTCATGTTCCTCCCGGCACTTCAGGCAGAAACACCTCTGAAGGCCAAGTGGCCGAATCTCTGAACACCCGAGGGATGTACAGCTTGGTGCGCCATCCCTTGTACTTGGGCAACTACCTGATGTGGATGGGTTTGGTGCTGGCGACGGGAAGGATGGACTTCGCCCTGGTGGTCACCCTGCTCTACATGATGTACTACCTGCGGATTGCCATGGCAGAGGAGGCCTTTTTGGAGGGCAAATTCGGGGAGGCCTACGCCGAGTGGTCGCAACGTGTGCCCGCCTTTGTGCCGGGCCGATGGGGCGCCCGAAGGAGTGCATGGACGCCGGCGGGCAACGCCATCTCGTGGCGGCACGTGCTTAAGCGGGAATACAACGGCACGTATGCGCTCGTCCTTGGCTACTTCGCATTGGACGCAGTTCGCTCTGCAGGGGCCGGGGAACCGTCCCACTTGACCACGGGGTGGCAGGCTGGGTTGGCCGGGTGCACCTTGGCGTTTTTGGTATTGAGGTTCTTGAAGAAGCGCACCCAAGTCCTTCACGTGGAAGGACGGGAGTTCACGTGACTGCCGCCCGCCGCATGATGCGGCGAAGCACGCCTGGCGCGAACCGCTTCAAGCACACAGCGAGGAGTTCTGTGCGGCCAATCAACGCTTGGGCTTGGTTGCGCTCCACGGCTCGGATCATTTTGGCGGCGCATGCCTCAGGAGACATGCCGGCGCCTGTTTTCGCATCCATGGTGCCTTGCTGAGAGCCGTCGCCGACCACGGCGTTCATGCTGATGTTGGTGTGGATGAACCCGGGACACACCATGGTGACCTTGACGTTGTCGTCGTGGTGTTCCGCCCTCAGGGATTCGAAAAATCCGTGCAACGCGTGCTTTGCCCCGCAGTAACCTGAACGAAGGGGAGAGGAGAACAAGCCCATCAAGCTGGTCACCACCACGAAGTGGCCTTGCTTGCGTTCAACCATCTTGGGCAACAAGGCCTTGGTGAGGGCCAAGGTGCCGAAGTAGTCGATTTCCATCACACGTCGGTCCACCTCAAGCGTGGTGTCGAGCACCTTGGAACGCTGGCTGATGCCGCCACAATGGACCATCACATCCACGGGGCCGTGGGTCGACTCCACGTGCGCCGCCACGCCGGACAAGCTGTCTGAGTCGGCCAAATCCAAGGTCACCACGTGGACCTCACAGCCCTCCGCTCGAAGCGGTTGGGCCACAGCCTCCAGAGCGTCTTGCTTGCGAGAGGAAAGCACCACTTTGGCGCCTTTCCTGGCCCACGCCTCGGCGCAGGCTTTTCCGATGCCGCTGCTGGCGCCGGTGACCCATACCAGTCTGTTGTTCCAAGTTGACATGTGCTTCACATTGAGTGTTGAACGAGCATGGCCCCCGCCATCGCAGCCATACCGAGGTCTTCGACGATGGTCACGGTGGTCATGGGGAGGTTGAAGGCGGTGCCCATGCACGCGCAGGTCAGTTGCTCACCTCGACGGAGGGCGCGAATGACTCCCAGGGCAGAGAAGGTCATGAGCAAGAATGTGATGGCGTGCAGTCCCATCCATTCCGGCGTGGCGAGGTAGGCCAACCCGAGGGCCACCTCGACGATGGGGTACACCCATCCGTACGCGGGGAGCCGTGCGGCCAGCAAGTCGTATTTGGCGTAGGCAGCTGCAAAGCCCCCCAAGTCCAGCAGCTTCAACCCCCCAAAGACGAGGAAGAACCCGCCCATGAACTTTGCCATGAAGCCGTCCACGCCCCCCGACACCAAGCTGCCCAGTCCGATGAGCGACACGGCCACAAGCAGGGGGGTGAAGGAGGACGCCTGAACGGCGGGACCGCCTTCCACGCCGAATCCGGCTGAGCGGATGGCGGATTCCAAGGCTTCTCGCGAAAGCGCGGCATCCCCGGACACCATCACCGTGCCTTGTTGCAGGTCGACATGGACGTGTTGCACCCCAGAGAAGCCGTCGAGCGCGTGTTCGATTTTGGCCACGCACGACCCGCAGGTCATGCCTGTGACATTCAACCGTTCGAAGCGGTCAGGCATCGATGTTCGCGTACTTGGCGTTGTCCTCGATGAACTTTCGACGCGGCGGCACGTCGTCGCCCATCAACATGGAGAAGACATGATCAGCACCGGCGGCATTCTCGATGGTGACCTGGCGCAACGTCCGGTTTTCCGGATTCAGCGTGGTCTCCCACAATTGTTCCGCGTTCATCTCACCAAGACCCTTGTAGCGCTGGACATGAATGCCGCTGTCGCTTCCGCTCTTGCCTCGGAATTCGGCAATCAAGCGGTCGCGCTCGTCGTCGTTCCACGCGTAAATCGAGCGTGAACCCTTCTTCACTTGGTAGAGTGGGGGGGTGGCGATGTACACGTAGCCGCTCTCGATGAGGTCCTTCATGTGGCGGAACAAGAAGGTGAGGATGAGGGTCTCAATGTGGCTTCCGTCCACATCCGCGTCACACATGATGACAATCTTGTGGTAGCGCAGCTTGGCCAAATTGAGGGCTCGCTCGTCTTCTTCAGTGCCCACTGTGACGCCCAAGGCGGTGTAAATGTTCTTGATCTCCTCGTTGTCGAAGATCTTGTGCTGCATGGCCTTTTCCACGTTGAGGATTTTTCCTCGGAGCGGCATGATGGCTTGGAACATGCGGTCGCGGCCTTGCTTGGCCGTGCCACCCGCCGAGTCACCCTCGACCAGGAACAGCTCGCAAAGGGCCGGGTCCTTCTCGGCACAGTCGGCCAATTTGCCAGGGAGTCCACTGCCGCCCATGACGGTCTTGCGCTGGACCATTTCCCGTGCCTTGCGTGCCGCGTGGCGCGCCTGTGCCGCGAGGATGACCTTCTGCACGATGGTCTTCGCGTCGTTGGGGTTCTCTTCCAAGTAAGCTTCGAGCATGTCGCTCACAGCCTGGCTCACGGGGGCGCTCACCTCGGCGTTGCCAAGTTTGGTCTTGGTTTGGCCTTGGAATTGTGGCTCGGCCACTTTTACGCTCACCACGGCAGTCAACCCCTCGCGGAAGTCGTCCCCGCTGATGTCAAACTTCAGCTTGTCCAACATGCCGCTCCCGTCGGCGTACTTCTTCAACGTGTTGGTCAACCCCCGGCGGAAGCCGGTCAAGTGGGTTCCACCTTCGTGGGTGTTGATGTTGTTGACGTAGGAAAACAGGTTCTCAGAGAACGAGTTGTTGTAGGTCATGGCCACTTCCACCGGCACCCCGCTGCGTTCGCCGCTGACGTGGATGACTTCCTGAATGATGGCCTCGCGGTTGCCGTCCAGGTAGGTCACGAAGTCCTTCAAACCCTCCGTGCTGTGGAACGTTTCGGTGAGGTGGTTGCCTTCTTCGTCCTGAACACGCTCGTCGGTCAACGTGACGGTGATGCCTTGGTTCAAGTAAGACAACTCACGCATGCGGTCGGCCAAGGTGTCGTAGTTGTACACCAAGGTCTCGAAAATGTCTTCGTCGGGCTGGAATTCCACGGTGGTGCCTCGCTTCTCGGACGTGCCGATTTCGCGGACTGCGTAGAGTTCCTTGCCTCGGGTGTATTCCTGCTCGTAGACCTTGCCTTCGCGGTGCACTTCGGCACGAAGGGATATGGACAGGGCGTTCACACATGACACGCCGACCCCGTGCAAACCACCTGAGACCTTGTACGCGTCCTTGTCAAATTTTCCGCCGGCGCCAATCTTGGTCATGACCACCTGCAGTGCGCTGACGCCTTCCTTTTCGTGGATGCCCACCGGGATGCCACGTCCGTTGTCGGCCACTCGGATGCCGTTGGTTTCTGTGATCACCACTGAAATGGTGTCGCAATGGCCTGCCAGCGCCTCGTCGATGGAGTTGTCCACCACCTCGTACACCAAATGGTGCAATCCCCGCACCCCCACATCACCGATGTACATGGAGGGGCGCATGCGCACGTGCTCCATGCCTTCCAGGGCCTGGATCTGACTGGCGTCATACCCGGAAGGGCCGGCTTTTTTGTTCTCTTCTGACATCGTAATGAATTGTCCTGTGAAGATACTCGGACGGCCCCGCCCAAGGCGGGAATTTGGCGCATGAAAAACCCTGATTTTTCCACGAAAAAACCAGGGTTTTCACAAGGAATGTGGACAGCGTCAGAAGGCGTATTGCACGCCGCCAAGCACTTGAAATCCTTGCACCGGGTGCCCGCCCCACACGCTGTACCTCGTGTTGGCCAAGTTGGCCAGCGTCAGCCAGGCGCCCAAGCGGTCGTTGTATCGGTAATTGGTGGTCAGGTTGACGTCGAAATAACCTGGAAGTGCAAGTTGGTAATTGCCGTTGTCCAAGGGCTCAGGGTTGCCGTAGTTGGGGTCTTTGCTCAAGGCGTAGCGCTCACCGACGTATTGCACGTCTGCCTGGACGACAAGCCCTTCAATGACTTGGTAGGACACCGCGGCATCCCAGAGGAGGGTGGGGAGGTGCCATGCCTGGTCTTCGTTCCGCAGTTTGTAGCTGTTCAGGGTCAAGCTCCCTTTCAATTCAAACCGCTTTCCCAACGACAAGCCAACTTCACCTCCCAACGTGCGCACGTTCACGGTGTCGTACACCGCTTCAAACGAGGCGTAGGACGCGGTGTCGTTCACGACGGTGGAGGGCTTGAACAGCAAGAAATCCTCGTGCTGCGCCGAACTCGCGTGCCCATGGAACCGGAAATGTTCGGTCACGGTGCCGCGCACACCGCCGGCAAACGCCAGTCGCTTGTTCGTCGAGCGGAAGCCCGAGGCTTGGATGGTTTGGCTGTTCAACACCACCGGGCTGTCGAGGTGGTCGGGCGCAAAGAAGGGGTTGAGTTCCAAGGCGTCGTGCAGGTTGTTGGCCAAAAGTCCCCCGCCCACCTTCGCGTAGGGCACAAAGAGGTTGCGGAACAAATTGACAGAGACCTCAGCACGCGGGTACACGTGCACAACGTCTCCAATTTCATCCCGGGTGGGTTGGTCCGCATCCAAGGCCACCCCAAGGCCCACCGTCGCGCGCCAGGGGCCTTTTTCTGTGGAGAGCTTGGGGTTCAACTGCACGATGGCCTGGTTGTAGGTCCGCGCGGTGTCCAATTGCGTGCGGTCCAGCTGGGCTTCCACCCCGATGTCCAACCGTTTGCCCCCCACATGGCGATGAAGGTTCAATTCGCCCTTGACGTGCCGTTCTGCGAGCCCGAGGTTGTTGGTCAGGTAATCGAACGCCGTGTTGAATTCGTGGTTGAACGCCGTGCTGTCCTTGCGGTGGCTTTTCAGCTGCAGGGCGGCACCAGCATGTCTCCATCGCAGGGCAGTCGCATCCACCGAGATGCTGTCCACAAACGTGCTGTCAAACCCAAACATCCGTGTTTTGTGCTGACCGACTTGGGCGTTGAAGGAGACCTTTTCCTGCCCGACAAAGCGCGAGTTCCACGCGTTGAACGTGTTTTCGTGAATCCTGCCAGAAAGCAGGTTGGATGGAGAGGAGGTGGAGGCATGGTGCAACGACGTGCCCCAACTGCCTTCACGGGACCGGAGATCCGTGTAGCTCGCGTCCAACAAGCTCGTGCCTCTGCTTCCGCCCCCGGCGCGAACGTGACCTCTGTAGAGGCGGGAGAGGGACGCGTCCACCCTCAGGCGCGTGGCCTCCACTGGGGTCATGGTGGGCTCGAATTGAAGCCGCTTCGAAAGCAGGTCGTAGCTCAATGTGGGCTTCTCGGAAGAGAGAGGCCTGGCCATGGGCCAGGAGCTCAACTTCACGGCGTCCCGCACTTCCATGGTGCGCTTGCCCACAAAGGTGACGTCCATGTCCAGGGAGTCCTGCTGGGTCAGTCCAGCCAGCGGCAGGAGGGCCCAACACACGAGGGACAATGCGAGGTGATTCGGCTGCTTCATTCTTGGTTGGGTTCAGTGGTTGCGGCTTCCAACGCGTCGATTTCAAGGAGAAGGTCGGAGACGGCCTCTTGCACCTCGGCGACTTGCACGTTGGCGAGGATGGAATTGGCGGTGGCACGGGCTTGGAACAAGTCGTTCATACCGATGTAAGCCTTGACCAACAGCAAGAATCCTTTGTTTTTCCAGGCGTCTTGGTTGTAGAACTGCTCAATCAGTCCAAACAGCTTTTCCTCACAAGCGTCATAGGCGCCGGCGTTGTGGTCGTGTTCTGCCAAGAGGTACTGGGCTTCCGCCCCCGCACTGCCGCCAAAGGTGACGAGGGTGGCCAAATCCTCCAGGACTGTGCTGTGCTCGCCCCGGTTGCACGCGATGCGCGCGTTCCAAAGTTGGGCGGTTCGTTGGATGTCGTCCGGCGTGGCAGGATCGTACATCACGCGCGCGGCAAAGTTGGCCGCTTCGTCCTCCTGGCCCAGAAGGTAGTGGCAGCGCATTTGGCCGATGGCCGCTTCCAAGCGGTTCGACTGCAGGGCGGCAAGCTCTTCCAGCGTCTCGTAATGCCCCAATGCTTCGCGGTGCTGTCCGTTGTTCCACGCGATGGTGGCGGCCCCGAGGGCGGCGGCTTCGCTGAAGTCTCCCGCGGGCAGGGCGAGCACCGACACGTACGACACGTACGCCGAGTCAGGGAGGTTTTGGTCAAAGAGGCAATTCGCCAAGTAGAATTGCGCTTCTGCCATGTGTGTGCCCCCTGGGTACTGGCGCATGTACTCCGACAAACGCGGAATCGCTTCAGCGCAGCGATCTTCCAGCGCCAGGTACGAGGCCGATTCGAAGAACCGTTGCTCGATCTCGGCCCCGTCCAAGCCCACCGCAGGAGGGAGGTTGTCCAACAAGCCCCGCTGAATCAACAGAGGCTCCACGATGTTGTACGCGTCGGCGGCCACGTTGTCGTTGCCGTAGTTGGTCCGGATGTTGTCCCAAAGGCTCAGCACCTTGTCGTCCTCGCCTTGTTTGACGTGGACCAAGCACAACTCCACGAGCGCCTCCTTGGCGCGAGGTGTGGCAGAATAGGATTGAATCAGGGTGTTCAGCTTGTCTTCAGCTGCGGCAAGCGCACCCTCTTCGATGTGGGTGCGGGAAGCTTGGAACAGCGCTTCCACCACCAAGCGGCTTTCTGGGAAATCGGCCAGCAGCTGCTCCAAACGCTTGACTTGCGCCCCAGGGTCCTCGTTGAGTTTGGCGGCCATGGCGCTTTGGAACAAGGCGTAATCCATGGGCTTGACGCCCCGTGCCAAAACCCGGTCGTAGTACTCGCCGGCTTGCTCAAACGACTTCAAGGCGTAGAAGCAGTCGGCGGTGCGCAGCTCTGCGTCGCGCATGCGGGAAGGGTCGCCCTGGGGGCCGGTTTCCAAGTAGGACCGGAATGCCGACAAGGCGTCGGTGTACTTCTCGCTCTTGAAGTGGGCGTACCCACGGGCGTAATCGGCGTCGTTGTGGAGTTCGCTCAAGTAGCTGCCCGGGGTGGTGCTGAACTTGGCAAACGCTGCGGCAGCAGGTGTGAACTTCCCTTGGTTGTACAGAATCTCACCTTCCCAGTAGAACGTCTCGGCGTGCATTTGCGGGTCCACGTTGTTGGATCGGCTCTTGCGGAAGAAGACCAGCGCGCGGTCGAGCTGCTTGTTCTGGTACAACTCCACCGCGCGGTTGAAGGCCAGCACCTGGGCAGCCGCCATGACGGTTTGGTCTGGCTCGGAGATGTTGTCCAGCACCCCCAACGCCCTTTCGTAGTCTCGGCTGGTCATGTGCACTTGCAGCAGGAACCGGTAGGCCTCGTCGCGCCTGGGGGAGGCGGGGAACTGGGTCAAGTACGACTCGAACGCCACAATGGCGTCGTCGAAGGGGTTGAAGGACAGCTCGAAGGCCAGCTTGGCGTAGTGGAAGAACGCGTCTTCCTGAATGTCCAAGTCGAAGTCTGGCAGTGAAGCGGTTCGGAAGGCTTGCTTCGCCCTGGCGCGGTCGCCAAGCTCGAGGTAGCAGTCTGCCATGTGGTACGCCGCGTTTTGGGCCAACTCGTCTTCGCCGTAGGTCGCCAGAGGGAGGCAGTCCAACGCGCCACGCCATTCTCCCAAGCGGTAGCGGGTGTAGCCCATCTGGTAGGCGAATTCAGGACCTCGGCCAGGTCCGTCGGTGCCTTCCCAGGCCAACTCCAGGTACGGCGAGGCGGTCTCGAACGCGCCGTCTCTGTACCATGCGTCGCCCAAGAGGTGGGCCACTTCCGCCACACTCTCTTCATCCAGTCCACTCGACTCGTCAAGGAGCGGTGGGGCGTATTCCTTGAGTCGGTCGAATTGTCCTGTGGCGTGCAATAGTTGGGCGATGTACAACGGGACCAACTCCGCGAAGGCAGGGTGGTCGGCGATGCGTTCGAAGCCGTCCAAGGCCACCTGAGGCTGGCCATTGAGGTAGGCGATGTGACTGAAGTAGTACTGGGCCGGGGCTTGGAATTCGCCCTCCACGTCCAAGACGTCGTACAGGTACACGCGGGCCTTCTCGAATGCTTCACGCTCGAACAAGCAGTGTCCCAATTTGAAGCGGAGCTCGTCGCGCTTGGGCTTGGCCAAATCTCGAATCCGGATGCCCATGAACTCCTCGGACGCCCTTGAGTAATTCTTCCGCTTGTAGTGGTAATTCGCGAGCTCCCAGTGGGCCTGAAGGGCCAGCGGGCTTTCTGGGAAGTCGGCCATGAACCCCTTCACCCGAACCACCGCATCCTTGTGGTACAACGCCAAGGCGCTCATGGCCGCATGGTAGCTCGCGTCGACGAAATCGTTCGATTCGACGTTGTCCGCGTCGTCAATCCACGATTCGAAGGCGTAAAGGGCCAAGGCGTAACGTTGCTGATTGAACGCTTCTTTCGCACGTGCCAACTCTGTGGCGCGGTGGTCTGTGGCTTGGGTCCATTGGGCCGAGGCCTCGTGTCCAACAGCGCATGCGGCGGTCAAGCCGATGGCCAAGGTCACTGGGGCCAAATGAGAACGAAGGGGGAGGTAGGGCATGGGTCTCGCGTGTTCTTTTCAAAGCTACCGTCGCCCCCAGGCCATGGCCGGGGCTTGGAACTTGTTTTTCAACGCGAAGGCGTGGGGATTTCGTGCCCGTTGGGCTCAATCCCGCCAGCTGAATTCGGTGCGTCGGTTGACCGACCGACCGGCGTCTGAATTGTTGTCGGTCTTGGGCCTTGATTCCCCAAAACCGGCTGCGCTCAACCGGTTCGACTCGACCCCGTGGGAAGTCAAGAAGTCCTTCACCGCGTTTGCCCGTGCCACGCTCAAGGCCAAGTTGTCGTTCGACGATCCCACGTCGTCGGTGTGCCCTTCAATGTCCAACGTGGCGCCTGGTTGCCGTTCCATGCGGTTGGCCAGGGCTTGAAGCATGACTTCAGCCTTGGGGCTCAATTGGCTCTTCTTGGTGGCAAATTGCACGTCTTCCAGCTCGAACGGAGCCCCTTCGGCGACCGGCTCAATGTCCAAACCCATGTTGAAGCTGGCGCCCAATGGGTCGCCCTGCATGTGCACCACTTGGCTGTTGTACCCCACGGTTTCTCCTTCCACCGTCAACACCACGTCCTCGCCCTCGGGCAACCGAACGACCTGGGCGAACGTGCCGTCTTCCCGCGAGACTTCAATTTGTTCCACCCGCTTGCTTTGCACGTACTCAATGCTGACCGTGAACTCCCCTTCGGGCAGGGGCCATCCCAGGTCCCCTTTCACCACGGTCACCGCCTCAGGCTTGAGGGTGTCGGGCAAATGGTAGGCGCACAGGTCCAGCCCTTGGGTGCCTCGCCGACGCGAAGCGAAAATCGCTTGGGTGCCGTCCGTGCTGACCACCAAACCGTGCTCGTCCCCACTTGAATTCAAGGGCAGCCCCATGTTGACGGGCGTCGACCAACGTCCGGTGGAATCACGTTGGGTGCGCCATACGTCGAATCCACCCCCGCCAGGGGTTCGGTTGCTGGAGAAATACAGTGTCTTGCCGTCCGGGTGGAGAAAGGGGGATTTGTCCTGCGCGTCGGAATTCAGGGGAGAGGGCAGCTTCTCGGCAGGGGACCAACTCCCGTCGGCAGCCTTTCGAGACAGGAACAAATCCATGGTCAAGTTGCCATTTCGGTCCGGGGTGGATTCCGCCCGCGCGCCTGCGAAGAGGAGGGTCTGTCCGTCTCCACTGATGCTGGGCTGGGCTTCCCAACCCAGGGGGCTGTTCACGCCAGGTCCCAACGGCGTCAACTCCGACCACATGTACACGGCCTTTCCGGACGCGTCCCGGTAGTCGAACTCGTAGGTGACCTGAAAGAGGTCGATGTTGTTGGGGTTCTCGCGCACGGGGTTCAGGGCGGCAATCACCATGGTCTTGTTGTCCACGGACAGGGACGCTCCCCCGTAGTTCGCACCTGAATTGAAGGGATGTTCCATGGCGGTGCCGCTGTCGTACGCTCCTGAAGTCTGATTCAAATGGGACACCGTGAACCGTTCTCGACGGGTCGTGGTCACGTCGCCCTTCGCTTTGAAGGCTTCGATGCGCGTGTAGAACAGCATGGTCCCGTCGGGCGCCAGCATGGGCAGGTATTCGTCCACGCTTTGGCTCACATGCGGAATGGGCAGGGGTGGGGGAAGGTCTTCGTGCCGGTGGTAGTCGACCAAAAAGGCCAAATCGTCCAAGATGCCCAGGGCGTCTTTGCGCCGAGAGGCGCGCGTGAGGCTTTCGTCCACTGCGAGGTAGTCCTGAAAGCCGCTCAGGGCCTCTGCATGGTCTTCTTGGCTGTAATGAAATGCGGCCCGCATGTACGTCGCTTCAGGGGTGCCCTCCGGACACAACTCTTCCAAGGCGCGGAGCGATTCAAGTACATTCTCCCAAGTGAGGCGTCCGCGGCGAAGCGCCTTGAATTGGAACTCCGCCAGCATCATCCAGGCCTCGGCGTCGTCCGGGTGGAGCTCAAGGGCCTCTTGGACGGCCGCCATGCGATCCTCCAAACTGTCCTTGGCTTTGGGGGACTTGGCCCGTTCCAGCCACTTTTCGGCTTTGGCGGACCTAGGTTCTTCCAGGGTGCATTGGCTGTGCGCCGAGAACGCGAATGCCCAGCACAGGCCGCCCAACACCGCCAGTCGACCAAGGACCATGGTCAGGATTGGGGGTGCAACTCTCCCTCCGATTGGGCCACCAGCGCAGAGACGGTTCCGTCGCCCGTGACGTTCACCACCGTGCGGCACATGTCCAAGATGCGGTCAATGGGGAAGATCAAGGCGATCCATGCTGGGTTTAGCCCGACACTCTCAAGCACGATGATCATCAAGACCAATCCCGCGCTTGGGATGGCGGCGGCACCCACCGACGCCAGGGTGGCGGTCAGCACGATGACAGCCTGTTGCGCCAGGCTCAAGTCCACCATGTGGAATTGCGCCAGGGCGACCACGGCCACAGCCTGGTACAGGCTTGTGCCATCCATGTTCACGGTGGCGCCAATGGGCAGGACAAAGCTTGTCGTGCGCTCGCTCACCCCAATGTTTTCCTGCACGCATTTCATGGTGACGGGCAAGGTGGCCACCGAGGACGAGGTGGAGAATGCGGTGATTTGGGCGTCGCGCATGGCCGCCAAGAACCGGCGCGGCGTCATGCCCCGGATGCCCGCGCTGGCCAGCAAGGGGTACACCACGAAAATCATGAGCGCCAACCCCAGCACCACCACCAAACCGTACCTCAACAAGAAGCTGAGCAGCTCTTGGAATTTCTCAGGGTCCGTGCCGGCCGCCTTGACAATTTGGCCTGCCATGAGGGCAAACACAAACACAGGCATGGCCTTCATCACCATCCACACCATGCCTACGAACACGTCGTTCAACCCGTCGACAGCCTTCAAAAGCGCCCCTCGTTTGGGTTCTTCCACTTGCACGAGGACAATGCCAAAAAACACGGCAAAGAAAATGATCTGCAGCATCGCCATGTCGCTCAGCGCCCGGAAGATGTTCTTGGGCACCACGTCGACCAAGGGCTGCAAGGGGCCGCTTTGGGAGGCGTTGTCTGCCTTGTTCAGCTTGTCTTCCACCCACGCGTTCAAGCCTTCTTGTTGGCCACGGATGTCGCGCACCACCGCCGCATTCTCTGGGGCGGCCGAGAGTTGGAGGTCGTCCAGCACCTCGATGCCGTTGGCGTCCCGCCAAAGTTCATAGCGGATTCGGTTGGAGGTTTTCAGCGATTCACTCGCGCCTGCGCCTGGTTGGAAAAGGTTCACCAGCACCAAGCCAAGCGTAACGGCGAAGAAGGTGGTCAACAGGTAAAGCCCCAAGGTTTTGGCCCCCAGACGGCCGAGCTTCTTCACGTCGCCCAAGGACGCCACCCCGCCTATGATGCTGAACAACACGAGCGGGACAGCAATCAGTTTGAGGATGTTGATGAAGATGTCGCCCAACGGTTGGATGTAGTCGAGGGTGAAGTCGTTCCAACCAAACCGAATGCTTGCCCAGGCGTACGCCACGCCCAGCGCGAGGCCAATCAGGACCTGCCAATGCAGGGCCAAACGAGATGAGGTGCTCATGCCCCGAAGGTAAGGCGTGCTGCGCGCTGACGCAGGGCGTGGTCGGCCAACACGAGGCAGGCCATCGCTTCCACCATGGGCACGGCGCGGGGCAACACGCAGGCGTCATGCCTTCCGCGTCCTTGGACCTCGACCGGTTCGCCAGCCCGGTTCACCGATTGGCCTGGCGACATGACCGTGGCCACGGGCTTGAACCCGACCCGCAAGACGATGTCCTCGCCGTTGCTGATGCCGCCTTGGATGCCGCCGCTTCGGTTGGTGGCGGTGCCGATTCGGTCGCCTCGGTTCACGAAGGCGTCGTTGTGCTCCGTGCCGCGCATCAAGGTGCCGCTCAGGCCCGAGCCCAATTCCAAGGATTTGGTGGCGGGCAGCGACCACATGGCTTTGGCCAAATCGGCGTGGAGCCGGTCAAACACCGGTTCTCCCCAACCCGCTGGCACGCCCCGCGCCACGAGCACCACGGCGCCTCCCACGGTGTCGCCTGCCTGGCGCATTTCCTCGATGCGCTCGGCCATCCGGCGCGCTGTGTCAGGGTGCGGGCACCGGACTGGGTGGGCGTCCACCTCGTCTCGATTGTGGAACGACGGGGGCAAGGGCATGCTGATGTCTTGCACCCGCTCCACGTAGGCCCCGACCTCGACGCCGAGCGTCGCCAGGAATTGCCGGGCCACGCTGCCTGCCACCACCCTCGATGCCGTCTCTCGGGCCGAAGCTCGCCCACCTCCTGCGACTTCCCGCAAGCCGTATTTGGCCTCGTACGTGAAGTCGGCGTGGGAAGGGCGGAAGGTGTTCTCCAGGTGGCTGTAGTCGGAAGGCTTGGCGTTGTCGTTGCGCAGGATGAACCCAAGGGGTGCGCCTGTGGTGGTGGG
This sequence comes from uncultured Flavobacteriales bacterium, assembly GCA_938084585.1. Classification (GTDB taxonomy): domain Bacteria; phylum Bacteroidota; class Bacteroidia; order Flavobacteriales_D; family Sanyastnellaceae; genus UBA11663. The sequence continues at coordinate 73,849 of CALKFF010000041.1, forward strand.
GCCCGCATCACGGGTGGTGATGCCAGAAAGGACCTCGACCAGGTCCGATTCCTTTCGTGGCGTGGTGAGCTTGGATTGGCCGGGTTTGCGCCGGTCCAATTCCCGCTGGATCGAGTCCACGCGGAGCACGAGTCCCGCTGGACATCCATCCACGATGCCCCCCAATGCAGGGCCGTGTGACTCTCCAAAGGTGGTCACGCGAAACAAGTTGCCGAAGGTGTTGCCCGCCATTCTTGCGAAGGTATACCTTGCGTGGCATGCGTGCACTGCTCAAAAACATCAAGGGACTGGTCGGGGCGTTTGAGGACGTGCCGCGGCATGTGGCCGGGGGAGAGATGGCGAAGTTCCCGGTGTTGGAAGACGCATGGCTGGCGGTGGAGGATGGCATGGTGGTGGACTTTGGGGAGATGTCTTCGTTTCCTGGCATTGCAGATTGGTCGGGCTTGACCATTGTGGATGCCCAGGGACGCTACGTGATTCCTTCCTGGTGCGACAGCCACACCCACTCGGTGTTTGCCAAAGACCGGTCGGAGGAGTTTCTGATGCGGCTGGAGGGGGCGACGTACCAAGAGATCGCGGAGCGCGGCGGCGGCATCCTGAATTCGGCCAAAGCGCTCCAATCCATGTCTGAGGACGCGCTCTTCGAAGACGCCTTGGTCCGCATTCACGCAGTCATGGCCCAGGGTGTGGGCGCGTTGGAAATCAAATCTGGGTACGGCTTGACCTTCGAGGCAGAGCGCAAGATGCTTCGTGTGGTGGCCAGGTTGAAGGAAGTTCTTCCCATCCCGGTGAAGGCCACGTTCCTGGGGTGCCATGCGGTGCCCCCTGGGTTCCCCGATGCCATGGCGTACACCCAGCATGTGGTGAACGACATGCTTCCGGCGCTGGCGTCCGAGGGGTTGGTGGATTACGTCGATGCCTTTTGCGAGAAGGGATACTTCGGCGTGGCAGAAACAGAACTGCTGTTGGACGCTTCAGACTCTCTTGGTTTGAAGTCCAAAATTCATGTCAATCAGTTCAATGAGATTGGTGGTGTGAACCTTTGCGTCAAGAAGAGAAGTTTGTCTGCGGACCACCTGGAGGTGTGTGGCTCAGAGGCCATTCAGGCGCTGATTGAAGGGGTGGAAGCGGGTGTCCTAGAGGAATCTCACCCCACGTATCCGGTGGCGTTGCCTGGGTGCAGTCATTTTTTGGGCATTCCCTTCACGCCCGCCAGGTCTTTGATTGACGCTGGGTTGCCCCTCGTCTTGGCGACTGACCACAATCCTGGATCTGCCCCGAGCGGGGACATGGGCATGGCGGTCCGCTTGGGCAGTTTGAAGATGGGCATGACCCCGTTGGAAGCCATTGCAGCCGCCACACTGAACGGGGCGGCAGCGATGGAATTGTCCCACGAAGTGGGGGCGCTCGGACGAGGGCACCGCGCCAATTTCATCTTGACCAAGCCGCTGGAGGGCCTCCAAGAGTTGGCCTATCGGTTCACAGACCCGTATGTGGATAAGGTGTTCGTGAACGGTGAAATCTGGGAGGCCTAAGTCCAAACCACTCGGCCAGGGTCCACGCTACTTTGGCTTCATGCAAAGATTGATTGAATGCGTCCCCAACGTCAGCGAGGGACGGCGCCCTGAAGTGATTCAGGCTGTGGCCTCCGTGGTGGAAACGGTGGAAGGCTGCAAGCTGCTGGACGTCGACCCAGGCAAGAGCACCAACCGCACGGTCATCACGTTTGTGGGCCCGCCCGAGACGGTGGGAGAAGCGGCGTTCCGCTTGATCAAGAAGGCCTCAGAGTTGATTGACATGTCCAAACACACGGGGGAGCACCCGCGCATGGGCGCGACCGATGTGTGTCCGTTCGTGCCGGTGGCGGGCGTGACCATGGACGAGTGCATCGACGTGGCCCGTGCGGTCGGGGAACGTGTGGGGAAGGAGCTCGGCATCCCTGGCTACTTCTACGAGTCTGCCGCGAAGCGCCCAGAGCGCAAGAACCTGGCGGTGTGCCGTCAGGGACAGTACGAGGGACTCGCCAAGTTGGCGACGGAGGACGGGGCGCCGGACTTTGGCCCTGCCGAATTCAACGACCACGCCAAAAAGACCGGAGCCACTGCCGTTGGCGCCCGGGATTTTCTCATCGCCTACAACATCAACTTGAACACGACCTCCAGCCGGAGGGCCAACGCCATCGCGTTCGACATTCGCGAGGCGGGGCGCATCAAAAAGCGCGACGGCATCACCGGACCGGCCGTCCTCGACGACGCAGGGAACCCCGTGCGCATCCCCGGGTCGCTGAAGGCCGTGAAGGGCATCGGCTGGTACATCGAGGAGTACGGCATTGCCCAGCTTTCGCTGAATCTCACCGACATCCATGTTACACCGGTCCACGTGGCCTTTGACGAGGCGTCTGCCAAGGCGCAGGCCCGCGGCATTCGTGTGACAGGGTCTGAACTTGTCGGGTTGTTGCCGTTGCGCGTGTTGTTGGACGCGGCCGACCACTACTTGAGGAAGCAACAGCGTTCGCTCGGAATCAGCGAGGCGGAGAAGGTCAAGATTGCTGTGAAGTCTCTGGGCTTGGACGATTTGGCGCCCTTCGACGCCCAAAAGCGCGTCATCGAGTACATCATCGCCGACCAGGGCAGCGCGCCGCTTGTCGGCATGACCCTGACCCAATTCGCCAACACCACGTCATCTGAGGCGCCTGCCCCTGGGGGCGGATCCATCTCGGCCTACGCAGGCGCATTGGGTGCCGCGCTGACCACCATGGTGGGGAACCTCAGCGCCCACAAGCGGGGCTGGGACGACCGTTGGGAAATGTTCAGCCAACATGCCGAGCAGGGATTGGCGTTTCAGAACGACCTGTTGGCGCTTGTCGACGCAGACACCGCGGCTTTCGACGCGATCATGGCGGCGTACGGCATGCCCAAAGGCACTGATGCTCAGAAGGCAAAGCGCCATCAGGCCATCCAGGACGCGACGTTGAACGCCATTGACATTCCATTGAAAGTGGCCCAATTGGCGCACGACGCCCTGCCATTGGCGGCGGCCATGGCAAAGAATGGCAACCCCAACAGCGTCACCGACGCGGGGGTGGGCGCCATGTGCTTGCGCACGGCGGTCATGGGGGCGGTGCTCAACGCGCGCATCAACTGCGGCGATTTGGAAGACCATGCCAAAGCGGCTGAGGTGCAAGCAACGTGCGCCCGACTGGTGGCGAGTGCTCAGGCTCAAGAAGCCGACATCCTTCGTGCGGTGGACGAGGTGATGGCGAAGTGAATGGGGAGAACGAAAGTTCCAAGCACAAAAAAGCCAACCCAATGGGTTGGCTTTTTTGATGCGGTGAACCGTCGGTTCAACGCGCGACGCGACGCTCCTTGATGCGGGCCGACTTGCCGGTGCGCTCACGCAAGTAGTAAATGCGGGCGCGACGGACCTTGCCCCGCTTGTTCACCACGATGCTGTCCAAGGAAGGAGAGGAGATGGGGAAGATGCGCTCGACGCCCACGCCGCTGGCCATCTTGCGAACGGTGAACGTTTCTGTCGTTCCAGATCCACGGCGTTGCAGGACCACGCCTTGGAATGCCTGAAGGCGTTCCTTGTTGCCTTCCTTAATCTTCAACGTCACGGTGACGGTGTCGCCGGTGGCGAACTCAGGCCAATCCTTGGTTTCGACCAACTTGGCGGTGATGTCTTTGATGCGGTCCATGGTATGCTGGTTGCTTTTTGAAAGAGGGCTCCTCCAGTGAGGTTTGTCCATTTCGGGGTGCAATATTACGGAAATTCCTGGAGTCAGCGTTGCTTTCTCTCAAGAATAATGGCCAGTTGTCCACCTGCAGCTGTGAACGAATCTGGACCTGGGGTTGGCAGATCAGCCTTCTCGTCCTTCCAACAGGTCGGGGCGGCGTGCCTTGGTTCTGGCCAGCGCCTGCGCTTCTTGCCACGCATCGATGGCCGCGTGGTTCCCGCTGAGCAGCACGTCGGGCACCTTCCACCCGTTGTACTCCGCAGGCCTTGTGTAGACTGGTGGAGCCAACAGACCGTCTTGAAAGCTGTCGCTCAACGCGCTGGTCTCGTCCCCAATCACACCAGGCACCAACCGAACCAAGGCGTCGGTCAGCACGGCCGCGGCCAATTCGCCACCGCTCAACACGTAATCGCCGATGCTCAACTCGAGGGTGATCACGTGGTCGCGCAGACGCTGGTCGATGCCTTTGTAGTGCCCGCAGATGAGCATCAGGTTGCCCGAGAGCGAAAGTTGGTTGACCCGTGGTTGGGCCAAAGTCTCGCCATCTGGGGTCAAAAAGATCACCTCGTCGTACACCCGTTGCGACTGCAAGTCGGTGATGGCGTCGTGCAAGGGCTGCATGGCCAACACCATCCCTGCGGCGGTGCCGAAAGGCGCGTCGTCCACTTTGTTGTGCTTGTTGGTGCTCCAGTCTCGAAGGTTGTGCACGTGCACTTCCACAAGGCCCTTCTCGATGCCTCGCTTCACAATGCTTTCGTCAAAGGGCCCTTTCAAGAGCCCGGGCAACACAGTCACGATGTCGATGCGCATGGTTTCAAAAGTACGGGGTAATTTTGCCGAATCATGCGTGAAAAGAGGGATTATCGGTCGGTGGTGAGTCACCCGTATCAGGTGTTCAACGGCATCTTTTTGACCTTGCCGTTGGATGGCATTCGTCAGACAGGACTGCGTGTGCCGCTGCTGCAAGAGGCTTGTGAAATTGGATTGGAGCGCGGCGACGCGCCGCACGACATCCTGGAGGGCTTTTTGTCCAGCCAGGGAAGCCCTTCGACCGAGGCGGCGGCGGCGTTGTTGTTTCGCATCATCCAATACATCGAGCGTCAAGTTGTGCTTGTGGACGCGCTCGAAGACGCCCGATACGCCCAGCTGAACGACATGGGCGGGGCAGAGTCGTTGCAGAGTTTGATGCAACGTGTGCGTCGTCATGGCTTGGAAAAAGAGATGCGGGACATGTTGGCAGAGTACGCCGTCCGCGTGGTGCTCACATCTCACCCAACCCAATTCTACCCGGGTAACGTCTTGGCCATCATCACCGACTTGGCCTTGGCCATGGAAGACAACGACTTGGTCAACATCCGCAAACGGTTGCACCAACTCGGGCTGACGCCGTTCTTCCAAAGCGAGCCTCCCACACCTTACGAGGAGGCCATCCGACAGATTTGGTACCTCGAGAACGTGTTTTTCGAAGCCTGTTCGGCGCTGGGAGCACGTGTCGCCAACGCGTTGGGACGCCCCAACGGCGAGGGCTTGAACATGGGCATGTTGCGCATCGGGTTTTGGCCTGGAGGCGACCGAGACGGCAATCCGTACGTCGGCGCGGACACCACGTTGCGCGTGGCCCGCAAGTTGAAGTTGACGTTGTTGCGATGCTACCGCAAGGAGCTGCGGGAAATGCGGCGCCTCGTGACCTTCAAAGGGCTTGAGGGTGAATTGGACATGTTGCAAAGCATGATCGAGGAAGCCATCTTCAATTCCAGCGATTTGTCGTTGAAGCAAGAGGTGTTGTTGGAAGGCTTGGGCAGGTTGGAGCGCCGAGTGGAGGAGGAGTTCAACGGATTGTATTTGGACCAAATCCGCCAGCTCATGTTCAAGGTGCGCATGTTTGGGATGCACTTCGCGTCGCTGGACATCCGCCAAGACGCCCGGGTGGTGAAAAAAGCTTTCTTGGCGTTGCTCGAAGCGCAATCCGGAACCGCTGCTGTGGAGGCCTTTGAGTCGATGTCGGAGGCCGAGGCGTTGGACTTTTTGTTTGCCTACAACCAACCTCACAACGGCGCGCTTGAGGAAGACCGTCACCAAGACGTGTTGGACAGCCTCCGGGCCATGCAGGAGATTCAGCGGCACAACGGAGAAGCGGGGTGTCACCGGTTCATCCTCAGCAACTGCGCTGGGGCGTTGGACATCGCCATCCTTCACGCCATGGTCAAAGCCAGCGGATGGGAAGGGCCGATGACGTTGGACCTCGTGCCGCTCTTCGAGTCCATCCAAGACCTCGACGGGGCCAAGGCCGAGATGGCCAAGCTCTACACGCACCCTGTGTACGCAGCCCACCTGGACACACGCGCCGGCGACCAAACCGTCATGCTCGGTTTTTCGGACGGCACCAAGGATGGAGGCTACCTCCGGGCCAACTGGGCGATTTACCGGGCCAAGCAAAGCCTGACCGACATCAGCCGCGAACACGTACGCACGGTGATGTTCTTCGACGGTCGTGGCGGTCCGCCTGCCCGAGGTGGCGGCAACACCCACCGCTTCTACGCGTCGTTGGGTCGCGACATCGAAAACCGAGAAATCCAAACGACCATTCAAGGACAGACCATCTCGTCCAACTTTGGCATCCCGAAGTCGGCTGGTTTCAACCTGGAATTGCTGTTCACGGCCGGGGTGAAGAACCGTCTGTTTGACGAGGAGGAGACCCAGATTTCGGCGGCCGACGCGGCCCTTCTTGATGAGCTTGGGGAGACGTCCCATGCCCATTACTTGGCCTTGAGGAACCGGCCTGAGTTCACGGAGTACTTGGCCACCTTCGGCACCCTGAAGTATTACGGCGCCACCAACATCGGCAGCCGGCCCACGTCGCGGGCGAAGGACGGGGCCATCAACTTTGGCGACCTGCGGGCCATCCCGTTTGTGGGGTCGTGGTCGCAGTTGAAGCAAAACGTGCCAGGCTACTTTGGTCTGGGCACGGCCTTGGAAGCGCTCGACCGCAAAGGCCGTCTTGATGAGGCTGCTGGGTTGTACCGGCGCAACGCCTTCTTCCGGACGCTCGTGGAGAACTCCATGCAATCCATGACCAAGTGCGATTTCCGTCTCACGGCGCACCTCTCAGACCACCCCACATTTGGAGGGTTGTGGAACACGGTGCACGAGGAATTCGAGCGCACCCGTGTGCTTGTGCTGGCCATCACCGGTCAGGCCGACCTCATGGAAACGGTGCCCGCCATCAAGGAGAGCATCCGTCTCCGCGACAGCATCATTCAGCCGCTGTTGGTCATCCAGCAGTTCGCCTTGACAGAAATGGACCGGCAGGTGAGGGGAGAGTCGTCGTCTTGGAGTCCTGACATGTTGCGCAAGCTGATCATCCGGACGATGTACGGCATTGTGAACGCCAGCCGCAACGCGGTTTAACCCGAACGCCAGACACAAAAAAGCCCGAACCAATGGGTCCGGGCTTTTTCATTCGTGCCATCATGGTCACTTGTCGTTGGCAGGATCGCTGATTTGGGCTTCTTGAGAGGCAGGGTCTTCAACTTCCTCAGAGGCGTAGACGAAGTCCATCTCCTCGATGAGGTTGGTGCATCCGGCGTACTTGTCGAGGATCCACATCACGTAGCGGATGTCCACAGAAATGGTGCGCTGGAGACGTGGCTCGAAGGCGATGTCGCCGCTCATGGCTTCCCAGTTGCCGTCGAAGGCCAAACCGATCAAGTCGCCGTTGGCATTCATCACTGGGCTTCCTGAGTTTCCACCTGTGATGTCGGTGCCGTGGATGAAACACACCACCAGGTCGCCGCGGTCGTTGGCGTACGGGCCGAAGTCGCGTGCCTTGATGAGCTCTTCCAAGCGCTCTGGCACGACAAACTCGGGGTTGCTGTTGTCCTTCTTCTCCAAGATGCCGTTGGCGGTGGTCACAAAGTCGTAGTACACGGCGTCGGCGGGCTTGTATTCGCCCACAGGTCCGTAGGTCAAACGCATGGTCGAGTTGGCATCAGGGTAGTAAGCCTTGTTGGGCATCAACTCACGCAAGCCGCGCACGAACAAGCGGTAACCGCGGTCAAACTTCTCCTGAATCTCCGGAGAGGTGCCCTGGCTGTAGCGTTCGTAGATGCTCATCGCCATGCTGATGGCCAAGTCGTTGTCGAACGTCTTCTCCTTGGGGTTGTCCAAAAACGCTGCAAAAGCTTCCGCCGTGCGCAGGGGCGACTTGCTGTAGATCTTGGCGGCATACGCGCCGAAGTCGCCTTTGTACTTGTCTTCCACCACTTGAAATTCGCGGGGCCACAATTCTGGGGCGATGTCGTCGCGGTACTTGGTCAACATCTTCACGAAGAGCTCGCGGTCTGTGTCTTGGTCGTAGTCCTTGAAGTGGGCGTCGGCCAAGCCTTGGAGCATCTCCTTGGTGGCTTCAGCTGCGCCTTCGTCCTCCCCGAACAACCCCGCACCGCGGAAGCCCACACGCAGTCCAAACAAGACGATGTCGCTGCCCAACAGGCCAGCCTCACGCGCGTAGACCTCGCCACGCACCGTGGCGTCGGTGGCCGCGTAATATTCTTCGATCAATCCGAGGGCCTCGCCATATGTGCCTTGGCGGTCGGGGGTGCTCACGGCCCAGCGGTTGAAGAGGTCCTCCAACTTTTCTTTTTGGGCTTGGACTTCAAGGCGCTTGAGGCCTTTGGTTTGGCCGATGTAGTACTTCCAGTAGTTCGCAGTCTGTGCGTACTTGGCGGCGTACTTGATGCGCACGGCCTTGTCGGCGTCCATGTGGCTCTTCATCGTCTTGAGCTTCAAGTCGCGGCAATCCACCACAGAAGGGTTGTACAGGTTGATGGCCTGCTCAACACCCCAGCTGCTGAGGAAACGGTCGGTGCTGCCTGGGTAGCCCATCACCATGGTGAAGTCGCCCTGCTTGACGCCTTCCATGCTGATTTTGAGGTGACGCTTGGGGGTGTAAGGCACGTTGTCTTCGCTGTACGCTGCGGGGTTGTTGTCCGCGTCTGCGTAGATGCGCACCATGCTGAAGTCGCCGGTGTGGCGTGGCCACATCCAGTTGTCGGTGTCGCCACCGTACTTGCCCACGCTCTCGGGTGGGGCCGCCACCAAGCGAACGTCGTTGTAGTCGCGGTAGGTGAAGACGTAGTACTCGTTGCCGTAATACATGGACTTGACGTCGTAGCTCAACGAAGCGTCGGCCTCTGTGTATTCAGCTTGAATTGCCTTGATTTCCTCCGCCACAGCGGCAGCGCGTTCGGCTTCAGGCATGTCGTCGTTGACCTTGGCCAAGATGCGTTCTGTCACGTCGTCGATGCGCTCCAAGAAGCTCACGTAGAAGTCGTCGATGTGCATTTCTTGGTCCTTGCTCTTGGCCCAGAATCCGTCCGTCAAGTAGTCGCTCTCGGGGGTGCTGAAGCTCTGGATGGCGCCGTACGCACAGTGGTGATTGGTCAACACCAAACCCTGGCTGGAGATGACCTCCGCAGTGCAGCTTCCTCCGTTCAGCCGAACAATGGCGTCCTTGAGCGAGGCGTTGTTGATGTCGTAGATGTCCTGGGCGGAGAGGCGCAAGCCAGACTTTTGCATGTCGGCTTCGTTGATGCGTTGCAGCATGTGCAGCAACCACATCCCCTCGTCGGCGCGGGCGGTGTTCAGCAGGAGCAAGAAGAGCGCCCCCAAAGTGGTGAATCGTGTCATGTGTTTGAAGATTGGATGTTCAGGTTTCAACGTGCGTCTTCGGCTGTGGCTTGCCAGTCCATTCGGCCCACCAACCGTTCGATGCGCGTGTAAATTTCATTCAAGTTGGGTCCACCGTAGCGGTTCATCACCGACCAGTCGTGGATGGTCAGGGTGGTCGAAGGCAAGTCCATCACCCTAGGGTCGTCGTAGCGCGCGGCCAACGTGTCGAAGCCCATGGCCCGGGCCTCGTCGGCCACCAAGCCCCAGACGCCCACATCGACCTGCGCGGTGTGTCGCCCTTGCGACAGCGAACGGCCGAATGCTTCGTCGCAGAACCGTCCGACGTCCAAGGTCGCTCGGCCGTCGCTCAGCACACGCAGAGAATACACAGGGCAACGGCCGTGGCAGGGGGTGCGCTCCAAGCCCACCAACACCGCGTCAGAAGTCCCGCTGGAAATCGTGTCCTGGGTGGATCCGCAAGACCACGCAAGGCATCCCAGCGCCACAAACCACGTCGACAACACCCCTCGCATCACTTCTTTTTGCGCTTGGCCCGGGTGTCGTTCTTCTTGCGCTCGGTTTCCTTTTGCTTTTTCTCCGCTTCTTTCGCCGCCTCCTGAAGGCGTTCCATGAAGCTGGGTTTGGTGCGGGCACCGGCCTTGGACCGGTTGTTGTCAATCTTCGCGCGGATTTTGTCCTCGTTGATGAAGAACCGCTTGATGGTCAACATTTGGCCGATGCTGACCATGTTGGCGGTGAAGTAGTACATGCTCAACCCAGAGGCAAACCCATTGAAGAAGAACAACATGGTGAAAGGCATGATGGTCTGAATGGTCTTCATGTCGGGCATGCCCGGTTGGGTAGGCATGCTTTGGTTGGCCATGGACATGCGCATGTAGACGAACATCGAAGCCGCCATCAACAAGGTGAAGCCGCTGACATGTGCGCCGTAGAAGGGGATGCTGAAGGGCAAGGTCAACAGGCTGTCGAAGGCCCCCAGGTCGTCGGCCCACAGGAACGATTGACCGCGGAGGTCAATGTTGGAGGGGAAGAACCTGAACATCGCGTAGAGGATGGGCATCTGGAGCAAGCCTGGCAGACATCCCGCCATCGGGTTGACCCCGGTCTTGCGGTAGAGCTCCATGGTTTCCTTTTGGCGCTCCATGGCGTCTTCCTTGTGACGCTCGTTGATTTCGTTGAGCTCGGGCCGCAGCACCCGCATCTTCGCCGAGCTCATGTAGTTTTTCCATGTGACGGGAAAGAGCGCGCTCTTGATGACCAGCGTCAAGACCAGGATGATCAGTCCCATGTTGCCGATGTAGTTGGCCACGAAGCCGTACACCGGGAGGATGACGTTTCGGTTGACCCAACCAAAGATCCACCACCCGTAGTCGATGATGCGTCCGACCTCCTCAAACCCAGTGGTTTCCAGCGAGGCCAAGTCGTTGGGGCCAAAGTAGAAGTGCAGCTGCTGGCCGTCGAAAGGAAGTTCAGCTGCGTAGCCCATCACATACGTCGTGTCGTCTTCGGGAAGAATGTTGGCGATTTTGGCTCCAGCGGCGAACGGCTCAGGACTTCCAACCAATGCAGAGAAGTAGTTCTGTTTGAACGCCAACCAGCTCAGGCCCGATTCCAGCACCTCGTCGTCTTCCTGGCCGTCGCTGAGGTAGTCCCGCTCTTCGCCGAGCTCCAAGTAGTAGATGGCGCTGTGCTGACGCTCCCACTGCAGGCCTTTCTCGTTCCGTTGCCCAAGCGCCTTCCATGTGAAGAGCCTTTGGCCCTCGGTGAGGCGGTCGACGCCGATGAAGTTGATGTCGGTTTTGACCTGGTAGCCCTCCAACTTGTGGACGATGCGGATGGCGTTGTTGTCGCCCAAATCCGATTCCAACACAAGCTGAGTGGGACCCTCTGAAATGGGCTTGAAGTGCAAATCATGGAACCCAACACGGCCCACGCCGGGCACGTCCCAGGCCACATTCATGTTAGACTGTTCCCGCACCCAGAGGCTCACAGGTTCGTCGCTGCCATAGCGGGTGTACCCGTCTTGCAAGGTGGCCGCCACAGGAAGGCCCCCGCGGGTGTTGAAGGTCACACGCACTTGGTCGTTGGACATGACCAAATCGCGGTCGGTGCCAATCACCCCAGGCCCAAAGATGCCAAATCGCCGGCGCAGTTCGGCGTCCAGCTCGGCATTTCGTATGGTGTCGGAAGGGGATGCAGCCTGAAGTGCTGCGGTGGCATTGAGCGCGGCTTGCGAAGCGGCAAAGTCGGCCGCGGATGCGCTGTCCGCTTCCGCCGACAAACGCGCTTGCTCGGCTTCCAATTGTGCGACCTCTTCGTCGGTGGGGGCCATGTACCATTGGTACCCCAAAAGCAGGGCCATCATGAGCACGAGGCCCGTCAAAGTGTTGCGATCCATGTGGGCGTGAAGTTAGGGCCGACTCACCACCGATGACCCTTACGGCTGTCCCATAAACCACGAAGTTTCATCGCTTGTTCCAACAAATTTCGAACACATCCTTCTCCACCGGCTTCTGGCACCACCCAGTCCACCACGGCCCGAACCTCTGGAACTGCGTCAAAAGGGCAGCAGCTGAGTCCCACGGCTTCCAACGCTTTGAGGTCTGGCATGTCGTCGCCCATGTAGGCCATGTCGCCAAGCGCGATGCCCGTACGGTCTGAAATCTCCTCGAGTTTGGCGAGTTTGTCGTCGGCGCCCAAATGCACTTCGTCCAGCCCAAGCTTTTCCATGCGCCAACGCACGGGCTCGTCTTTGCCGCCGGACACCACCGCAAGGTTCAGCCCTTGTTTCACGGCCCATTGCACGGCGAACCCGTCTCGGGCTGAGGCGGTCCTGGCCATGCTGCCGTCGGGCATCAAATACACGGTGCCGTTGGTGAACACCCCGTCGTAGTCGAAGGCGAAGAGCTTGATGTCAGAGAGCTTGGTCTTGTAGTTCATGAAGAGTGTCTGTGGATGATGTGTGCCGTGACGGTGTCGTACAGGTGTTTGACGTCGTCGGGGAGGAGCGCACGATGGTGCTCAAGGGTGGCGTAGTCGCCGCGTCGCGCCGGGCCGGTTTGTCGTTCCCGGGAGTCGCCTTGAAGCCCGCCTTGTGTCAAGCCCAACACCAGGTTGCGCAAGAGCGTCTTGGGCAGGCCGCGTTGTTCAAGAAGGTCCTGCGCTTCGGCGAACATGTGGTTCGCAAAGTTGTCTGCCACCGCTGCCGCCATGTGCGCAGCCGCACGCTGGGTGCCTGACACTTCAGACACGTCGGCGTCCCAAGCAGAAGCGAGCGTGCGGGCAAGCACCATCGCGTTGTCGTCCGAGGCTTCGAGAACTGTGGGGGTGTTGGCAAGAGGGACGCTGTCTGCCTTGGGGTTGAAGCTGCGGATGGGCCAAACGACCGCACTCGGCGCGCGCAAATGATCCAAAGGCGTGGCCCCCGAGACGTGCACCATCAAGCACGAAGGGGACACCATGTCTGAGATGGCGGCGCTGATTTCGGAGATCAAGCCGTCGGTCACTGCGACCACGACCACTTCGGCGTCGCTCAACGCGCCTGCGGCTTCGGTCAAGGTGGTGCTCCAGGAGCACCCCAACGCTTCGCCCAAAGGCTGCGCTGATTGGGCGGTCCGGCTCACGACGTGCAAGATGTCGTGGCCAGCGCGTTGCCAGGCCGGGGCCAATTCACGTGACACCCGTCCGGCGCCCACCACGACGATGCGAAGGTCAGCCATGACGACGGGCAGAAGATTTGCCTTGACGGATTCGGAACCGAACCGCCAAGAAAGACCCAATGGTCATCAAGATGCAGCCGAGCCAAAGCCAATTGATTTGAGGGAAAAGCACCGCCTGCATCACGACAAAGTCTCGGCGCACGCTTTCGTGTTCCCACACGGTCATCTCGAACGTCTCTTGCTCAGGATCGAACGACTCGACTCGGAATTTCAACCCCCAGCCC